>JAYWBS010000063.1:0-46394 GCA_043781295.1 Polaromonas sp.
CAACTGGGCGACTACGTGCTGGCCCACGGCTATGTGCGTGAAGACCATGTGCTGGACGAAGAACTGCCCCTGTGGATACCCATCCCCGCGCTGGCTGAAATTCAAAAGGCACTGGAAAGCGCCGTGGCGGACGTCACAGGCCTGAAAGGCGCAGCCCTGAAAAGCATCATGCGCACCGGCACGGTTGCTTCAACAGACAACCGCAACTGGGAGCTGCTGCCCGGCAACCAGCCGCAACGCCGCTTCAGCCAAAGCCGCGCTGTGGCGCTAGACATGGAAAGCGCCACGATAGCTGCCAACGGCTTTCGCTTCCGCGTGCCCTACGGCACCCTGCTGTGCGTGAGCGACAAGCCCCTGCACGGTGAAATCAAACTGCCCGGCATGGCGAATCACTTTTACCGCGAGCGGGTTGACCAGCATTTGCGCATCGGCATGCGGGCGATTGATTTGCTGCGGGCTGAGGGGTCGAGCCAGTTGCATTCACGCAAGCTGCGAAGTTTTTCTGAAGTGGCGTTTCAGTAATTTGCGTGAATTAATTCACGATTTCGAACGCCCGGCCAATGGGCGCAAGCGCCCGACAGCGAATTTGGCGACCTCTGCCTTGATATGGAAATTGGTTAAACGCTATGTTTTTAGGAGCTGCTCGCGCACATATTTATTGGCTTAGAGGTACATTTGATAGGGTAAAAGTGCTCGAAAATGGCGCTTTTTACGCTGTTTGGCGCTCTGGAGAATGTAGATGGGTAGCTTGGTCCATCTCTCAGTGCGATCAACCAAAGACGCGACAAACCTTGGCCGGAATCGACGACAAAGCGGTCAACGCAACCGTCGATCTCAGCCTCCAAAAGCTGACGTTCACGCATCGGAAAGAAGAAGTCAATGTCTGCAATTGGAACGACTTGTCTTCTACTCGCGGGTGTCGAGCAGCATGTGGACTGTAATATTCGCTGATGTCGGTGTCAGATTGCTCGTGGTTGGCAATGGTCTACAGTTGCTTCAAAACTGAAGCTGGGATGGTTCATGGCTGTCCAACTCGTATCACATATCGTCATGATCTTGAGTTCCGACGACGTGGTCGAAGCTGGCTTGTCTGAGCCGAGCGGACGATATGTCTGGCCTTATTTGGCGGCGTAACGACGGTTGCGCTTCATCGCCAATGCAAATCATTACGTCGTCATCGACCAGCCGCACATCGAGCTGAATACACCCAATGTGCCCACTAACTTACCAACTGCCTTACAAGTGCCGTTAATAAAGCGGTAGAACAATAATCCGGCATGTTGGCGGGACGCCTACGCTAACGTACTAAAAATAAAGGGCGATAGCGATGATGTTCGGGTCTCCGCGCTCACCGTCCTGGGCGCGGCCCGTGGCGGCGAAATAGATGAAGTTTTCTTATGGGGGCTCGGCGCGCAATGCACGCAGGACAGTCGAGCGGCCGAGACCGCTGTCGAAGACGCCTATCGGCGCGTCTGCGCACGTGAGGGAGTTTATGGCGCTCAGAGCCGTTCCTTCCAGAATAGAGCCAGGGCGTTGTCGTGAAGAAAGGCGCGGGCCTGCTCCATGGTGAGACCCATGCTGCGCGCATCACGCACGGCGCGGGTCATGTCCAGCAGAGGGTGGTCGGATGCGAAGACGACCTTTTCACAGCCCCTAGTTCCGTGCCAGCTGCCCTTCAAGAAATCTACCAGCGCTGCCGGGTAGGCCCTAGGCGACCAGGCCGAGGTGCAGATGTAGTAGTTCGGATGTCGCGCGGCAAGACGGATTGCGGTCTCGACCCAAGGGTCGCCGATGTGGTGGCCGATTACCTGCAGATCGGGGAAGGCCAGCAGTACTTCTTCCAGGTGGTTGGGGTCGTTCGGTCCCATCGGCCACAAAGGGCCAGGCATACCGACGTAGGCCAACACCGGCAGCCCCAGCTCGGTGCACGCGGCGTAGGCCGGGTAGTACCACTTATGGTTTGGTGGGGTGCCCCAGGGTGAGGGCGTGATGTGCACACCGCACAGGCCGGGTCGCTGTGCGGCGCTGCGCAGCATGCGCACATTCATCATGAAATCCCAGTAGGTGCCGGGGCCCAGCTCCGGCGGGATCAGAGAGCAGGCCCAGCGCAGCATGCCGGCGCCGTCTTCGCTCACCGCCTGCAACTGGCGATGCACAGCCTCAACCTGCTTTTCCGGTGCCGGGTAGTAGACCTTAGCCGGCAACACCGCGCGCTGGACGCCGGCTTGTGCCATGGTCTGGCGCAGCGCGTCAGCGCCCAAGCTGAACGAGCGATTGTCATTGTCTCTGTGGCTGAACGTATGCATCGCGCGTGCCACGCGCCTGTCGCCGCTCCAGTCCATACGGTCGCCGCGCGGTTCGGACGGATTTTCGCCGCCGATCCAGGGCGTGTGTAGGAAGGCGTCGATGACGGGGCCGTCGTAGATCGCAGCGGCCGGGCCTGCCGCTGCGGTAGACGTCATCGTGTCGGTATGCGTCATTGCGGTTCGATCCCTGCGGCCTTGATTAGCTGTTTCCACTTCACTACGTCGGTGTTGATCTGCTTCGTCACCTCCGCGGTGGTCATTGGGAGCACTTCGGTGGTGATGGCACCCCAAGCGGCCTTTAATTCCGGCTTGTCCAGCGCGGCACGCAACGCGCGGTCTAGCCTGTCCACCACCGCCCGCGGCGTGCCGGCGGGAGCGACAACGGAGATGATGCTCTCCAACGTCGTGCCAGGATAGGTTTCCGCCAGCGTTGGCACGGTCGGTGCTGCGGCGCTGCGCGCACGGCCGGTCTGCACCAGAGCACGCACGCGGCCCCCCTTGATCTGGGCGACCCCGTTGCCGATGTCCACCACCCCTGCCGGCACTTGGCCGCCTATCAGATCGGTGATGACTTGAGGTACGCCGCGGTAGGACACCTGGGTCACCTGCGCGCCGGCCGTCGAACTCAGCACACCCAGCAGGAGCTGACCTGTGGCGGACCCGTAGCCGACCGGCATCGGCGTGTTCGACAGCTTGCTTGCATTGACCAGATCGGCGATGGTCTGCAGTGGCGAATCGGTTCTCACCAGCAACATGAATGAGGTGGCGCCGATGCCCGACACCGGCTGAAAGGCCTTAACCGGATCGTGGGGGATGCTCTTCATGAGCGCATCGCCGACAAAAGTGGCGCTGGACGAAGCCAGCAGAGTGTAGCCATCGGGCTTGGCACGGGCCACAAAGTCGCCGCCGACCATGCCCTGTGCACCTGCCTTGTTATCGATGACGACGGTCTGGCCGAGGATGGACCCCAGCGCCTGCGCGAGCGGGCGTGCGATGTTGTCGGTGGCGCTGCCGGGCGGGTAGGGTACGACCAGCGTGATGGCACGGACGGGGAAGTCTTGGGCGTGAGCCACTAAGGATGCGGTGCAGGCAAAGGCGGCGAACGTACGGCGGATAAGCGTTGACGTCATGGCTTGATGATCTTTCGCTTTGAGCATGTCTGGTACGAAGAGAAACGGAAGTCCAGAGCACCGGGTACCGTGGCCGGTGCGGGAATGCATAGTGGATTTATTGCGGTCAAGGCGTTTCCGAGGCGATGTAGGAGTCAGTCCGATTTTCTCGAACTCTAGCGGGCCTCGGAAAATTGCTTAATAGCCCCACGCGAAAGAAGCTCCTCGATCACGCCTTTTTCGATTCCGCAATTGGCCAAAATTTCAAGGCTGTGCTCGCCCAAGTGGGGGGAGTGCTTCGCATCCGCGAGGTCGGGCACCCCTGGTATCGCTGGAATGGGAAGATCCATCGACAAGCCATCCTGCTTCTGCCAGTCGATCGCGCGAGATACCAAGACCTGCTCATGCGCGAGCAGGTCTTGGTACCGATTGACGCGCGAGTGCAGAATGTCCGCCTGCGTCAGCGCAGAGATCAGTTGTTCGGTGGTGCGAGAGCGGAACTCCTTGTTCAGCTCCGGCAGAAGCTCCTTGACATTATCCACGCGCATCTCCGCGGTCGTGTACTTGCCGCTTTCGATGAGATCGGGCCGTGCCAGCAGCCTGCACAATGTGACGAAATGATCGTCGCGGCGCACGGAAATCGCAAGAAACCCGTCCGAGGTGGGAAGCACGCCGAGGGGAGCGTAGGTCGGTTTCTCCGACTTTTCAATGAAGTTCTCAATGATCTTGCCGGCTTGAAGGGCCATGGCGGATTTCATCAGGCTGCAATCGATGTGTTTGCCGTCGCCGCCAAACCTCAACTTTTCCATCAGGCTCGTGGTGATGCATTGAAATGCGTACAGGCCCGTGACTGCATCAATTACGAACATGTCGAGCCGCTGAGGAACGCCTTCATCGTTCTTGTTGCAATTCATCAATCCGGAGAAGGCCTGGAGGATCACGTCCGTGGCAGGGGCCCGCACTAGGGGGCCCACCCCGCCGAAACCGGTGACCGAAACGTAAATGATATCGGGCCGCTCCTTGTAAAGTGCTTCATAACCAAGGCCGAAGGTGTCCATCACGGACGGCCGGAACGATTCGAGTAGCACATCGGACGTCAATGCTATGGCCTTAATGGTCTTGCGGGCGACTGGATCCTTCAGATCGATCGCCAGGGACTTTTTCCCCCGGTTGTACATCAGTGCGAATGCGGTGAGATCACCATACTGGCGTCCGAGCTCACGCGCCCAATCGCCATAAAGAGGTTCGATCTTGATGACTTCTGCGCCATGCTGAGCGCAGAGCATGCCTGCGTGCGGACCCGCGATCCCCATCGAAAAATCCAGCACCCGCAATCCCCGCATCGATCCGCTCATCGTCACCCCTTGTGTCGTGATCGCCATAGGTCCTCGGTGTTTTGAAAGAAATCCGTGCACGTAACGGGTTGAATTGCCACATCAACAGGAACTCGCTCGCCTAATCGCCACCTAGGATGACGTAGTGCACTTTGCCCATGTTTATCAGCCTGCGCTCGCCGGTGTAGCTAAGGGAGCTGTACATGTCTTCCTCACATATCAGCGTTTTAATCTTACGGCTTTTAGTGTGGCACCGTGGAGGAGCCGTCAACATGCGTGGAAACCCGTAATTTGACAGCCTGACTGACAGGTTTTCCACGAAAAGCCTTAGCCGGGAGAGTGATTGTCGGCGCACCAGATACACCACAGGCAGGGCTACCCGCAGCGAGTCTGATTCTCCTGTTTTCCGATTCGCCAATTGATGCGGTGATCGACCTTGCAGTCTGGTGCAGGTTGTGCCGCCAAATCCCAGTCTGGCTCGACTACGACACTCGCGCCCATCTGTGCATCACACATATCCCGCATCGGTGATCTGGGTGCAAAGGCAGCTGACATTTAGACCATGCATTTGATTTGCAAAGGGCAGGCGAATTGCCCGAATAGCTAAGCCAGGTCTGCTGCACAGCAGTTTTAGAGCTTTTTTTTGATTACTCGAATGGCTTGAAGTCGACGCGTTTAAAAATGAAAAGTGGCGCGTCAAAAACCGCGACCAGCTGACCCCTCTGATCTCGGCGCTGTTCAAGACCAATACGGTGGTGCACTGGGTCGAGTTGCTAAACGCGCGCAGGCGTGCCGTCAGGGCCTGCCTACAACTGTGGGCGACAAGCTTGGACTTTGGGACGCTATGCTGAGGAGGATTCTGAACCACACAGCGCCGAAGTCAGACGTTTTGCATCGGCATTACGTCGGGTTGAACGAAGCCGATATGGCTAGGGCGATGGTGTTGATTCAGGAGGCGTTGACTGGGCTGATGGAGAGTGCTCGCCAAGGGGTCTAAGCAGTGTTGTGCCCGCTCCGGTGGCGTTATTGATGCAGAAGTAGCTTGATGGGCATGGCTGGCTCTGACGTCGTTCACGTGGAGTAAGCGTTTGGGTGAAGCACAGCCAAATTTCAGTAACGATGAACAGCAGAAAGACCCGCAGCTGACATTCAAGGTGGGGGGTGCATCGATAACAGCAATCGACGACACTGCCGAAGTCCACGAGCGACAACTGTTTGGACTTGAACTGGACCGCCCGTAGCCGGTCGCTCGTGACCGACTCTTTACAGCCCATGACGGGTGCTCACTTTGATGAAGTGCCAGCCACAAAGCCGCGTGTCGACCCCAGGTTGCCAATGGCTGGTCTGGAGCAGGCAGATTACAAACGGCTAATACCGGTAATGGCCCAAACCGGTCGTTCACCAATTTCTAAAGTCGTTAAGCCTCATGTGGAGCATCCTGCACGAAAAGTCGGCGATCATGCCGCGCGCGGCTTGACTAGGGCAGCCGCCTTCTTGGCATTCACCCGCGCCACCTCCACATCGGCATCAAAAGCCAGCGCCACGCCCATGCGGCGTTTGACGAAGCTCTCTGGTTTACCGAACAGGCGGATGTCTGAGTTAGGTACGCGCAGGGCTTCGGCCACACCGTCAAACACAATGCCTTTGGCCTCCACCCCGCCGTAGATAACGGCGCTGGCGCCTGATGCGCGTAATGCTGTGTCTATGCATAGGAAGTCAATCAAAGGCAACTCACTGATAGCTGCGTAACTTCTGAAATATATGTATAGTATGCATATGTCATTTGAATTTGACCCGAACAAAGCACATGCCAACTGGCACAAGCACGGAGTTCGCTTTGAAGATGTAGAGCCTGTCTTTGATGATCCTTATGCTTTGACAAAACAAGACCCTGATGCCAAGGACGAACAACGCTGGTTGACGGTCGGCTGTGATGCGCTCGGGCGGGTTGTAACTGTTTGCTACACCCTGCGTGAGCCAAAAATTCGTTTGATTTCTGCACGACTTGCAACAAAAAAGGAACGCACTCACTATGAAAACTGAATACGATTTTTCTGACGCCAAACGCGGCGCTGTCAGGCCTGTTAAGGGCAAGACCCGTATCACGCTGTACCTAGACGATGCGGTGCTGGATGCTTTTCGGCTCCAAGCGCAAGACCAGGGCTTGGGTTACCAGACGCTGATCAACGAGGCTTTGCGAGGCAAAGTTTTAACCAAGCAGCCAAAGCCTGTGACAGTTGCTGACTTGCGGCGAGTTTTGCGGGAAGAGCTGCACGCCGCCTGAGCAAGTTCAGGCTCGTGATTCAATAAAAATCTCAAGAAGCAGCGCGCGGCTTCACCATCCCCGCCGCCTTCTTCGCATTCACCCGCGCCATCTCCACATCCGCATCAAACGCCAGCGCCACGCCCATGCGGCGTTTGACGAAGCTCTCTGGTTTGCCGAACAGGCGGATGTCGGTGTTGGGTACGCGCAGTGCGTCGGCCACGCCGTCAAACACGATGCCTTTGGCCTCTACCCCGCCGTAGATGACGGCGCTGGCGCCTGGGGTGCGCAGGGCTGTGTTGACGGGTAGGCCCAGGATGGCTCGGGCGTGCAGTTCAAACTGGGTTTGTACTTGGGTGCACATGGTTACCATGCCGGTGTCGTGGGGGCGAGGGCTGACTTCGCTGAACCAGACGTCGTCACCTTTTACGAACAGCTCAACGCCGAAGACGCCCTGGCCGCCCAGGTTGTCTGTGACGGCTTTGGCTATCTCGCGGCTTCGTTTTAACGCCGCATAGCGCATGGGGTGCGGCTGCCAGCTTTCTACATAGTCGCCGCTGACCTGGATGTGGCCAATGGGTTCGCAAAAATGGGTTTCTACTTTGTTATCTGCGCCAAGCGCGCGCACGGTGAGCTGCGTGATCTCGTAGTCAAAGTCGATGAAGCCTTCAACAATCACGCGGCCGTGGCTAACGCGGCCACCGGCCATGGCGTAGTCCCAGGCGGTTTTTACTTCCGCTGGTCCGGCGATTTTGCTTTGGCCTTTGCCGGATGAACTCATCACAGGTTTGACGATGCAAGGGTAGCCAATTTTGTTGTCGATGGCTGCTTGCAGTTCGGCCAGCGAGTCACAAAACACATAGGGGCTGGTGGGCAAGCCCAGGGTTTCAGCGGCCAAGCGGCGAATGCCTTCGCGGTCCATCGTCAGGCGGGCGGCGCGTGCTGTAGGTATGACGCGGGCAGTGCCAGCGGCTTCGAGCTCTTCGAGCATGGCGGTGGCTATCGCTTCAATTTCTGGCACCACCAGGTGCGGCTTTTCTTTTTCAATCAGCGCCTTGAGCTGCGCCGGGTCGCTCATGGTGATGGTGCGGGCATGGTGCGCCACCTGCTGGCCGGGTGCGTTGTCGTAGCGGTCAACGGCGATGGTCTCTACGCCCAGGCGCTGCAGTGCAATCAATACCTCTTTGCCAAGCTCGCCCGAGCCGAGCAGCATGACTTTGGTAGCGTTGGGGGACAGGGGGGTGCCGAAGGTGGTCATAGCAATTCCGAAGGTGGATAAAAGATCAAAAAGATAAAGCAGTTTACCTGCGAGTACATTCACAAAAAATGATCACAGGGCACAATAGTCGAATGAATTCAGCAAGCGCAACGCCGATATTTTCCATTCAAGGCTTGACCAAAAAATACGGTGATGCCACCGTCGTCAACAACCTGTCGTTTGACATCCAACCCGGTGAATGCCTGGGTGTGATTGGGCCTAACGGTGCGGGCAAAACCACCACCATTCGCATGTGTCTGGGGCTGACGGTCCCTGATGCGGGCAGTGTATCGTTTTACCAGCCCGGGCAAAGCACCTTGCAGATGCCGCGTGATGCGTTGGCCATCAAAGACAAGCTGGGCATCGTCAGCCAGTTTGACAGCCTGGACCCGGACTTCTCGTGTGCAGAAAACCTGCTGGTGTTTGGCCGCTACTTTGGCTTAAAGGACGCGGTGATCAAGGAGCGCATCCCCAAGCTGCTGGAGTTTGCCGCGCTGACGCACAAGGCAGATGCCAAGCTGAGTGAGCTCTCGGGCGGCATGAAGCGGCGCTTGTCATTGGCGCGCGCCCTGGTCAATGACCCGCAGTTGCTGCTGCTTGACGAGCCCACCACCGGGCTGGACCCGCAGGCCCGGCACCTGATGTGGGAGCGCCTGCAGCGCCTGGTGCAACAAGGCAAATCCATCTTGCTGACGACTCACTTTATGGACGAGGCCGAGCGCTTGTGTAACCGCCTGCTGGTGCTGGACCACGGCAAAAAAATGACGGAAGGCACGCCACGCCAACTGATAGCCGACAACCTGGAGCCCGATGTGGTGGAGGTGTATGGCGCAGGGGCTTTGAGTCTGATGGATTCACCGCTTAAAGCACTGGCAGCGCGGGTTGAAGTGAGCGGTGAGACGGTGTTTTTTTACACCCAGGATTCAAAACGCTTGCTGGACGCGCTGACTGATTACCCGCAACTGCGTACCCTGCACCGCCCGGCCAATCTGGAGGACTTGTTCCTCAAGCTGACGGGCAGGCAGATCAGGGAGGACGCATGATGACTTCAAAAATGATGTCTATGTGGTCAGCCCCACGCATCAGCCTGCGCTGGGTACCCGTTTTCAGGCGCAACTTTCTGGTCTGGCGCAAGCTGGCCATACCCAGCCTGGTGGGCAATATTGCCGAACCACTCATCACGCTGGTGGCTTTTGGCTACGGGCTGGGCATGCTGATTGGGCAAGTCAATTTAAACGGCATCGCCGTGCCCTACATTTTATTTTTGGCCAGTGGCTCGGTGTGTACCAGCGCCATGAATGCCGCCTCGTTTGAAGCGCTGTACTCGGCCTTCTCACGCATGCACGTGCAGCGCACCTGGGACGGCATCATGAACGCGCCAGTGCGGCTGGACGATGTGGTGTTTGCAGAAATGCTGTGGGCGGCTTTCAAGGCCTTGTTTACCAGCGTGGTGATCCTGGCTGTGATGTTGGCGCTTGGCATCAGCCACAGCCCCATGTTGTTGCTGGCTTTGCCGCTCTTGGCGCTGGTCGGCATCACGTTTTCATGCATTGCACTCATCTTCAATGCGCTGGCCAAGGGCTACGATTTTTTCACCTACTACTTCACACTGTTTTTAACGCCAACGATGTTTTTAAGCGGTGTGTTCTTCCCGCGTGACCAGTTGCCGGGTGTCATGCGTGTTGTGTCTGACTGGCTGCCACTGACAGCGGCGGTTGAGCTGGTACGCCCGCTGTTTTTAGGCCAATGGCCGGCGCAGGGTTTGCAGCATTTGGCGGTGCTGGTGACTTATGCGGTGGTCGGGTTTTGGGTAGCGCTGGCGTTGACGCGCAAGCGTTTCACAAGCTGAGCATCCAGCCAATCAGGCGCTAAGAACGGTCAATTTCTTTCGTTCAATCAGATCAAAATCTATTTGCGCCCCCAGCCCAGGGGCATTGGGCGCGTGCACCATGCCGTCGCTGTCTATCTGGATATCTTGAACCAATCCGTATTGCTGCGATTTTGACGGCAATAGCACTTCAAAAAACTCGGTGTTTTGAATTGCCATGATCACGTGCAGATTGGCAAAATTATTCAGTGAGTTACCACCGTGGTGTAGCTCGTAATTCAAGTGGAAAGCCTCAGCCAAATGAGCAGTTTTAACCAGGGTGGTGATGCCACCTTTAACGGCAACATCACCGCGTAAAAAATCAGTCGCCCGCTCTTTGATCCACGGGGCGTATGCGTCAAGCCCGCCTGCGGGATATTCGGTTGCCATGATGGGAATGCTCAGTTTTTTACGCAGCTCAACATAGTTGTAAATGTCTGCGTCGGCAAGCGGGTCTTCGTACCAGTAATAGCCCATGGATTCGATGGCTTGACCGACACGCAAAGCGGCTGGATAGTCGTAGCTCCACACTGAATCAAGCATCAGCAAATAATCATCGCCAACTGCTTTGCGTACAGCTTCGCAGACTTTGATATCGTCCTGCCAGATCTGCGGCGGATGTATCTTGTACGCAGCCATGTTGATCGACTTATAGTAAAGCGCCTCATCTGCATAGGCTTGGGGGCTGGCTAGCACGGCAGAACTGATATAGGCTGGCACGCGGTCACGGTAGGAACCGAGCAACCGATGAATAGGCAACTTCGCCGCTTTGCCCGCGATGTCCCACAAGGCAACATCTACCGCCCCTATGGCGCGCACCGTGGTGGTTCGTACGCGTTTCCACATGGCTTTATTGAGCCGTTCGCGGTCCAGCGGGTGCTGCCCCATCAAGATGGGCTTAAGGTAGCGAATCAGGCTTGGGCCATCCATGTCGGCAGCATAAAAAGCCGAGCCCAAAAATGCGTGGCCCGTGATGCCTGCATCCGTTGTGATGCTCAATAAACCCAGCTTGCTGGTACCGGAAAATCGACCTGTATGGGCACCATAGCTGGTGGTGGGAATGTCATCCCAGGCAAACAGGGTTAGCGTGACATCCAGTATCTTCATATCAATGTTCACTCGACTCTGATGTTGGCGTCGCGTATGACTTGGGTCCACTTGAGCACTTCGCTTTGCAGCAGCTGACTGAATGCGGCTGGCGTGCTGGCGATTACTTCCACGCCCTGATCACGAAATTTTTTGATCACTTCTGGCTCTTTGAGCACGCGAACGATGTCGCGGTTCATGCGCTCAATCAGTGGTTTTGGTGTCCCCGCAGGTAGCTGCATACCAAACCAGACGTTCACCTCATAGCCCGGCACGCCCGATTCAGCGACGGTCGGAACAGATGGGAACAGCACCGAACGCTGCGTTCCCGTCACGGCAATGGCCTTCATTTTCCCCGCTCTAAGCTGCGGCAATACATTGGGAATGTTGTCAAACAATGCATCAATTTCACCACTGAGCATAGCCAGTGTTGCGGGGGCGCTGCCTTTGTAAGGAATATGCGTCATTTTGGTGTCGGTCATGCGCATCAGCAGCTCCATCGAAAGATGGTTTGATGAACCTGAGCCAGTAGAACCATAGTTAAGTTTGCCTGGGTTTTTTCTGGCGTAGTCGAGCAGCTCTTTCACATTATTAACGGGTAAGTCGTTGCGAACCGTCAGCACGTTCTGGGTGTTGGCCGCCAGTACCAGAGGACTAAAGTCTTTTAGTGCGTCATACGACAGTTGCGCACCATACAGACCTGGCAATGCCGAAAATGGCAGTGGCGTGATGAGCACGGTATAGCCATCAGGTGGCGCTTTGGCTACCAGGTTGTTGCCCAGCGTGGTGTTGCCGCCGGGGCGGTTGTCAACCAGTACTGGCTGACTCCATATTTTTGACAGGCGATCACCCACCACCCGAGCCAATGTGTCGTTGAATCCACCGGGCGGGTAAGGCACAACAATGCGTACCGTTTTGTCAGGGAAATCTTGCGCGAATACGTTGTGGCTCGCAACCAGGCTATAGCTCAATCCTATAGCTATGACAGCTAAAAACTTTTGCATTGAAGGTCGCATGGGGTCTCCTTTTTTATTTTTACTTAAAGCGCAAGTTAGACGTAACAAGGGCCATCAATCAGCGGATGGTTAGCAATAAAGTCCAGGTCGATGACCAGCCCAATGCCCACGCCATCGTAAGCGGTCACGCAACCGTTGCTGTCCAAAGCATACGGCGCTTTGTTGGCAAGGTGATCCCGAAAGGGGTTCAGTGACGTCACGTCACCTTCAAAATATCCAGGGTTGTCTATGCCGCACAAAAAGTGAATGGTGGTTGCCATGTTGATGGCCGTGGCTGACGTGTGCGGATTAACGGATAGCTTTTGCGCGCTGGCCATGGCGGCAATGCGCAATGCTTCAGTCACACCGCCTGTTTTAGACAAGTCAGGCTGCATAAACTGCACATGCCCATCTTCAATCAAGGTAGCGAACTCATAGCGCGTGAAATGGTTCTCGCCCGCAGCCAACGGGACGCGCCCCATGGAGGCAGCCACTGCGTAGGCACGACGGTCTTGTGGAGGGAACGGCTCTTCAAGCCAGCCCACTGCGGCCTCTTCATACGCGGGCATGACTTTGCGGACATCATCGAGCGAGTAATTGGTATTGGCGTCCACCAGAATATCGATATCTACGCCCACCGCTTTGCGCACAGCCAACACGCGGGCGATGTCTTTGGCAGCAGTGTCACCCACCCGCAGCTTTAAAGCGCGGTAGCCGTTTGCAATGTGCCCTAGCGCTTCTTCGGCAAGCAAAGCTGGCTCCTGCCAGCCCAATGCAATGCCGCCCGCATAGGCTTTAATGGGTTTGGCAGCGCCACCCAACAGCCGGTACAGAGGCCAGCCGGCGGCTTGGCAGCGCAAGTCCCACAGTGCCATGTCAAGCCCGCTCAAAGCCATGGCGGCAGCAGCGCCCATACCGTGGCTGGCTAGCTGCATTTTGTACACGCGCGCCCACACGCCAATCACGTCGTTCGCGTCAAGCCCCAAAACCAGCTCGCGCATGGTGGTGTCCAGCAGCTTGGCAATGGCACCCGGGCAGCGGCCATGATGCGCTTCACCCCAACCGACATGGCCCTCTTCAGTTTCTACCCGCACCAGCACGGCATCGCGCTTGACACTGCGGCCTATGCCTAGTCGAACTGATTTATCAGCCGGGACAGGAAATGAAATAGGAACAGCACGGAGGTCAGCAATACGCATGGTCTGGTTCACTCAAAGATAAAAATGTCAAACTGTCTTGAAGACTTCAGGGTTCACCACATTGGCAGGCTTGTCACCGCGCAGCAAGGCGATCAGGGTGTGTACAGCGCCATCGCTCATGCCATGCAAACTGGTGGCGGTGATGCCTGCAACGTGCGGTGTTATCAGTAAATTCGGGCAGTCGAACAATGCCTCCTGTCCCGTCAATGGCTGCTGGTCGTGCACGTCCAGTGCAGCCCCGCCAAGCGCGCCGCTCCTTAATGCTGCCAGCACAGCGGCCGTATCAATGACTGGGCCACGTGATACGTTGATCAAAATAGTGGTCGATTTCATTAGCGCCACAGTGGCAGCGTCAACCAGCCCTTTGGTTTGCGCATTGAGCGGGCAACACAGCACCACCACATCGGCCTGCTCAAACAAGGCCTGCTTGTTTACCACCTCAACATGCGCTGGCATGGCCTCTGGCCGGCGCGTCAAGCCGATGACCCGCATCCCCAGACCAGCTGCAACGCTTGCCAGCTGGGTACCCACGGCACCCAGCCCCACAATGCCGCAGACACTTTGGCGCAACTCTGTACCCTGGTCAGCAACCGGCCTGGCAGCAGACCAGCCTGCGCTGCGCAGGCGCGCATCCATCAATGCCAGGCTACGGCGGAAATGCAGCATGGCGGCAACGCAATACTCAACGACTGCAGTGGTGTTGGAACCTGGCAAGTTAGCGACAGGTATGCCGCGTGCAGTAGCGGCCGTGACTGGAATCATGTCCAGCCCCACGCCGTGGCGTACAACAGCCCGCAATTTGGGCGCATCGTCGAACACGCCTGGCGCGAGTTGCGCGCGAACAATCAAGCCTTCAACGTCGGTGATCAAACGTGCGATGGTGGCAGGCGCTGCGTCTGGCGCAACGATGACTTCACAATGCGCTTGAAGCAATGGCAGCAGTTGCGGGTGAATGGGGTTGGTCAACAAGACTTTGGGTTTAGTGGTCAAGAAATGGAGCTCCTGTTAATACCGGGTTGACCAGTCGGCCAAGCAGATGTGCTTCTATTGAAACGGTGCTGCCTGCCGCCAGCCAGGCTGCGGGTTGATGCATGGCAGCCACACCTGCTGGTGTGCCGGTAGCGATAACATCGCCCGGTTCCAGTGGCATGCGGTGCGATACCCATGAAATAAGTTCAGCAATATTAAACAGCATGGTGGCAGTTGAGCCGTTTTGCAGCAACCGGCCGTCAATGTCTAGCCTGAGGCCCACAGCGTACGGGTCTGGCAGCGCATCAGCGGTCAGCAGCCACGGCCCGAGCGGTGCGGTCGCAGGCATATTTTTACCACGCACAAAATTGCCACCATCGCGCTTGACCAGGTCACTGCCGCTGACATCGTTGTGCAATGTGTAGCCAGCGACGTAATTCATGGCTTGCTCACGGCTGACCCGCAGCGCGCGGCGGCCTATCACCACAGCCAGCTCAGCTTCGTATCCGATGTTGCCCACATCAGGTGGTAAAAAAATAGGTGCGCCGGGCCCAATGACGGTACAGCCTGAGCGCACAAAAGTTACTGGCTCAGCCGGATGCGCCATGCCTCGCTCGGCCAACGCATCGATGAAATTAAATGCGGCACCGACAATCTTCCCGGGACGCGGCAGCGGTGCCAGCAGCTTGATATCGGGTAGCAGCCGTATTGCGTCTGCATCAAATAGGGTCTCCCCCAGACGCTGCACCCAGTGGCTGATCCCATGCTCTAAAAGTGCCTGCATGGTAGCGGGTGTGCCCCCCATTAAAGCCTTGCAGGCTGGGTGCGATAGATCAACGATTTGATCACTGTCGCCGATAACCATACCCGCAGTAGCTACGCCCTTCAGTCCGACAAAAGAAACTAAGCGCATCGCGAATTTTCTCCTGCTTAGGCGACGCGATAGCGGTCAAGTACCGAACGGTTGATCTCTATTCCCAGACCTGCGCCTGTCGGAATTTGTACCTTGCCGCCTTGCTGCACGATGGGCTCAACAGATAAAAGGTCACGAAACGGATTTTCACATTGCTCCAGTTCCAGCAGCGGCGGCATGGGCTTAAAGCTTGGCGGCTGGTCGGGCAGTGCCGCTAAAAAATGCAGCGTAGCGGCAAGACCAATGGCAGAGCCCCATGCATGCGGTATGCATTCCACCCCATGTGCGCTTGCAAGGGCGGCAATTTTTCGGCATTCACTGATACCGCCCGCCGCGCAAACGTCGGGCTGAATGATATCCATCGCCTTGCGCACCACCAGGTCTCGAAATCCCCAGCGGGTGAATTCGTTTTCACCACCGGCAACCGCCATGTCAAGCGAGCGGGTGACTTCAACATAACCGTCTACATCTTCAGGCGATATCGGCTCTTCAAACCATTCAACATTGAGCTTTTCCAACTCGCGGCCAATGCGGATAGCCTGCGGTACCGTAAAGCAGTGGTTCGCATCAACCATCAACCGGACATCATCACCGATGGCTTTGCGCACCGCAGCGACACGTTCGATATCCAGCTTGGGCGAGCCTAAGCCGATCTTCATTTTGATGGCAACGAAACCGTTGCCGACAAACTCGTTAGCCTCTTCAACGGCTTCCTCAATCAATCTGTCCATATCAATGAAGTACAGGCCTGTGGCGTAGGCTGTGACCTCCGTGCGATAAGCGCCACCAATCAGTTTGTGAATCGGTTTGCCACATGATTTACCGATGATGTCCCACAAGGCGATATCAATACCGCTGAGCGCAGACGTCGCCATACCCCGCCCGCCGTAGTCTTTGATTCGGTTGTAGAGGTCTTCCCATATAACTTCGACATCAAAAGCGTCTCGACCAATGATGCGCGGCGCAAATTGAGTCTCAATGTAGGCTTTGGCTACAGCCGACGGGCCATAACATTCGCCCCAGCCGACGATGCCGTCAGTGGTTTCAATTTCAACGATGCAAGACCCGCGGGTTTTATACAGCCAGCCGCGTGATGAGGTGAAGGGGCGCTCAACCGGGGCGGATACGACGTGACAGGTAACTTTTTTTATCGGGCTCATGGGTGGGGCTAAGTAGTTTGCAAATAAAGGACAGGGGTGCGTATTTTTAAGGCATATTTTTTAAGGCTTATTTCTTCTCCGCTACAAATACTTTTTTACCGACTTCATTCAGTGATTTTTGAACACTGCTGATTTCGCGGTTCAGGGCTGCACCCGTCAGGTCATCGACCACCGCGCCGCTTTCTTCTGCTGAAGTTTTGAACTTGCTACTTTGAATGGCCTTGCTGAAAATCGCGATCAAGCGTTCACGCACCAGTGCTGGGGTTGCATTTGGCACGACGATGTAGGCCATCTGTACCAGCGGGCCGTAGGGAAAGACATCAAACCCTTTTTCTTTGAAAGTAGGCACGTCGGGCAGCGCCTTTAACCGCTCGTTGGCAAATACGGCAATCGGTTTGACCAAGCCGCCGTCGATCAAGGCTTTGCTTTCGGAAGGCTTAAGTACCGCAGCATCAATTTGTTTACCCGCCAGGTCTGCGACAACTTTGGAGCCCCCGGTGTAGGGCACAGCAATTACCTCAACACCGGCAACGCGACCCGTCATGACGGCAAAAATATGGTTCAGGTTATTGTTACCAGGTGTGCCGATAGAAATCTTGCCAGGGTTTTTCTTCAAGTGTGCGATGAAACTTTCAAGCGTCGTGGCTGGCCCATTACTCGGTACCAATAGCACGAGGGGGTCGATCGTTACCCGCGCAATCGGCGCAAATTGCTCGTTACGCAGCGGCGTCAGGTTTTGTGCAATCAAGGCCAATGTTGAACTGGTGCCCATGCCTATCATGTAGCCGTCTGGCTCTGCATTGGCGACCTTGGTCATGCCAATCGAGCCCGTGGCTCCTGGCACGTTTTCCACAATGATGCGGACGCCTTGTTCAGCTGCAAGTTGAGCTAAGGCGCGTGCAGCGATGTCATTAGAGCCGCCTGCATTCCAGGGCACAACGAAGCGAATCTCTTTATTCGGGAAATTAGGGGGTGGGTCTGCTGCCCAAAGCGGTGCGACCGCCGAGGCAACAACCAGTAAGCTGGAGACCAGCAAGGCGGGAATAGGACGCGGGGCCATCAAGTCTCCTTCAGTTGGCTGGCACCAACATTTCATTGTTATAACAAACAACAATCATAAGCGACGAGTCCCTTCAGGTCAAGGCGAATACTTTTTTTGCGGCTCAGTGGCCTGGAAATGTATCGACTGGGTGATACAGCAAGCTATTGATGATTTGCCTTGTCAAGCAGTATGCAAATGTCGTCTCGGGCACTCTCGATATCGGCGCGAATAGCCGTTGCAGCTTGCGCCGCATCGCCACGCCTGAGTGCGGCCAAAGTGGTCACATGAAACTCGTAGCGCTTGAGCCCTGGAATATATTCAGGCAGCGACAGCGTCAAGGTCGGGGCGCACCGCAGCCAGGCGTTTTCAATGATCTCCAGCACGATGGGCATCTGGCAGGCGGCATAAATACCAAAGTGAAAGCGGTAGTGCTCCGCCAGGTATTGCTGTTTGTGATGTGCACGCACATAGCGCTTCATGGCCATCAAAGACGCCTCAACAGCATCTAGCTGCAAACCGGTGGCATGCTGCGCCGCCGCTGCGCAAGCCACGGGCTCCAGGCTGCTGCGAACCGTCATCAGTTGCCTGAACTGGTCGGCATTAAGCAAGGGAACCGTGGCACCACCGCCGTTTCCCACGCCACCGCGATCCAGGATTTTTTCGGCCGTCAGGCGGTTTACGGCATCACGTACTGGCGTCAAGCTGATACCCAACTCTTCGGCCACGTCGCGCAGCACGATACGGTCGCCCGGCGCGTAGCGCCCTTCCAGCAACGCCGCTTTGAGCGCCAGATAAGCGCGATCCCACAGCGTGGTTTTTACCAGTGTCGTTAAACGTGCGAAAGCTGTCATTGAAAGTTTGGGCACAAGCCATGTTTGGGTAAATACAGCGAACAAGCACCAGCTGGATAGCGGCGAGTCACCAGGCAAGCCTACTTTTTGCATTATCGTTGCGTGGCTTGCAATCAAAACATCAGCGCGTCGCAGGATAATTTGTCATGAACAAATTAAACGCCAAATCACTCGCCACCCTGAGCCGATTAAGCCAACCCAAAGCATGCACCTGCGCCATTGGCATGTGCAAAGGCTGGGAAAGCTTTACCGAAGACCGCTGGCCCAAAACGCACATGCTGCCTGTGGGCACCTTGCGCGATGCGGACGTGTACCAGCCAAGTACCGAAGAACATCACCCCAACGGCACACGCTATACATCAGCCGATGCGCCGATTGCGGTCAACTTTTTCCCGTACAACTTGTGTGATGTATTTTCCTGTACCCAGTGCGACAAGCTGGTACTGCGCTATACCGAGTTTGGTGGCTACTACGTGGACCACCGCGTGCGCGAGCTGGATGCGGGTTTGGTCGTTTGAAGGTCAAAAACGACTATTTTTGACGTTTTTACCTATCAAAATGACCTGTATCCCAATAGATTCGGGTGCAAGCAGCTACTTATTTTATAGCGTTTCAAATCTGCGCAACATTAAATCGCTCGCGCATTTCAGCCAGGCCCAACTCACCCAGCACCTGCTGCAAGCGTTCTTGCGCAGCGCGGGTTTTGCCCGCGTTTGGCACTGCGGGGCGGCTGGCTAAGATCAATTCGTTTTTCATCGAATGCTCCCAGCCGACCAGTTCTGTGACGGTGACGTTGTAGCCATTGGCCTCCAGTTGCAAGCAGCGCAATACGTTGGTGATCTGGCTGCCAAACTCTCGCGTGTGCAGCGGGTGCCGCCACAGCTCGGCCAGTGGCGTTCGGGTTAAGTTCAAGGCTCTTGTGCGCTTTAAAACGCTGGCTACTTCAGCCTGACAGCACGGCACCAGCACCATGTGCTGCGCCTGCTTGGCCAGGCCAAAGGCAATCGCGTCGTCAGTGGCGGTGTCGCAGGCGTGCAGCGCGGTCACGATGTCGATGCGGCTTGGCAAGTCAGTTGATGCAGTAGATTCTTTGACCGACAGGTTCAAGAAAGACATGCGCGCAAAGCCCAGGTGCGCGGCCAGGGTGCGAGATTTTTCAACCAGCTCGGGGCGGGTTTCAATGCCATAAACATGACCACCCAGTTGTTGTCCAGCATGCGCAACATTAAAAAACAGGTCGTACAAAATAAAACCCAGGTACGACTTGCCAGCGCCATGGTCAGCCAGTGTGAAGGCCGCGTCAGCCTTCAAAGCACACTCAAGCAGTGGCTCAATGAACTGGTACAGGTGGTACACCTGCTTGAGCTTGCGGCGCGTGTCCTGATTCAGCTTGCCCTCACGCGTCAAGATGTGCAGCTCTTTGAGCAGCTCTATTGACTGGCCGGGGCGCAGCTCTTCAATCACTTGCGGTTGGTTTTTGGCTTGTTTTTGCATGCGCATGCAGTTTAGCGGTTAGCGTGGTGGTTGATGGTGATGACGAGGCTGGCGGTTTATTAAATTGCACACAATTTAATTGCGTTGTATAATAACTGCATGCCTACCAAACCCAACGTCATGCTGCAACTGGACAACCAGTTGTGCTTTGCGCTGTACAGCACATCGCTGGCCATGACCAAGGTGTACAAGCCGCTGCTTGCAGAGCTGGGGCTGACCTACCCACAGTACCTGGCCATGCTGGTGCTGTGGGAGCGAGATGGGCTGATGGTGTCTGAGCTGGGTGACAAGCTTTACCTTGACTCTGGCACGCTGACGCCGCTGCTCAAGCGGCTGGAAGCGTCTGGCCACATTAGCCGCATTCGTGACGTTGAAGACGAGCGCCGCGTGTACATCACGCTGACATCTTCAGGGCGCAAGCTCAAAACACGCGCCGCCAAAATACCCGGCTGCATTTTGAGCGCCAGCCAGTGTTCTGTGCCTGAGCTGATGAACCTGACCAGCCAGGTGCAGGCGCTACGCAAGAACCTGGTGGCCTAGTTTTTCATTTCGATTTTTTTAGCCGCCTCAATACCGAGGCATTTCAACCCAAGAAGGAAAGACCATGACCAAACCCGCAAAAATCGTTTACACCGCTCACGCCAGCGCCACCGGTGGCCGTGACGGCCACGCCACATCAAGCGACAGCCTGCTGGACGTGAAGCTGAGCACCCCCAAAGAAATGGGCGGCGCAGGTGGCGGCGTGAACCCCGAGCAGTTGTTTGCAGCGGGCTACTCGGCCTGCTTTCTGGGCGCGATGAAGTTCGTCGGCAGCATGGAAAAAATCGCCATCCCGGCTGACACCAAAATTGAAGGCGCTGTCGGCATTGGCCCCTTTGGCGCAGGCGCTGCACCTGAAGGCTTCAACATTGCCGTCGAACTGAAAATTAGCGTACCGGGCATGGACAAAGCCGCTGTACAGGCACTGGTTGAAAAAACCCACAAAGTGTGCCCGTACTCCAACGCCACACGCGGCAACATTGATGTGACGCTGACGGTCGTTTAACGCCCGGTTGCTGATCTTGTTCCTTCTCCCTTTGGGAGAAGGCTAGGATGAGGGCAGATGCAGCGCAGTGTCACCAACGCGCTGACAAGGTCTTGCCCTGCTGCCAGGTTTTCGGTAGCCTTGAGCGATGACACAACAAGACTTTCAGGTTTTAAAAACCGACCTCCACCAAACACGTTTAACAAGCAATGAGCTCGCCTCACTAAAGAGCGGTGAAGTGCGCCTGGCGATTCAGCGCTTTGCCTTCACCGCCAACAACATCACCTACGCTGCCTTTGGTGATGCCATGAATTACTGGAAGTTTTTCCCAACGCCAGACGCGGCCTGGGGCAGCATACCGGTGTGGGGTTTTGCGGACGTGACTGAATCCAAATGTGAAGGAGTGGCAGCAGGCGAGCGTTTTTACGGCTACTACCCGATGGCCAGCCACGTCACCCTGCTACCCGCCCGAGTAACAGACCATGGGTTTTACGACGCAGCGCCGCACCGCGCAGAGCTGCACCCTGTCTACAACCAGTATGTAGCCAGCCGCACTGACCCGCTGTACAGCGCAGACACAGAAGACATTCAGGCGCTGCTGCGGCCACTGTTTGTCACCTCGTTTTTGATTGACGATTTCCTGGCTGACAACGACTTTTTTGGTGCAACCACCCTGCTGCTGTCCAGCGCGTCAAGCAAAACAGCTTACGGCACAGCGTTTCAATTGGCAAAACAAAACGAACACGGCAAAGGCATTGAAGTCGTCGGCTTGACCTCTAGAGCCAACGTCGACTTTTGCAACAGTCTGGGTTGCTACCACCGGGTGTTGACGTACGACCAGCTTGACCAGATCGCCAGCGATGCGGCGTGCATCTATGTGGACTTTGCCGGCAACGCAAAACTTCGCCTCGCCATTCACAGTCGCTTTGCACAGCTGAAGTACAGCTGCTCGATTGGTGGCGCTCATGTCAACGAACTGGGTGGCGCCAAAGACTTGCCCGGCGTGCGTGCCATCTTGTTTTTTGCACCTGCGCAAATTAAAAAACGCAGCGCTGACTGGGGCGCGACAGGTTTAAGAGACAGGCTGGTTGCGGCCTGGCAGACCTTCACCCATCAAGTGATGCAGCCGCACGCGCCCTGGCTGGTGGCGCGACAGCATAGCGGAAGCGCCGCTTTTGAGGCGGTGTACCAAGAAGTATTAAAAGGCAGCAGCGACCCGCGTACCGGACATATTTTGACGTTTTGAAGCTATTTTTAAGCGCTTTCACGTATGTTTTAGGTCTGTAGCCCAATGAATTCGGGCGCAAGTAGCTTCTTAATTTATAGCATCTTAAAACGGTAGGACCCAGCCGCGACAATCGGTGCATGACGTCAGCATCTGCACCCCCAGGCCCACCTACACAAACCGTTCACGCTTTTGAAGCGTTGACCCCCGACGTGGTTCTGGACGCGCTGGCAAGTGTGGGCCTGTCGGGCGATGGCCGCCTGATGGCGCTGTCGAGTTATGAAAACCGGGTCTACCAGATCCATCTAGAAAACAGCGTGGGTAAAGCTAGCGCAGCAGGTGATGTGGTGGTCGCCAAGTTTTATCGGCCTGAGCGCTGGACGGATGCGCAAATCATTGAAGAGCACACGTTTGCCAACGAGTTAATGGCCGCAGAAGTGCCTGTGGTTGGCGCGCTGGAGCTGCACAGCCACACGCTGCACCACTTCAAGGGCTTTGCTTTCAGCGTGTCGCCCAGTCGCGGGGGCAGGCGGCCTGAGCTTGAAAACTTTGACGTGCTGGAATGGATTGGTCGCTTTCTGGCACGCATCCACACCGTGGGCAGCGCCAAACCTTTTGTACATCGCCCAGCGCTTGATTTGCAAACCTTTGGCTATGCATCGCGTGAGGTGCTGCTCACCAAAAATTATTTGCCACTAGACATGGAATCGCGCTGGTTAAAAGCGTTTGACGAAGCCATGCAAACCGCCGCTGCTGTGTTTGAAAGCGTGGGCGATGTTAAAAACATTCGCCTGCACGGCGACTGCCACCCCGGCAATATTTTGTGGACGCCCGAGGGCATGCCGGGTGCTGGTCCGCACTTTGTGGACCTGGACGATGCACGCACCGGCCCGGCGGTGCAAGACCTGTGGATGCTGCTGTCAGGTGACCGACCGCAGTGCTTGCAGCAGTTGGGCGCACTGGTCGATGGCTACGAAGAGTTTCGTGCGTTTGATCGCCGTGAACTGGCGCTGATTGAGCCGCTGCGCACGCTACGCTTGATTCACTACAGCGCCTGGCTGGCCCAGCGCTGGCATGACCCGATTTTTCCAATCAACTTTCCGTGGTTTGGAAGCAGCGACTACTGGAAGGGCCAAGTCGATATGCTGGAAGAGCAAACCGAGGCGATGCAGGCTGCGCCGCTGGTGGCTTGAAGGGTGCTTGGTTTTGATTGACGGCGAGTGTTGCACTCACCCCACCCGTTTGGCTACGTGCATCGCCTTCAACTTGGCCAGCAACTCCCCACGTCTAGCTTGCCACTCCGCGTCAGTCAACACACGGTTCGTCCCATCCTTCAAGCCGTCGAGTGACGCTTGCACCTTGGCATGAAACCAGCGGTCGTAGTCAGCATCTTGCTCGGTGGTTTTGTAAAACGGATTGCGCAGAGCTGATTGCCAAAATGCATCTGCCAACGGGGAAATGTCTGAATGGTTGATGGATGCTTCCGGCTGGCTGGCAATGGCAGTCAGTTCGGCTTTTTGAGTTTTGGTCAGGGGTGCTGGGCTGGCAATGTTCAAATCAAACGCAATCATTGCCTTTGAGCGCGTCTGGGCTTTTGATTTGACTTTGGTTTTGATATCAGTACAAGACGTTTTCATAGCGTTTCATTTCCCGTTTATCAGCCGTTCGTGCACTGGTGATAAACGTGACGTTACTATATTTTTGTATCAACCACATGCCCCAAAACGCACTTCAACGCAGCGGATTCTCCAAGCTGCCAATCCCATCAATCTCCACCCGCACCACATCACCTGCCACCAGGTATTTGGGCGGCTTGAAGCCAATGCCCACGCCTACGGGTGTGCCGGTGGCAATCACGTCGCCGGGGTAGAGCGTGATGCCTGCTGACAGGGTTTCAATCAGCTTGGGAATGTCAAAAATCAAGTCAGTGGTGGATGCGTTTTGGCGCAGCTCGCCGTTCACGTAGCAGCGCACCATGGTTTTTGTGCCGTCGCATTCATCAGCGCTGACCAGGTACGGCCCCATCGGGCAAAAGGTGTCAAACGATTTGCCCATGTGCCATTGCTGGTGGCGGCTTTGCCAGTCGCGTGCGGTGATGTCATTGACGATGGTGTAGCCCCAGACGTGGGCCATCGCGTCCTTGGCGGCAATGCCTTTGCCGCCCTTGCCAATGATGACGGCCAACTCGGCCTCGTAGTCAATCGCAGTAGAGATGTGGGCTGGCGGCATGTCAATGAAGGCATTGGGGCCAACGACTGACTCGGGTACTTTGGTAAAAATGATGGGGTCAGCCGGAATGTCACCACCTGATTTGGCGCTGCTGTCAAAGCCGCTGCCGGCGAACTCTTTGGCATGCGCGAAGTAGTTTTTACCGACGCAGAAAATATTGCGGCGCGGCTTGGGCAGTGGCGCAGTGACGTGCACATCTTTTAGCGCAACCGCATCCAGCAACTTGGGCAAGGCCTGGCCATGCGACAGCAGCTCAACAATCGGCAGCGCGCCCAGTGCGCGTTGCGGCTCGGGCAAGTCAAATGGCTGAACTGTTTGCAGGTCTTTTGACACCACGCCCACGCCGGGCTGGCCTTTGAATGTGTAAGCAACAATTTTCATTAAGGGTTGTCTCTGTTGTGGGATTTGCAGATTGCGTCGAAGCTTGAATTCCAAGTTAATGTTAGCATGCAAACCAAATTAATGACCCGTTGCAGGAGACAGCCATGCGGCTCAATGCCCAACTCAAATTCGCAGCTTTATCGGCACTTTCAGCGGCCTTTTTACCAGCGCTCTTGTGTAGCGTCACGCCATGGGCCGCCGCACAAAGCGCACCCTGGCCCACCAGAGCCATCACCATGATCGTGCCCTTCCCACCCGGCGGCCTGGCTGACCTGGTGGCGCGACCTGTGGCCGAAGCCATGTCGCGCGAGCTGGGCCAGCCGGTGGTGATTGAAAACAAGGCTGGTGCGGGCGGCGGCATCGGCATGGGTGTGGCAGCAAAAGCCAAGCCTGATGGTTACACCGTGCTCATGGCGTTGTCGTCATTAACGGTGATCCCCGAGGCCGATGCCGTGCTGGCCCGCCCGGCGATGTTTGCACTGACTGACTTGCGGCCTATCGCCCGCTTTACCGCCGACCCCACCGTGCTGGCTGTGCGCGCGGATGCGCCCTGGAAAACCGTACAGCAGTTTGTCGACGATGCCAAAAAGCGACCAGGTGCCATCAACTACGGCTCATCTGGCAGCTACGGCACCATGCATGTGCCGATGGAAATCTTGTCGCAAAACGCCGGTATCAAAATGACGCACATCCCGTTCACCGGCGCAGGCCCGGCCGTGGTGGCGCTGCTGAGCGGGCAGATTGATGCGGTGTCGTCTGGCCCGGCCACCGTGTTGCAACAAGTCAAAGCAGGTAAGCTGCGGGTGTTAGGTCACTGGGGTACGACACCGCTGGCCGCGCTGCCTGATGTGCCGAGTTTGAAAGATGCGGGCAAAGACGCGGGTTATAGCGCTGAATATGCGCAGTGGTCTGGCCTCTTCATCCCCGCAGGTGTGCCCGAACCGATAGCCCAGCGCCTGCGTGCAGCCGCCAAAGCTGCTGCGCTGGATGCAAAAGTCAAAGAGGTGATTGCCAATGCAGGCAGCCCGGTGCAATACCAGGACTCGCCTGACTTTGAAAAGTATGTGCAGCTTGATGCAACCCGCATGTCTGCCGTCGTTAAACGTATCGGAAAAGTGGAATAACCATCATGCTTAAAAAATCAACCCTTGCCGTGCTTGGTAAATCAACGACCGCCGTGTTTGGCTTGGCGCTAGCAACCATCAGCATGTCTGCGCTAGCACAAAGCTACCCCAGCAAGCCCGTCAAAATCATCGTGCCGTTTGCAGCAGGCGGTCCGGCAGACAACTATGCACGCTTTATCGGCAAAGGTTTGCAAGATGCGTTGGGGCAAAGTTTTGTGGTCGAGAACCGACCCGGCGCAGGTTCAGTGATTGGCACGGATGCGGTAGCCAAATCTGCGGCAGACGGCTACACGCTGCTGATGATGTCGAACACCCAAACGGTGAACGAAACGCTGGTGCCAGGCAAACCTTACCAGTTGATGCGTGACTTTGTAGCTGTGGCACCCATCAACTATTCAGACCTGGTGCTGGTGGCCAATCCGGCCGCTGGAATTTCAAATCTCAAAGACCTGACAGCCCAGGCAAAAGCCAGGCCCGGCAAGATCAACTACGCCTCATCAGGCACCGGCACGCCCTACCACATGGCAGGTGAATTGTTCAAAAGCATGGCCGGTGTGTACCTGGTGCACATCCCCTACCGGGGCAGTTCTGGCGCGCGTACCGACGTGATTGGCGGGCAGGTCGAGGTGATGTTTGATGCCGTCACCACCATGGTCGAGCAGATCAAGGCGGGCAAGGTTAAAGCGATTGCCACCACAGGCAAGGTGCGTTCTGACGTGCTGCCCGATGTACCGACCATGGCTGAAGCAGGGCTGGCTGGCTATGAGGCCACCATCTGGCTGGGCCTGATGGCCCCCAAAGGCACACCCAAAGACGTGGTCGACAAACTCAATGCGGCGGTGTCAAAAATCGCCAGCCAACCCGATGTGAAACAGCTATGGAACAAGCAGGGCGCGGTGCCGATGGTGATGAGCTCAATAGTGTTTGACAAGTACATGCAGGACGACATTGCCAAATGGGCACGCGTGATCAAAGCCGCCAATATCAAAGTAGATTGAACCAACATGCACACCCCCCATCAGCTTCATTTGCTCAGCGGCGGCGCAGCGCAAGGCTTGGTCACGCATCTGCAAGGCAGCTTTAAGGCACAGCATTTGTGCAGCATCTCGGGCACGTTTAGCGCCGTTGGCATGATGAAGGCGGCCTTGCTGGCTGGCGCGCCGTGCGATGTGATTATCTTGACCGACGCATTGATTGCCGAGCTGATGGAGAGCGGGCATTTGCTGGCAGGCAGCGCAAAAAATGTGGGTGTCGTCAAGACCGGCGTGGCGGTGAAGTCAGGCGACAAAACAGTGGATGTCAGCACGCCAGAAAAACTGAAAACCGCATTGCAAACCGCCAAGGGCATTTACTTCCCTGATCCGATCAAAGCCACCGCAGGCATTCATGTCATGAAGGTACTCAAAGCACTGGGGCTGGATGTTGAATTGGCGAGCAGATTACACCCCTACGCCAACGGTGCCACCGCCATGAAGGCGATGGCCGAAGCCGAAGTAAAAACAGGAGGAAGTGGCTTGATAGGCTGCACACAAATCACCGAGATTTTGAATACCCCTGGCGTTGATCTGGTCGCCCCTCTGCCCAAAGAATTTGAGCTGGCCACCACCTACACGGCGGCGGTTAGCGCAACTTCTACGCAACCCGAATCAGCAGCGGCGTTGATTGCTTTGATGGCCAGCGCTGATACGGCGGCGCTGCGTTTGACTTGCGGGTTTGAGGCCTGAGTTAAAGGCCTGAATCTGTTGAATTACACCAGCAACGCATTCACCCGCTTGACATAAGCCGCAGGGTCAGCGGGCAAGCCACCTTCAGCCAGCAAGGCCTGGTCAAAAATGATGTGGGCCAGGTCGTCAAAGTTTGCAGAGTCCACCAGCTTTTTAACCAACGGGTGTTCGGCATTGACTTCCAGAATCGGCTTGACCTCGGGCACGGCCTGGCCAGCCTGCTTGAGCATGCGGGCGAGCTGGGTAGACATGTCGCCGTCTTGCACCACCAGGCAGGCGGGTGAGTCCACCAGGCGGCTGGTGGCGCGCACATCGCTGGCTTTTTCTTTCAACGCTTCCTTCAGCTTATCGAGCGTCGGTTTGAACTCGGTTTGCGCCAGCTCGGCGGCTTTCTTTTCGTCTTCATCTTGCAGCTTGCCCAGGTCAACCGCGCCCTTGGCGACGGACTGGAGTGGCGTGCCGTCAAACTCGTGCAGGTAGTTCAGTGCCCACTCGTCAACGCGGTCGGCCATCAGCAATACTTCAATGCCTTTTTTACGGAAGATCTCTAGCTGCGGGCTGCTTTTGGCGGCCGCCAATGTGTCGGCAGTAATGTAGTAAATCGCGTCCTGGCCGTCCTTCATGCGGGCTTTGTAGTCGGCAAAGCTGACGCTGGCGGTGTCGGTGGTGCTGGATGCAAAACGCAGCAGTTTGGCAATGCGGTCGCGGTTGGCAAAGTCTTCGCCCAGGCCTTCTTTGAGCACAGCGCCGAACTCGGCATAGAAGGTGTCGAACTTGCCGACGAGGGCTTTGTCTTCGTCACTGACAACATCAGTCACGCCATCTGCTGAAGGTGCAGGCAGCACATTGTTTTTGGCCAGGTCTTCAATCATGCCCAGTACGCGCTTGGTGCAGCCTTCACGAATGGCTTTCACAGCGCGGCTTTCTTGCAGCAGCTCGCGCGAAACATTCAGCGGCAAATCTGCTGAATCGACCACGCCTTTGACAAAGCGCAAATACACCGGCATCAGCGCCTGCGCATCGTCCATGATGAAGACGCGTTTGACGTACAGTTTGACGCCTGCTGCCTTGTCGCGGTTGAACATGTCCATAGGCGCTTTGCTGGGGATGAACAGCAACTGCGTGTATTCAGTTGAGCCCTCTACCCGGTTGTGGGTCGTGGCCAGCGGTGCGTTTTGGTCGTAGCTGATCTGCTTGTAAAACTCGTCGTACTGCTCAGGCGTGATGTCTTTTTTGGCCCGCGTCCACAGCGCTGCGGCCTGGTTCACGGTTTCCCATTCACCAGTTTTGACCATGCCGCCGGGCTGGCGCCCACCTTCAGGATCGGCGCTGGAGATCAATTCGCCGTCTTTCCACTCTTCTTTTTCCATCAGAATGGGCAGCGAGATGTGGTCTGAATACTTGTTGATCACGCCTTTGAGCTTGTAGGCGTTCAAATAGTCCTTTGCGTCGTCTTTCAGGTGCAGGGTAATTGAAGTACCACGCTCGGCGCGTTCGATTTGCACCACCTCAAATTCGCCTGTGCCTTCACTGGCCCAGCGCACGCCTTGGCCTGCTGGCAGGCCAGCGCGGCGGCTTTCCACCGTGATGCGGTCGGCCACGATAAAGCCGGAATAAAAACCCACGCCAAACTGGCCAATGAGCTGCGCGTCGTTCTTCTGGTCGCCCGTCAGGCTGGCCACAAAGTCTCGCGTACCGCTTTTGGCAATCGTGCCCAGGTTGTCAATCGCTTCCTGCTCTGACAGGCCGATGCCGTTGTCGGTAATCGTCAGGGTTTTGGCATCTTTGTCAAAGCTGATGCGCACTTTCAGGTCGGGGTCTGTCTCCAGTAGCGCGGCGTTGTTCAGTGATTCAAAGCGCAGCTTGTCGCAGGCGTCCGATGCATTCGACACCAGCTCACGCAAGAAAATTTCAGGATTGGAATACAGCGAATGCGTGACCAGCTTGAGCAGCTGAGCTACTTCGGCCTGGAAGGCCATGGTTTGTTTGGGTGGGGTGGCAGTGGTTGTCATGGTCTTGTGGGGCAATGGAGAAGTTATCAATCGATTTATTTAGGGCTGTATCGCCCGTTTTCAAGTCTTGCTCCCTCGCCCCTTTGGGGAGAGGGCTGGGGTGAGGGGTCTACGATTTTATGCCGCCAGCCACTTCAGCACCTGCACACCCACCTCAGGGCGCGACAACAGCGCCATGTGGTTGGTGCCGTAGGCCGTCCACTGGTTGCCAGGTAAAAAATTCAGGCAGTGCGGTGCTTCATTGTGCTGACCCAAAGCGCTGCGCAGGGGCACCAAGCCATCGCCGATCAATGCGTCCTTCAAGGGGCTGGCCTGACCAGATGTTGTGGCAGCTACGGTAAAGCAGTTGACGCCAGCGGGCAGGGGCAGCAGCTCGCGTGAATCTGGGGAGCGCGCAAATCGGTCTAACTCTTTTCCATTAACCAGCCAGCTTGATTCCAGCACATGGCCGTAACGCAAGTCGGTGATGCCGCTGCTGCGGATCTGGCCAATCGCGGCAAAGGGCTTGGTCACCAGGTTGCTGCCCAGCGTGGTGTCAATCCAGTTGCCCACCCGCTCCAGCGGTGCGCCGTGGTGGGGGGTGCCTAAAAAGACAATGTTTTTCAGCTTGCTGCGCCAGGCCATGCTGGCTTGTTCAGCAGCATGGCAAGCGCTGCGACTGACCAGCCCGCCCATGCTGTGCACCAGCAGCGTCAAGTCTTCAACCGGTTGCGGCCATGCAGCAAGCAGTTGCTCCAGTACATTCGCAAACTGTTGGCCGTTAATCGACGTGTGCAGCCCGGTGTTGTAGTGCAGGTAAACCGGGGTGTAGCCCAACTCTTTGGTTAAAACGTCAGCATGGTTGCAGCCACTGCCATTTTTGCCCCCCGTTGCCCACTGCAAATCATTCATGCACAGGCCGTGCAACAACACCAGCAGCTTGCCAGATGCGTTGGACAAACGCTGCGCCAGCGCGGTTTTTTCAAGCAGCAGGGGCTTGCCTTCATGGCGCAAGCTCATCGTGATGGTGAGCGGGTTGGCCGTGGCCAGCAGTTGGTCGCCCAGCACGCCGTTGATGGCCGACAGCACGGCCTCCCGTTCTGGCGACGAGCCAGACGTGCCAAAGCGCTCGGTGATCAGCGGCGCGGCTTTGCTCAAAGCCGCGTTCACCGTGCCGCCCGCCAGCCGCGTGATGCCCTTGATGCCGCCATACACCAGCCCGGTAATGCCGCTGGGCTTGACACCACTCGCACCCGGGGCAGCGTCAATAAATTTAGCCCCCAGCGGCCCAAACGGCGTGGCCACGGCTTTGTACACATTGCCCTGCACGCTCTCAGCCAGCCCGGTCACACCCAGCACGCCCTGCGTGGCGAGCTGGCTCAGGCCCTGAATGTCAGACACATGCAGGTAGGTGGGCAACTTGTTGATCTGTTCAAGCAAAGTGGGTTTGGTCATCAGCAGATTGTGGCGGCTAGTGAGGCGTTTGGTGAATGCCTCTGCCTACTATGAATTTAGTAGCTGCTTACGCCCGAATCCATTGGGCTAAAGGCCTAAAACAGTCCCGAAAATTCTCAAAATCAGGCCTGAACGGCCATCAAAAGCCTTCGTGCGGCATCAAATAACGCCACTGACCGACGGGCAGATGTCCCAGGTTGACCCGCCCAATCCGCACCCGCTTCAAGCCCGTCACGTACAGGCCGACCTGCTCGCACATGCGGCGAATCTGGCGTTTTTTGCCTTCCCTGAGAACAAAGCGCAGTTGCTCCGGGTTTTGCCAGCTAACCTGCGCGGGCTTGAGCGGCTGGCCGTCCAGGCTCAGGCCGTGGCATAGCAGTTTGAGTTTTTCCGGGTCAAAAAGCGCTTGCACGTTGTTGTTTTCACCGCGCAAATCACCCAGACTCACCCGTACCAGGTATTCTTTTTCGATCTCAGAGTCCTCACCAATCAGTTGCCGCGCAACGCGCCCGTCTTGAGTGAGCACCAACAAGCCAATCGAGTCAATGTCCAGCCGCCCCGCCGGGGCTAGCCCACGCAACTGCTCGAACCCCCAGCGCATGCGGCTATTGCACTCAGACCAGCGGTTGCCCGGCTGGACGAGCGCCACCGCAGGTTCATGCCCATCTTCCGCCTGGCCACTGACGTAGCCCACGGGTTTGTTGATCAGGATGGTGACCTGCTGCTTTTGCTGTTGCTCGGCAGCACGGTCAATCTCAATACGCGCATTGGCGGCCACAGGCTGGCCCATCACGGCAGGCTGGCCATTGACACGCACCCAGCCTTGCTCAATCCAGGCATCGGCTTCGCGCCGCGAGCAAAGCCCCAGCTCGGCCATGCGCTTGTTCAGGCGAATGGTGAGCGACGAGCCGTCAGGATTCGTGGGCTTGGGGATGCGGACGGCGGTGGATGTTAGTTTGGGTAAATTTGTGGGAGAGTTCATGGGTTATCACCATTTATACCTGCTGAAGGGGGAGGCAATGGGTGCAGAACAACGCGGCCGCGAATTACCTTGGCCAACTCATCGGCCTGCGCCAACAACTCCATCACCTGTAGCTTGATCTCAAGGAGTTGTTCGTACTCTGGCAAATGATTGGGAATTAGATCCTTCACAAAATAGCGCGCCAAATGCGCTGTAATTCTTGTCCGACGCGCTAGATGCAAATCTGGGCTGAGTGCTAGCCCGTTCAAAAACCGATCCCAATCCTTATTGCCTTTGGATGAGTTACATGATTTGCAACAGGGCAGCAAGTTGCCTAATCGATGCCCAAAGCCGCTGAAATGCGTATCGCGAACAGTGGCGTACACATGATCCCAAGTCTGCGCCTTCACACCGCAATAAGCACACACCAGATCTTCGTCGGGGTTCATTGCCAGCTCGGTTATCGCGCCCCGAACTTGATCTTCGTTGTACATATCACTGGGCGCAATTGCAGCAGCGAAAGCATGACTTATGGTGGACTTGCGTCGAGCCACGATCACATAAGGCTTGAGGTGGCTTTTAATACTAGAGTAGTGCATGATTTGGCCGGATTATCGACGCCAACAAGCAACTAACTCTTAGGCAAGATTTTTTATTTTTATGCCAGACAAATCAACCTCTAATGCACTGTAAATTTCAGCCAACGAATCACATGACCAATGCATCAGTGAACTTATGTCAACAAAATCTCGCGCAGCTTTTGACAAACACAACCGAAGCAAATACAGGAGTTGTGCTGATTCTCGAAGACTATGCGGAGAATGAAGTGGAAATTGCAAATCTTCAGGTAGCCAAAACGGGTATGGGCTTAGGTTCAAAAACTGTGCAGAGCCTGATTTACCAAGCGGATGGGCTTGGGATCAATTTGATGTTGATTCCTGCTGGTGACGGTTTGCGTCGAGAAAGGTTGATCAACTTCTACGAACGATTCGGATTTCAAGAGGACGGTGACCTCATGCGGTACAGAGCTAGACCCAAGATTCAAAATCCCCGTTCTGAGATAGCACACTCAAAACCGATCAGATAGCAAGAGGTTTCAGGCTAGTCCCACGATTCGCGGTGTCAACCGCCCCATTCCAAAAGGCTATCCGGGACACGCAGGTGATCCAGTTCTAATTTCGCATGAAATGCGGTCCCTGACAACACACGAGCGTGCGTGCATACAAACCTTTCCAGTCAATTTTCAGTTGCCTGGAACCAAATCCGACATTGAGCAAGTTATCGGGAATGCTGTGCCTGTCAAGTTGGCGGAGTACGTGGCGACTCGGCTTGCCTCCTACATTGAATCGCTTGAGGAGGAGGGCTTACTCCCACCAAATGGACAATTGTTTGAGCCCAAAAAAGCTTACAAAATCGCGTGGCCCAAACTGGCTACAAGCTCGTAGGTTGAATACAGTTCTCAGCCATGCAAAGCCGCATATTCACGAACCGTCGGAATATGCTGCGGCAGGCTTTGGCCAACAGGCCGCACGGCTTCCCAGCCTAAGCAGGCCAGCCAGACTGAACGGGGGATGGGCTTTTCACCATCGCGGTAATAAATCAGCATGCGGCGTGAAATGCCCAGGGCCAGCGCAGCTTGCTCCAATGTCAGTCCCGTTTCGTGCAGCCAATTCCAGATGCGTTCGTGGCCTATGCCGCCCGCTTGCTCGATGGCCAGGTTGCGCAAGTTGTCTGCGCCCAGGTCAAGCTCAACGCTTGCGCCATCCGTCCAGTCAACCGAGCGGCCACCCAATCCGCGCTTGGCCTTGACAAACAGATATGCATTTTTCAACGGGTACAACGCTTTGGTTGATGCAATCCACGGCTGCAAATTAACCGTTAACACTTCGCCATCGGCATAAGTCAAGCGCAGGTTGTAAGGCTGGCAGGCGCTAATCTCAGTCAGAACAAAATGGCTTTTGAGACTGGGGCGATAAGCGCGTTTGGCGAGCTGGTTTGCGTCAAGCATGACCGCAATCATAGTGCAATGGTTGCATTGTTAAGGATGAGAGCAACCATCTTGAGAATAGACATCGTCGCCTCTTTGGAATACAATATTGAATATGTATTGCAAAAGAGTAACTCATGCCCATTTCACTTCGCCTACCCACAGACATTGAAGACCAGATTGCAGGCTTCAGCGCACGGCAGGGCTTGTCCAAGTCAGCCGTGATTGTTCGCAGCATTCATGAGTTTTTAGCTCGCAATGCGCAGCCGTCGTCACTTCAGATTTATGAAGAAGTGATGCGTGAAGCAGCAGGCAAGAGCGGAAACACCAACAAGGATGCAAAAAGTGACGCAAAGAGCGAAGCGGCTGAGCAGCGTCCGCACAAACTATTGGCACGGGATGCGATTCGTCAAAAGCACGCTGAGCGCTCGGCCAGCGCAGCTAAACCCAGCAGGGCCAAATGAACACGCTGGCAGACTCAGGCTACTTTGTTGGGCTGTTCAATACCAAAGACCATCACCACCTGAGGTGCAAGGCGTTTTTCTCGGGCTACACAGCTCAAACGACGACGACCTGGGCTGTGTTTACCGAGGTGTGTGCGCTGCTAACGCATAGCAAGCAGAAAGTGTTTTTTACTTGGGCAGCTAAGGCGCAAGCGCTGGGGCATTTGCGGATTGAATCACCACCTGCCGATGCCGTCATGGCGCTGCGGGCTTTGATGGACAAGTATGAAAACTTGCCGATGGATTTTTGCGATGCCAGCCTGGTGTATTTGGCGACCAGCCTGAAAATCAACCGTATTGCCACAACGGACTTGCGGGACTTTACGGTGTACCGCTTGCCGGGTAACAAACGCTTTTTGCATGTGCTGGATCAAGTTGCCTAGCCGCGCAACTCAAAGACTTCAAGGTATGTCGACAAGGTCCACCGCATCCAGCCGCACAAACACCAGTCCGCGCCGCAGCACATCCAGCAGCCCGACCGACAAACCTTCAGCCGTACTGCCTTTAGGCTTGTTCATGTGGGCGATGATGACGTCGCCGCCTTTGACGCGCTTTAAGCGCTCAATGATTTGACCCTGGCTGAGCGTAGCGCCTGCGTCGGCGTTGACGCTAAAGCCTGCAATTTTGAAACCCATGCGGCGAATCTCATCCGACGCTTGCTGGTCATACACCGCCGTTGCGCCGCGGTACCAGTGCGGGGGCACACCCGTGGCGGCTTCAATGGCTTTGGCTCCTTCCAGCACCTCGCGGCGCAGATGCAGCACATCGGGCTCACCGGGTATGCCGTAGACGCTGCGGCCCGCGCCAATCACGGCGGGAATGTGGTTTTCGCCGTGGTCTTCAATGTCAAACAAATCAAGGTTGGCTTTGAGCAGCGCGATGCCGCGCGGATTTTTGTCTAGCCATTTTTTGGTGGCAAACAGCGTGGCGGGGATACGGTTGCGAATCAGAAAGGCAATCAGGTCTTCATCAAAAGCGCCTGAGCAAGCATCCAGCGTCAGCGCCACCCGGTTACTGCTTGCAGCACCCGCCTGCACGCTGGGCGCGATGCGGTCGTGCAGCTCAACCAGGCGAGCGGGCTGCGCCAGTGCGGCCATGCAGCTGAGGCAAGTAAAAACGGCGGTGAGCGGCCAACGCATGAATATCATATGCTCTTTATTTTATAGCTGCTTGCGCCCGAATCTATTGGGCTAGAGGCATATTTAGCAGGTAAAAACGGGCCAAAACAAGCTTTTTCGACCACTTTCAGCCGTTCACCAGCCGGTACCCCACCGCCGTCTCCGTCAGCAGGTGCTGCGGCTGGGTGGGGTCTGCTTCCAGCTTTTGCCGCAGGTGCCCCATGTAGATGCGCAGGTAATGGCTTTGGTCAACATGCGATGGGCCCCAGACTTCGCGCAGTAGCTGGCGATGGGTCAGCACGCGGCCTGCGTTGGCCATCAGCACGCCTAACAGGCGGTATTCAATCGGTGTCAGGTGCACTTCCTGGCCTGCACGCCGCACTACGCGGGCGGTGCGGTCGACTTCGACTTCGCCAAACCTGAAAATCGGGTCATCCTCCAGCGCTGCGCCGCCGCCTGCTGCGTTGCGCGGGCGGCGCAGGTTGGCGCGCACGCGTGCCAGCAGCTCGCCTACGCCGAAGGGTTTGGTCAGGTAGTCGTCTGCGCCTGCGTCTAGCGCGGCGATTTTGTCTGTCTCGTCGCTGCGTGCTGACAGCACAATGATGGGCACACCCGACCAGCCACGCACGTCGCGGATCACGTCCAGCCCGTCACCATCTGGCAGGCCAAGGTCTAGCACCAGCAAATCGGGTTTGCGTGTCCCGGCTTCAATCAGGCCTTTTTTGGCGGTGTCGGCTTCATGCACTTGCCAGCCCTCGGCCTCCAGCGCGGTGCGCACAAAACGGCGGATTTGAGGTTCGTCTTCAATGACGACAACGGTGGGGCTGGGCATGGGCTGAGTTTAAGCCGGGGAATTCATGTCTCTGTAACTTCGACCGGTGGCGCACGCCTGGGCAACACCACCGTGAACTCCGCCCCGCCGCCCGCCGCATTGGTCGCGCTGATCTGCCCCCGGTGCGCATCGACCACGGCCTTGCAAATCGCCAGCCCCAGCCCCACACCCGGCGTGGCTGATTCGGCATTGCCACGTGTGAATTTGTCAAACAGTTCGGCCTCGCGCCCCTTGAGCGCTGGCGGCAGGCCGGGCCCGTGGTCACGCACGCTGAACACCAACGTATCAGGCGTGACGCTGGCTTTGATGACGATGGGTGCTGCGCCGTATTTGGCGGCGTTTTCCAGCAAATTAACAAGCACCCGCTCCATCAGCACCGCATCAAACTCGACCAGTGGCAAATCTGTGGGTACATCAGTTTGCAGCACGCAGCTTTTGAGCGCGTGTTGTGCTGCGCGAATACTGCTGCCCACCACCTCTTGCGGCGACTGCCAGTCTTTGCGCAAGTTGATACCGCCATCTTGCAGTCTGGCCATGTCCAGCAGGTTGGTCACCAGCGCACTGAGTTGGCGCGCCTGCCATGTCATGGCATGGGTCATGTCCGCTTGCTGGGTGGTCAATGGTGGCGACGTGCGCTGCAACGATTCAGCCAGTCCAATCAACGCCGTCAGCGGCGTGCGCACATCATGCGAAATGGCGGCCAGCAGCGTGCTTTTCATGCGCTCTGATTCCATCTGCACCAGCGCCTGCTGGGCAATCTCGACATAGTGAACGCGCTCCAGCGCAATGGCAATTTGTCGGGCCAGTGTGTCGAGCTGTTGCACCTGCTCGGGGATCAGCAGCCAGCGCGGCTGCGCAGGCATGAGCGCCAGCACGCCACGCACCCGCATGGTGGCCTGGAGCGGGAGGTAGTGCCAGGGCTGCGCCGACAGCGTGGACGTATTCAGTCCCGCCGGTTGCCCATTTCGAAAAGCCCAGTCGGCCACGCTGGCATCAAAATCAGGCGGGGGGTTGCTAGCAGCCATGAGCTGGTCTTTCTCATCCATCGCCAGCACGATGGCCTGGCCGCCAAAATCGCGCCGCAACGCGGCCTGACCGAGTTCAATGACCTGCGGCGTGACCAGCGCTGCCGACAAGTCACGCGTGAGCGCAAAGAGCGACTGCACACGGCGTTCGCGGCTGGTGGAAATGCGCGCCTGAAAACGCAAGCCTGCAGTCAGCTGCCCGGTAATCAGGCCGACTGCCAGCATGACCGCGAAGGTCAGCAAATACTGCACATCACTGACTGCAAACGAAAACCGTGGTGCGACGAAAAAGTAATCAAACGCGGCTACATTGAGCACCGCTGCCAGCGCCGCCGGGCCACGCCCCAGCTTCACCGCCACCAACACGGTTGCCAGCAAAAACAGCATGACGATGTTGGCAAGATCAAAAAATCTGACCAGCGGAAAAGCCACCCCGGTAACCACAACTACCGCTACTGCAGCCCAGGCATAGCGGGGCAGACTGGCTTGCCACGCGTTGGCATCGTCTTCCAGCGACGGTCGCTGCAGCGCCGAGGCGAGCCGCCTGGTGCTGTCAGCAGTCCCGGTTTCCAGGATGTCGAGCGCAGGCGCAAGCTGCGCAATACGCCGTGTCATGGTCGGGCCGCGCCACAGCGCAGACCAGCCGGGCAACTGCGTACGGCCCAACACCAGCGTGGCGCAGTTCAGCAAGCGGGCTTGCTCCACCAGCGCCAACGCCACGTTCGCGTGCGAAAGCACAGCCGTGCCAGCGCCAAGCGCTTCTGCCAGTTTGATGACCGTCAAAATTCTGTCGCGTGCCGCTGTACCCAGCCGTTGCAGGCGCGGGGTTTCCACATAGGCAGCATGCCAGCGCACATTGAGCTGCCCAGCCAGTCGGGCGGCAGCGCGCACAACCTGCTCGCTTGCCTCATGCGGGCCAATGCATACCAGCAGCGCGCCTTCTGTGTTCCATACGTTGCCAATCGATTTTTCAACCCGGTAACTGCGCACGTCGTCTTCCACGTGCTCAGCGGTACGGCGCAGCGCGATCTCGCGCAGGGCAATCAGGTTGCCCTTGCGAAAAAAGTTTTGCGCAGCACGTTCGGCCTGCTGCGGCAGGTAGACCTTGCCCGCCTTCAGGCGGTCCAGCAACTCATCAGGTGTTACGTCCACCAGGATAATTTCATCGGCATCGTCCAGCACGGTGTCGGGTACCGTCTCATGCACCCGCACACCCGTGATGGCACCAACGGTACCGTTCAGGCTTTCAAGGTGCTGCACATTGAGGGCCGACCACACATCAATGCCCGCATCCAGCAGTTCCTGCACATCCTGATAACGCTTGGGATGGCGCGAGCCATCCACGTTGCTGTGCGCCAGCTCGTCCACCAGCAGCACAGCAGGTTTGCGCGCCAGCGCTGCGTCGAGATCAAACTCTTTGAGGCGGCGAGCCTTGTACGCCACATCTTTGAGCGGCAGTTGCTCAAGGCCTGTCAGCAACTCCGCTGTTTCACTGCGACCATGCGTTTCAACCACACCCACCAGCACATTCCGGCCGGCCTTTTTTTCCCGCTGCGCGGCGCTCAGCATGGCGTAGGTTTTGCCGACGCCTGCGTTTGCCCCAAAATAAATGCGCAGCTTGCCACGACGTGCGCGCGAGTCGTCCGCGCGTAACTGCTCCAGCAGAAGGTCGGGGTCAGGTCGGGTGTCGGGGGCGCTGGACATTACTGGAGTTTATCCAGCGCCAGGTTCAGCTTTAGCACGTTGACTTGGGATTCGCCCATAAAACTCATCAGCGGTTTTTCGGTTTGTGCATCAACTAAAGCCTGAACTTTTTCAAGCGGCAGCCTCCGCGCTTTGGCAACGCGCGATATTTGAAATCGCGCAGCAGCGGGGCTGATGTGCGGGTCCAGACCGCTGGCCGAGGCAGTGACCAGATCTACCGGCACCGCAGCAGTGTTGCCTGGGTCCGCAGCGCGCAAGGCTTCTACACGGCCCTTGACAGCATCTGTCAAAGCAGGGTTTAAGGGCCCCTGATTGGAGCCGCTGGAGGCTGCTGCGTTGTAGGACATGGGGCTGGTCGCAGATGGACGACCCCAAAAGTGTTTTGGCTCGCTGAAGTTTTGACCAATCAGCGCTGAGCCAACAGGCTTGCCATCACGCATGATCAGGCTGCCCGCAGCCTGGGCAGGGAACAGCGTTTGCGCCAGGCTCGTCACCAGCAGTGGGTAGGCCACGCCAGTGATCAGTGTGAGGATAAAAAATAAAACCAGTGCAGGACGAAGTATGTTTTTCATGATGATTCCAAAATGTTTATGCCAGTCTTCAAGCCAGCTTCAAAGCCACCAGCAACACGTCAATGGCCTTGATGCCAATAAAGGGCACGATCAAACCACCCAGGCCGTAAACAGCCAGGTTGCGGCGCAGTAACGCCGCCGCACCCACGGCGCGGTACTTCACGCCCTTCAGGGCCAGGGGAATCAAGAACATGATGATCAGCGCATTGAAAATCACCGCTGACAAGATGGCCGACGACGGGCTGCCCAGGCGCATCACGTTCAGCGCGGCCAGCTGTGGGTAGGTAGTGACAAAAATCGCCGGGATGATGGCAAAGTATTTGGCCACGTCATTGGCTATCGAGAAGGTCGTCAACGAGCCGCGCGTCATCAGCAGTGCCTTGCCAGTTTCAACAATTTCCAGCAGCTTGGTTGGGTTGGAGTCCAGGTCCACCATGTTTCCGGCTTCCTTGGCGGCCTGTGTGCCACTGTTCATGGCGACTGCCACATCGGCCTGGGCCAATGCCGGTGCGTCGTTGGTGCCGTCACCTGTCATCGCTACCAGTCGGCCTTCGCTTTGGTATTGGCGAATCAGCTTGAGCTTGTCTTCTGGCGTAGCTTCAGCCAGAAAATCATCGACACCCGCCTCGGCGGCAATGGCTGCCGCCGTGAGCTTGTTGTCACCAGTAATCATCACGGTTTTGATGCCCATGCGGCGCAGCTCGCCAAAGCGCTCTTTGATGCCCGACTTGACGATGTCTTTGAGCTCCACAATGCCCAGAATCTGTTTGCCATCGCTGACAGCCAGCGGCGTGCTGCCGCGCCGTGACACGTCGTCTGATGCACGCGTCACGTCAATCGGTACGCTGCCACCTAGTGCTTCAACATGTTTGCGAATCGCATCGACAGCCCCCTTGCGCAATTGGCGTGTTATGCCAGCGTTATCAGTCAAATCAACACCGCTCATTCGTGTTTGCGCCGTAAAGGGGACGTCGTGACTTTGGCTGAACGCGGGTTGTACTGCGCCCATTCTTTGTGCCAGCGCAACGATGCTGCGGCCCTCTGGCGTTTCATCTGCCATCGAGGCCTGCATCGCGCTGATGGCGAGCATGGACTCAAGCACACCTGGCGCAGGTAAAAAGCTTGAGGCCTGACGGTTGCCGTAGGTGATGGTGCCGGTTTTATCGAGCATCAACACATCGACGTCACCCGCAGCTTCAACAGCCCGGCCCGACGTGGCAATCACGTTAGCCTGCATCATGCGGCTCATGCCGGCCACGCCCACGGCTGACAGCAAGCCGCCAATCGTGGTGGGTATCAAACACACCAGCAATGCAACCAGCGCCGTGACGCTGACGACCGTCCCCGCCTTGGCCGCTTCAACACTGAACACCGAATACGGCAGCAAGGTAACTGTCACGACCAAAAACACAATGGTGAGCGCCACCAGCAAAATTGTGAGCGCAATTTCATTGGGCGTTTTGGCGCGCTTGGCACCCTCGACCATGCTGATCATGCGGTCTAAAAACGACTCGCCAGGGTTAACGGTGATGCGTACCACCAGCCAGTCAGACAGCACACGGGTGCCACCCGTCACGGCTGAAAAATCTCCGCCTGATTCGCGTACAACCGGGGCTGATTCGCCTGTGATGGCACTTTCATCAACCGTGGCTACGCCTTCGATCACCTCCCCATCCAGCGGCACCATGTCACCGGCTTCAATAAATACAACGTCGCCTTTTCGCAGGTTTTCAGCCTGGTCAGGCAACCATGCCTTGCCATGAAAAGTTTTACTCCCCTTGTCAGCAAACTTTTTAGCCCAGGTGCTTTTTTTCAGGCCGCGCAGCGACGCAGCCTGCGCCTTGCTCCGGCCTTCAGCCAGCGCTTCTGCAAAGTTGGCAAACAGCACGGTAAACCACAGCCACACCGACACCGCAAAGATGAAACCCGCAGACGCTTCACCCTTGCCCTGCAAGGCTTGCAAGCCCAGCAAGGTGGTCAGGATACTGCCAATGTAGACCACAAACATCACCGGGTTGCGCCACTGCACACGCGGGCTTAGCTTGGCAAATGAGGCTATCACGGCAGGCTTGAGCAGCACTGGGTCAAGCAATACGAAAGGTTTTTTTTCAGTCATGTTTTTTACTCGCTTTGCGTTGTATTTATTCCATTTCCACATCATTCGTGAACGCGAAGGTGAAGCGACGACAGTACAAAAGTATGGCTAGCGAAGCCGACAAAGTGCACGGATGATTTGGAGATGGAATTACTTGCCAGGCCACAGCATCAGATGCTCAACCATCGGCCCCAATGCCAGTGCGGGCACATAGTTCAATAAACCGACCAGCAACACCATGCCAATCAACAGCGTGACAAATAAAGGCCCATGCGTAGGCATGGTTCCAGCAGTCACTGTCAGCCGTTTTTTCATGGACAGGCTGCCCGCAATCGCCAGCACCGGCACGATCACGCCAAAGCGGCCCAGCCATACGGCAATGCCCAATACGGTGTTGTAAAACGGCGTGTTGGCTGACAGGCCCGCAAAAGCGCTGCCGTTGTTATTTGCCGCTGAGCTGAAGGCATACAGAATTTCAGAAAACCCGTGTGCGCCCGGGTTGGCAATACCGGCCTTACCGGCGCCCGCCAACACCGCAATCGCAGTGCCTAGCAGTACCACGATGGGCGTGACCAGAATCGCAATCGACGTGAGCTTCATGTCGTGTGCCTCGATTTTTTTGCCCAGGTATTCGGGCGTCCGGCCAATCATCAGCCCCGCGATAAACACCGCCAAAATGGCAAAAATCAGCATGCCGTACAAGCCAGAACCCACACCGCCAAAAACCACCTCGCCGAGCTGAATCATCACCAGGGGCACCATGCCGCCCAGCGGCGTGAACGAGTCGTGCATGGCGTTCACGGCACCGCACGAAGCAGCCGTGGTGATGATGGCAAACAAGGCAGAAGCATTGATGCCGAAACGGGTCTCCTTGCCCTCCATGTTGCCGCCCGATTGCAGCGCGCTGGCAGTCTGGTCAACGCCGAGCGGGCCCAAGAGCGGGTTGCCTGCCTGCTCGGCTGGCGTGATGGCGATTACCGCGATGACAAAAATCACCGTCATGGCAGCCAGAACGGCCCAGCCCTGGCGCACATCGCCCACCACACGGCCAAATGCAAAACACAGCGCCGCTGGTATCAGGAAAATCGACAGCATCTGCACAAAATTGCTCAGTGCCGTGGGGTTTTCATAGGGGTGTGCCGAATTGGCGTTAAAGAACCCGCCGCCGTTGGTACCGACCATTTTGATGGCTTCTTGTGACGCAACCGGCCCCATGGCAATGGTTTGCTTGGCTGTCTTGAGGTCTTCCATGACGGGTTCACCTTTGGCATCCTTCAAAGGCTGCCCGTCTGCACCATTTTTAGGCTGCTGGTAGGCAGTGACCTCAAGCGTCGTGACATCCTGATAAGTATCGAAATTCTGGATGACACCCTGGCTCACCAAAAAGATGGCGAACACCAGCGAAAGCGGCAACAGCAGCCAAAGCGTTGCACGGGTGATGTCCGCCCAGAAGTTACCCAGCACGCCAGTGGAGCGCGCCGTAAAACCGCGAATCAGCGCGAACACTACCGCAATGCCGGTTGCAGCAGAAAAGAAATTCTGCACCGCCAGCGCCAGCATTTGCGTCAGGTAGCTCATCGTGCTTTCACCCGCATAACCCTGCCAGTTGGTATTGGTCACAAAGCTGACGGCCGTATTGAAGGCTGAGTCAGGCGAAATGTTGGCCATGCCTGCCGGGTTCAGCGGCAGCCACAGCTGAACACGCTGAAGCGCGTACACGACCAGAGCGCCCAGGACATTGAAGACCAGCAGTGCCAATGCGTAGTGCAGCCAGGTCATGGATTTGTCGGCAGACGTTGCGGCAAGGCGATACAAGGGCGCCTCTACTTTGTGCATCCAGCCCGGTAACTGACCAGCGCACAGCCGGGACAGCCAGATGCCCAGCGGCCAGGAGGCAAGAAATAAAACAACGAGATAAAGAGCCAGAAGACTCCATGATGTGTTGCTCATCAAAACTCCTCAGCGCAGATCAGCGCATAGACGAGGTAAGCCAGCAGCAGTACGGCACAAATACCGCCGAAACCGTAAAGGACATCGAGGCCGATCATGATCGGCTTGCCTCAGGTTTTTCAAGCTTTTTAAAGCCCCAAACCATCAGCGCCATAACGGCGCCAAGGGCAGCTATTCCCGCTACAAAAATGATATCCATGAACCTTCTCCAACTAAAAACGATGGGTGAAGATTAGGTTCGTGCGCGTAAAAACAGGGATGAAAGAACGGGTAGCGGTGTAAAAAAAACGTAAAAACGGGATGCGTCCAATATTGCAGAGATCAAGTCCGCTATTAAATAAATAGCTGCTTTCTCCCGTATTAATTGGGCTACAGCTCTTTTTTATAGGCAGAAACAGTTGATCGAAGGGCTGCCAGATCTAAAACTCGAAGCCCTCCATACTCCACCCGGATGGCGCCTTGTGCCTGCAAGGCCGTCAACGCCTCATTCACACGCTGGCGCGACAGGCCCACCAGGTAGGCCAGCTCTTGCTGGGTGATGCGCAAAATCTCGCCCACGCCGGGGTAGAGCACGGGGTTAAATAGCGCCGCCAGACTACGCGCCACGCGCACGTCGGGGTTGTTCAGGCGGTCAATCTCCCGCGCAGCAATGAACTGGCCCAAGCGCTCATTGAGCTGGTTCATCACAAAGCGGTTAAAGCCAATCGAATGATCGAGCAGCCAGTGAAAGGTATCGACAGGCAAGCCTGCCACCACGCTTTTGCGCAGCGCTTGTATGTTGTAGCGGTAGGGCTCGCGTTTGATCGTCGTGCCTTCACCAAACCAGCCACCAGGCGGTAATCCAGCGAAAGTGATGGTCACGCCCTGCGCGTTGTCACTGCTCATTTTGAGCAAGCCCTGCACCACACCAAACCAATAAGTGACCGGCCTGCCGATTCGGCACACGTAATCCCCCGCCTGCGCATCACCGACGCGCAACTCAGCTACTGCACGCGCGCGCTCATCGGGCAACAGCAGCCCCAGCCACGGAATATTGGCCAGCTCGGCATCGTCGGCCAGGCGCCTGCGTATTTGTATCGCCCGATCAACGGACATAGGTTTTGCGGGGGTGCGGCAAGGGTAAGTCCGGGGGAGTAATCACCCTTGAATTGTCGTTGAAACGACAACCTAACGTCAAATGCCAGCCTACCATGCCCCCTATTGCTACAACTTTATAGCGTGCCTTTCATCAAATCACGGTGGCCTGCAAGGTCAACCAGCTTGAACAAACAGAGATAGAGAGACAAGGAAGATGCAGACCACATTCCCCCGCTTGCTGCTCCGGCACGCCACCGAGCGCCCCGCCGCGCCCGCCATGCGCGAGAAGGAATACGGCATTTGGCAGGCCCATAACTGGGCCAGCATGGCAACGCTGGTGGAACACATCGCTTGCGGCCTGCATCAAACTGGCCTGGTACGGGGTGAGCACATGGTGGTGGTGGGTAGCAATCGCCCACGCCTGTACGCCACGATGCTTGCGGCACAGTCGCTCGGGGCGATTCCCATTCCGCTGTATCAGGATGCGGTGGGCGCTGAATGTGTGTTTCCCATCACCAATGCAGATGTACGTTTTGCTTTTGCCGAAGACCAGGAGCAAGTGGACAAACTGCTCGAAATACGCGACCGCTGCCCCGACCTGAGCCATATAATTTTTGACGAACCGCGCGGACTGCGCAACTATGTTGAACCTGGGCTGGCCTCACTTGACCAGTTGATTGAAACAGGCAAAGCCTTCGCGGCAGACCAACCTGGCTGGTTCCAAGCCGAAGTTGAAAAAGCCAAACCCGATGATGTGGCGGCCATGTTTTTCACGTCAGGCACCACCGGCAACCCCAAGGGCGTGGTGCATACCCACAACACCTTGCTGGACCGCGCAAAGGCCGGCGCTGATTTTGACAAACTGACCTCAAGCGAAGAAGTATTGGCCTATTTGCCGCCCGCATGGATTGGCCAAAACATCTTCAGCTACGCACAGTGGCTGGCTTGCGGCTATGTGGTCAACTGCCCCGAAAGCGCCAGCACGGTGATGATTGACCTGAAAGAAGTTGGGCCAACCTATTATTTTGCGCCGCCACGGGTGTTTGAAGGCCTGCTGACAACCGTCATGATTCGCATGGAAGACGCCGGACGCATCAAGCGCGGCATCTTCAATTACTTCATGGGCGTGGCCAAACGTGTCGGTCCTGCACGCATGGACGGTAAACCGATTGGTGCATGGCAAACCTTACTGTATGCCCTTGGCAATGTGCTGGTGTACGGCCCGCTGCGCAACACACTGGGTTTTTCGTGCGTGCGGGTGGCCTACACGGCAGGCGAGGCAATTGGACCGGACCTGTTCACGTTTTACCGCTCTATCGGCATCAACATGAAGCAGCTTTATGGCTCGACTGAAACAGCCGTTTTCGTGTGCCTGCAGCCTGACAACGAAGCGCGCGCCGACACCGTAGGTGTGCCGATTGCAGGCGTACAAATCAGGGTGGCGGACAACGGCGAGATCATGGTCAAGTCGGCGGGTTTACTGAAGGAATACTACAAAAACCCAACTGCTACAGCCGAGGTGTTAACGCATGACGGCTGGTATCACACCAGCGATGCGGGGTTTATTGATG
>JAYWBS010000064.1:0-18310 GCA_043781295.1 Polaromonas sp.
AAACTCATGAAAACCTTCAGCGCAAAACCCGCTGACGTAGTGCACGAGTGGTTTGTGATTGACGCGACCGACAAGGTCCTCGGACGAGTAGCCAGCGAAGTTGCTCTCCGTTTACGCGGCAAACACAAGGCCATTTATACGCCTCACGTCGACACCGGTGACTTTATCGTCATCATCAACGCAGCCCAGCTCAAAGTCACCGGCGCCAAGTCGACTGACAAGATTTACTATCGCCATTCCGGCTACCCAGGCGGCATCACTGCCACCAACTTCCGTGACATGCAAGCCAAGCACCCTGGCCGCGCTTTGGAAAAAGCCGTCAAAGGTATGTTGCCTAAAGGCCCCCTGGGTTACGCCATGATCAAAAAGCTCAAGGTGTACGGCGGTGCAGAGCATCCGCATACCGCCCAGCAGCCGAAAGTTCTGGACATTCCAGGCATTTCTATCAATGCACAGAAAGAGGCCGCCAAATGATCGGTGAATGGAACAATGGCACCGGCCGTCGCAAATCCAGCGTCGCCCGTGTGTTTATCAAAAAAGGCACCGGCCAGATCATCATCAACGACAAGGACATTCGCGTGTTCTTTGGTCGTGAGACATCGATCATGATTTGCCGCCAACCCCTGTTTTTGACCAACCACGTCGAAACGTTTGACATCATGGTCAACGTGCACGGCGGCGGCGAGTCTGGCCAGGCAGGCGCTGTGCGCCACGGCATCACTAGAGCCCTGATTGACTATGACGCGGCTTTGAAGCCGGCGCTTAGCCAGGCCGGCTTTGTGACCCGTGATGCACGTGAAGTCGAACGTAAAAAAGTCGGTTTCCGTTCAGCGCGCCGTCGCAAGCAGTTCAGCAAACGCTAATTTATTTATCGTTTCCAAGAAAGCCGCCTGGTTTTGCCTGGCGGCTTTTTTCATGGCGCTTTGGGATGCTTTACGCAGTCGGTGCACAATGCATTTCCTTTTGCTTAAACTCCCGCCTCCGCTTTGAAATTCCGCCTGTTTCGTCGCCGCCTGACCATCAGCTCGCCCCGCATGGCCGTGCGCAGCGCCTTGCCTTGGCCTGTGCGCTGGATGGTGGGGGCCGTCATGCTGGGGTTTTCGGCGGCCATTGGTTTGTGGGCGTTTGAGTTTGGCAAGGGCATTGCCGGGCTGGACACCAATGCCAAAGAAGAGCTGAAATTGTTGCAGCTAGAGGTTGCGCAATTGCGTCAAGACCGTGACAAAGCGCAAACAATCGCAAATACTTCAGGCAGCTTGTTGACGGCTGAAAAAGCAGCTCAGGAAAAAATGGCAGCGCAAATCCAGCAGCTGGAGGCCAGCAATTTGCAGTTGCGTGACGATCTGGGTTTTTTTGAAAAGCTGCTGCCTGCGGGTGGAGCCGACGGCGTTTCCATCCGCAGTTTGCAGGCTGAATTGTTGTCTGCTTCGCAGCTGCGCTGGCAGGTGCTGGTGATTCAGCCCGTCAAAAACGCGCCCGACTTCAACGGCAAGCTTGAAGTGACGATCAATGGCCTGCTCGCTGGCAAACCCTGGACGGCCACCTTGCCAGGCGGCGCGCAGGCTTTGCAATTCAAACAATACCGACGGATTGAAGGGGTTCTGGATTTACCGCCTCAAGCCGTGGTAAAAACAGTGACTGCCAAAGTCGTTGAGGGCGCAGCCACACGCTCCGCTCAAACTTTCAAGCTATAACCTCCACATCATCTGCAAGATTGACCACAGGATTCCTCATGTTTGGCAAAAAAAAACAGCCCCCGATTAAAAGTCTGATTGCTCAAGGCAGTTGCATTGAAGGCAACCTTAAATTCACGGATGGTCTGCGTATTGATGGTGAGGTGATTGGCGACATTCGTGCCGTTGAAGGCAGTGCCAGCATTTTGGTGATCAGTGAATCCGCCAGCGTGACCGGGCATATTTATGCAGACCACGTCATCATCAACGGCCGTGTGATGGGGCCAGTTCACGCTTCAGAATTGCTGGAACTGCAACCCAAAGCGAAAATTGCAGGCGATGTGTCTTATAAGGCGCTTGAAATGCACCAGGGTGCCGTCATCTTTGGTCAGTTACGGCCTACCAGTCATGACGCTGAAGAAAAGCCAATTTTGAAGCTGGCAGCAAATAATGCCTAGTCTTTGAAGGATTTTTCAGGCAGTGAGCACTAACAAGCTCACGCCGAAACGATGACACATAGGCGTTGTGGTCAACCGTGTTGCGGTAATATGCGGTATACGTTGTTGAAGATTGGAGTTCCCTATGAGTGCAGTTGCTGAAAATATCCAGACCCAGATGCCTGATCCGTTTGTCTTTACCGACAGCGCGGCCAGCAAAGTGGCTGAGCTGATTGCCGAAGAAGGTAACCCGGAATTGAAGCTGCGCGTGTTCGTGCAAGGCGGCGGCTGCTCAGGTTTCTCTTATGGTTTCACGTTTGATGAAATCACCAATGAAGACGATACCACCATGACCAAAAACGGTGTGTCGCTGCTGATTGATGCGATGAGCTACCAGTACCTGGTGGGCGCCGAGATTGATTACAAAGACGACCTGGAAGGTGCGCAGTTTGTGATTAAAAACCCGAACGCGACCAGTACTTGCGGCTGCGGTTCCAGCTTCTCGGCATAAGGTTCTCGCCCCCAATAAAAAACCGCCTTGAAGGCGGTTTTTTATTGCCTGAAGGGTTCATCTGAACCAGTCAGGCTGGATAAATTGCGCCCAATACCCGCAACCCAGCGGCACCTGTCACGCTGGGCAAGTTACCGGGCAAGCGTCGCGTGGTTTGCCGGGCCAGCCAGGCAAACGCCGCTGCCTCGACCTGTAAAGGCGGTAGACCGTGCGCATCGGACGAGATCACTTTTAAAGATGGCAAGCCTGCCTGTAGCCGCTGCATCAGGTGCTGGTTAAAAGCCCCACCACCGCAAACAATAAGCTCTTTGCTATCTTTTAAGTAGCTGCTTGCACCCGAAATACAGGCGCTGGCAGTGAATTCAGTCAATGTGTTTTGCACATCTTCAGGGCACTGCGTGGCGAAAGGTTGTAACTTGCTTGCCAGCCAGGCCATGCTGAACAAATCGCGGCCTGTGCTCTTGGGCGGCGGCATTGAAAAATAAGGTTCATTCAGCAGATGAGCCAGCAGCGCCCCAATCAGCTGGCCGCTGGCAGCCCACTGGCCACCAACATCGAAGCGCTGGCCGGTGTGCTGGTGGCACCAGGCGTCCATCAGCGCGTTGCCGGGGCCGCAGTCAAAGCCGAGTACAGATCCGTTGGCTGGCAAGATGCTCAAGTTTGAAATACCACCGATATTCAGTACCAGCGTGGTGGCGCCTGGTTTACCAAAAACGCTTTGATGAAACGCCGGCACCAGCGGCGCGCCCTGGCCACCAGCTACCACGTCGCGGCTGCGAAAGTCTGCCACCACGTCGATGCCTGTGCGTTCGGCCAGCAGCGACGGGTTGTTGAGTTGCGTGGTGTAGCCAGATGCGGGTTGATGCCTGACGGTTTGGCCGTGTGCGCCTATGGCTTGAATGTCTTTGGCTGCCAGGCCTGCATCGTGCAACAGCGAGCCAACGACTTTGGCATACATCTCGGCCAACTGATTGGCGGCGCATGCAGAGCGATGCAATTCGTTGTGTGAGGGTGTGTTCAGCGCCAACAGTTCAGCGCGAAAGTCGCTTGAAAAGGCTTCTGTTGCGCTGGCTAAAACGTGGAGTTTGGGACTTGAAAAATCAACCAGCACACCGTCTGCACCATCGAGCGATGTACCAGACATCAGGCCGATGAAAAAATCGCTCATAACTTAAGAATTCTGAAGGTCATAGAGAGAATTTTTCGACGGGCCGCCCCTAGAAAAATTAGCCCCCTCGGGGGCAGAGAGCTACATGAAATGAGCGAACGTGGGGGCTAGTTTATTCAGCGCGGGTTTGGCCTATCGTGGCAGCAGCCTGCAATTGTGTTGCAACCCCGGCAGCCAGTTGCCTGAACAGCGGCAGCGCAGCGGCTGATACAGGAATGGTTTCGCTTTGCTTGGCAATCATCATCGGGTCTTGGTGTACGCCATTGACGCGAAATTCAAAATGCAGATGCGGACCAGTGGCCCAGCCGGTTGAACCCACCAAACCCACAGTTTGCCCCTGGCTCACGCTCTGGCCGCGTGCCACCGAGATTTTGCTCAGGTGGGCGTACACCGTTTCATGACCGTTGCGGTGCTTGATGAAAACCACATTGCCGTAGCCATTTTGACTACCCGCAAACTCCACCACACCGTCGCCCACGGCACGGGCAGGTGTACCCGTGGTGGCGGCAAAGTCAGTACCCAAATGGGCGCGCCATTTTTGCAAGATCGGGTGAAAGCGCATGGAGAATCCGCTGCTGATGCGCGAGAACTCCACCGGAGAGCTCAAGTACGCGCGACGCAGGCTTTTGCCATCCAGTGTGTAGTAGCCGCCCTTGTTGGCATGGCCTTGCGCATCCTGGCCCGGCGCTTGAAACCACATCGCCTGGTAGGCCTTGCCTGCGTTGACAAATTCAGCAGACAGCACGCGGCCCGTGCGCAGTGGCTCGTCATCGGCTTCCAGCGCCTCATACACCACGTTAAAGTGGTCGCCCTTGCGCAGCGCACGCCGAAAATCAATCTCGCTCGAAAATATTTCAGCGACCTGAATGGCCACCGCATCCGGTATGCGAGCTTCGTCGGTGGCTGCGAATAAAGAGGTTTGAATCGTGCCGCTGGCCAGTCGGGCATTGGCAACGTAGGGCGCGGTTTCTATCCGTGATGTGAAAGCTGCACCTGTACGCTCAATCACCAGGCGTTTGAACAGGGCATCGTCGTCGGTCGGCCAGCGTGTGCTTAGTTTGCTTAGCTCTTGCGTATCACTTGCCTCAATGGTCACGGTTTTACCGGGGCGGCCAGCAAGTACCAACCGTGCATTGGCATCGTTGCGCAAAAACGCGGCAGCCGCAGGATCATTGACATTCAGCCGTTTGAGCAAGGTGTCAAACGTATCACTGCTGCGCGTGCTGTCGGTACGAAACAGCTTGAAACGGTGGTCACTTAGGGAGTCAATCTGGGCTTGCAACGGTAACGCCTGTACGGCTTCAAGCACCTGGCGCACTGGCAAGTTGGCCGCATCAGGGGCCAGCGGTACAACACCAAAAGCCGTGACGGCGGTGCCTAACAACAAAACAGCAACGCTGCCTGCAACCCGTTTTGGGTGGCGGTGCAAGCTGGCGGTTATTGAATTTAAAACGCGTACTGAACTTGAAAAATGCAAAATCTGAATTCCCAACGGAGGAGCGGTGCGCTAAAAATGAGATTCCTGCGCTGGCACTTTTTTGACCAGTTGCCGCGCACCTAAAATGGTGACCCCTACGCAAGAGAAGTGCCAGTATATCTGTCGGACAACGCCCCGCCATGTGAAAAACCCTTATGAATCAACCTCAAGTTACAAATTACCCCGTCACAGACCGCGTCAAGCATGCCTTAGCCGTTTCCTTGCGCGGCTGCGAAGAGCTGATTCCGCAAGACGACTGGCTCAAAAAGCTGGCACGCAGTGAGGCCACAGGCGTGCCGCTGCGGATTAAATTGGGCTTGGACCCAACAGCGCCCGACATTCATATTGGCCACACTGTGGTGCTGAACAAAATGCGCCAGCTACAGGACTTGGGCCATACAGTGATCTTTTTGATTGGCGACTTCACCAGCCTGATTGGCGACCCATCAGGCCGCAACACGACCCGCCCGCCGCTCACGCCTGAGCAGATCAAAGCGAATGCTGAGACCTATTACAAACAAGCCAGTCTGGTGCTGGACCCCGCCAAAACCGAAATCCGCTACAACAGCGAATGGTCAGACCCGCTGGGCGCGCGCGGCATGATTCAGCTAGCAGCCAAATACAACGTGGCCCGCATGATGGAGCGCAATGATTTTCATGACCGCTTCAAGGCCGGTACACCCATCAGCGTGCACGAGTTTTTATACCCGCTGATGCAGGGTTACGACTCTGTGGCACTGAAAAGCGACCTGGAGCTGGGCGGCACGGACCAAAAGTTTAATTTGCTGGTGGGCAGGCATCTGCAAACCGAATATGGCCAGGAGCCGCAATGCATTTTGACCATGCCGCTGCTCGAAGGCATCGACGGCGTGGAAAAAATGTCGAAAAGCAAGAACAACTACATAGGTATTTCAGAAGATGCCAACACCATGTATGCCAAGGTGCTGAGCATCTCGGATGTGCTGATGTGGAAGTGGTACACGCTGCTGAGTTTTAAAAGCGAGGCCGATATCGCAGCGTTCAAAGCTGAAGTGGCCGCTGGCCGTAACCCCAAAGATGCCAAGGTCGCGCTGGCCAAAGAAATAACCGCGCGCTTTCACTCAGCCGCTTTGGCAGACAGCGCAGAGCAAGACTTCATCAACCGCAGCAAGGGCGGTGTACCCGATGACATTGAAGAGCGCGCCATCACAGGAGCGCCAATGGGCATAGGCGCAGTCCTTAAAGCCGTAGGCCTGGCCTCATCAGGTGGCGACGCTACCCGGCTGATTGACGGCGGCGGCGTGCGGGTTAACTCCAGCGTGGTCAGCGACAAGGGCTTGAAGCTGGAGGTGGGAACCTACGTGGTGCAGGTTGGCAAGCGCAAGTTTGTTCGGGTGACATTGAGCTAAATTTGCACAATTTATACAGATATCTGTACAATAAAATCATGAAAACCACGCTGAACATTCATGACACGCTGCTGATCGAAGCCAAAGCGCTGGCGGTACGCCAGCGCTCAACCTTGACCCGGCTCATTGAAGAAGGTTTGCGGATGCGCCTGAAAAGCGAGCAGCAGCCAGCGACCAAAGCCAGGCCACCTATGCCTGTGTTTCCTGTTTTGAAGGGCAGGGGTGGCTTGATGCCGGGCATTGATGGCACGAGCAACCGATCCATGTTTGATGCGGCTGACGATGCTGGTTGATATCAATATCCTCGTAGCCGCCGCCCGTCCTGACCACGCCCAGCACCTGATTGCCCAAAAGTGGATGACTGATTTTCTGGCAAATCAGCCAGCCCAAGATCCGCTTTTACTCACCATGCCCGTTGTAGCCGGGTTTGTTCGATTGGTGACCAATCCACGTGTTTTCAAGACACCAGCAACCTCGTCTGAAGCGTTGGCCGTCATTAAAAAATTGCTCGAATACCCAAGCGTTCGTTGGGTTCAAAAAAGCGCTGAGTGGGACAGCTTTCAAGCGCTCGTCAATGATAAAAATCTTGCTGGCAATGACATCCCCGACGCTTGGCTGGCCTCCCTCGCTATTTCCTTAAGCGAGCCTTTTGTGACTTTTGACAAAGGTTTCAGGCAGTTGCTGCCGCGCTCTTTGCTGGTGCTGTTGCCTGCTTCAAATGCTTAAAAAACCTTGCCGTTTTCTGCCTGCATCAACGCTCAGCGCGCACCCGCTCGTTCCAGCATTTGCACCATCTCACGGTAGCCGCGTGATCTGGCCAGTTGCAGCGGCGTGGTGCCTTGCCGGTCGGTGAGTTGATGGCTCGCGCCCGCAGCCAGCAGAGCGCGTAGGCACTCCTGATGGCGAGCGCCGCCGTTGCCCAGCACGATGGCTTCAATCAGCGCTGTCCAGTGCAGGTTGTTGACATGGTCCAGCGGTGCCCCCGCAGCTATCAGTTGCCTGACCACGCCATCATGGCCCAGATGCGCTGCGGCGATCAGGGCTGTTCCGTCGTAGCGGCTGGTAACCAGCTTTGCGCTGGCACCAAGTGCCAGCAGTACGCGCAGTGTCTCTTCGTCATCGGCTACTGACGCAATCGTGACGCCGTCGTAGCGGTCGTTGTCCAGCAAGTTGATGTCTGCGCCAGCCTTGACAAGTGCGCGAATCGCATCCCGCTGCCGTGCAAAAGTGGCCACGTGAAGCGGCGTTCGGCCGTTACCGTCTCTGGCGTTCAGCGCGACTTTCGACGCAGCAAGTTTTTCAATCTGGGTCACATCACCCTTTTGCGCTGCTGCATGCAAACCCTGGTACTGCGCAATCTCAAAAGCGCTTGGGCCTACCTGTGCGGTGGCGGCAAATGTCAGTAGGGCACCGATGGCGCAGATTGCCGCCCCTGCGATGCTGTGCAGTCGCGAATGAAAGCTCAGTAGATTCATGGTGCGGTCTCCAGGTTGGGTAGCGCGTTGGCAGCTGATCCGTCACTGATTCTTGCATAACTGCACCTGCGTCTTGCGCTTGAATGACAATGTGCAAATGATTCGCCTGAACCCGCAAACCCTGACACCACAGCGCTTGCTGCTGGCATCTGTCGTGGTTGCCATCATCACCATTGTCCTCAAGACTTTGGCGTGGTACATCACCGACTCGGTGGGGCTGCTGTCTGATGCGATGGAATCGTTTGTCAACCTGGCCAGCGCCATTTTCGGGCTGGCGATGGTGACCATTGCGCAGCGCCCCGCCGATGCAGACCATCCCTATGGCCACCACAAGGCCGAGTATTTTTCATCCGGCTTTGAAGGTGTGCTGATCATCGGTGCTGCCGTCGCCATCATCTGGGCGGCAGGCCACCGCCTGACGGACCCGCAGCCCTTGCAGCAGGTGGGTTGGGGCTTGGCGCTGGCGGTTGTCAGCTCGGCTCTTAACGGCTTGCTGGCCTGGGTCATGTTCCGGTCGGCCAAAGTGCATCGCTCAGTGGCGCTGCAGGCCGATGCCAAGCACCTGGTCACGGATGTCTGGACATCTGTGGGCGTGGTGGTCGGCATCGCTGCGGTGGCGTTGACGGGTTGGCTGTGGCTGGATGCGCTGGTGGCCATTGGTGTGGCGCTGAATATTTTGTGGCAGGGCGTTCACTTAATGTGGCGCTCGTCACAAGGCCTGATGGACGAAGCGCTTGAGCCTGTAGTGCTGGCCGAGATTCAAAAAACTTTGAGAATATTCGAGCACCCCACCATCCGTTTTGACCACCTCACCACGCGCCAGTCAGGCCAGCGCCGCTTTGTAGATTTGCACATGCACATGCCGGCCAGTTGGTCGCTTGGCCGCGCGGCTGCCGTGCGTACCAGTGTTGAGCAAGCCCTGATGAGCGCAGTGCCCGGCTTGCGCGCTACCATCCAGCTGCTGCCCACTGACGTTGAGGCGCATTTTGACGATCAGGCTGACCTGATTTAAATGCATGTTTATTTTTTGGAGCATCCCATGACTGGATTTTCAATTCTTCGCAAGGCGTGTGCAGGCGCGTTGATGGCAACCGGCCTGGTCAACATTGCCTTCGCGGCTGATATTGCCGTGCTCAGTGCAGGTGCGATTGAGCCCGGCCTGAAAGCTGCCGTAGCGGCCTTTGAAAAGCAGACCAACCACAACGTCAAAATTACCTTTAACACCGCGCCGGAGCTGAAAAAACGCATGGAAGGTAATCCGGTTTTTGATGTGGTGATTGCGCCGCCCGCCGTGATTGGCGAGTTTGCCGCCGCCAGCAAACTTCTAGCCACCCGGGCCAACGTGGGCCGTGTTGGCATGGGCGTAGCAGTGCGGGAAGGCGCGCCGTTGCCCGACATTTCAACGGCTGATGCGCTCAAAGCATCTGTACTGGCGGCGGAGTCGCTGGTGTTTAACCGCGCGTCTACTGGCCTGTATCTGGAAGGGCTTTTAAAGAAGATGGATGTGTATGCCCAGGTTGAAGGCAAAACCACGCGCTACCCCGACGGCGCATCGGTGATGGAGCATGTCATCAAAGGCAAGGGCCGCGAGATCGGTTTTGGCGCAATGACTGAAATTTTGTTGTACAACGGCAAAGGCCTCCAACTGGTTGGCCCGGTACCCGCTACCGTGCAAAACTACACGGCCTATACGGCGGCGCCCTTGGCATCAGGCGGCCAACAGGCGTTGGCCCAGCAGTTCGTCATGTTCTTGTCTGGCCCGGTTGGCAAGCCGCTGTTTGTGGCTGCTGGTGTGGCGGACTAGCCGCAGCAGATGCTATTTATTTAGTAGCTGCTTGCGCCCGAATCTATTGGGCTAGAGACTTATTTATCAACTAAAAAGGCTTAAAAATAAGGGTTTTTGATGCCCAAACCCGCCAAAATCACGACTTCACGCGCTTCCATCGCCTCAGCATCCTTGCTACTGGTTTCATGGTCGTAGCCTTGCGCATGCAGCGTGCCGTGAACGAGCAGGTGTGCGTAATGGTCACGCAGTGTCTTTTTGTTTTCCTTCGCCTCTTTGGCCACCACAGGCGCGCACAGCACCAGGTCGGCGGTAACCAGTGGCGCGCGGGTGTAATCAAAGGTCAGCACGTTGGTGGCATCCTCTTTTTGACGGTAGTCGCGGTTCAACGACTGACCTTCATCACTGCCAACAATCCGTACCGTGATCTCTGCATCGCTTTCAAGCGCATGGCGAATCCAGCGGGCGACGCTGTGGCGCGGCAAGGCAGCGCGGTGGCGGGCGGCGTCTTTGATGTCGCCAAATTGCAGCGACAGTTGCAGGTTTTTAAGAGCCATTTCGGCTCCTGGCACTTGTTTTACGTGCGCGGGCAGCTACGGTATTGATAGCATCCGTCACTTCGTCAACGTCAACAGGCGTTTTGTCCGCGTCGCGAGGTGCTCTGTCCGCGCCGTTAGGTGCTCTGTCATAAGCATCCACAATTCTCGCCACCAGTGGGTGCCGCACCACGTCGCTACTTGTCAGCCGGGTAATGGCAATACCGTTGACGCGCTTAAGTACCCGTTCGGCATCCACCAGCCCACTGAGCTGCGTGCGCGGCAAATCGACCTGGCTCACGTCACCTGTCACCACCGCTTTGCTGCCAAAGCCGATGCGGGTCAAAAACATCTTCATCTGCTCGGGCGTGGTGTTTTGCGCTTCGTCCAGAATCACAAACGCGTGGTTCAGCGTACGGCCACGCATGAAGGCCAGAGGCGCAATTTCAATTTGCTGGCGTTCAAAGGCTTTTTGCACCCGCTCAAAGCCCATCAGCTCGTGCAGTGCGTCCCACAGTGGACGTAAATACGGGTCCACCTTCTGGCTTAAGTCACCCGGCAAAAACCCCAGCCGCTCGCCCGCTTCTACAGCCGGGCGGGTCAGCACAATGCGCTGCACCGCGCTGCGCTCCAGGGCATCCACCGCACAGGCCACTGCCAAATAGGTTTTGCCGGTACCCGCAGGGCCAATGCCAAAAGTGATGTCATGCGTGGCTATGTTCTCCAGGTACGCGCCCTGGTTGACGGTGCGGGCGCGCAGGTCAGCGCGGCGGGTGGTCAGCGTGGTGGTGCCGTCAGGCGCGACCTTCAAAGCCGTGTCGCCTGACATCATCAATTGCACGGTTTCCTCGGCAATCGGCCGCTGCGCCATTTCATACAGTGCCTGAAGTACTTCAAGTGCCTGCGTGGCACGCGCCTTGGTGCCGTCAATCTTGAACTGCTCAAAGCGGTGCGCAATCTTCACATCCAGGCCCACTTCAATCGTGCGGATGTGCGCATCCATCGGCCCACACAGGTGACCCATGCGGGTGTTGTTCGGCGGCGTGAAGGTGTGGCGGAGGATCAAGGTTGATTTGTCCTGAAAAAGGTTGAGCTGTGATTGTCCGCTCATATTGAAGTGAGGTACTGACTGATAACATCACAACATGATTGGACGAAAATGATTGGACGAATCCAGGGCCTATTGGCCGAAAAGAACCCGCCGGAAATTCTGGTGGACTGCAACGGTGTGGGTTACGAGCTGCTGGTGCCCATGAGCACGTTTTACAACCTGCCCGTGCTGGGTGAAAAAGTCAGCCTGCTCACGCATTTTGTGGTGCGTGAAGACGCGCAGATTTTGTACGGCTTTGCAACGTCCACCGAACGCGCAGCTTTCCGGCAGCTCATCAAAATATCCGGCGTCGGCCCGCGTACGGCCCTCAGCGTCCTCAGCGGCATGAGCGTCGAAGAACTCGCCCAAGCCGTCACCTTGCAAGAGATGGGTCGCATCATCAAAGTGCCCGGCATCGGCAAAAAAACCGCCGAGCGCTTGCTGCTGGAGCTCAAAGGCAAGCTCGGTGCAGACATCGGCGTGAACGTGTCCATCAGTAACGACAGCCAGTCAGACATCTTGCAGGCCCTGGTGGCCCTGGGCTACAGCGACCGCGATGCAGCGTTGGCTTTGAGATCGCTGCCCAAGGATATTGGGGTGTCTGACGGCATCAAGTTGGCGTTGAAGGCTTTGGCGAAATAAGTCAATGCGCCCAGTGCCGATGCTTTTCTAGGCTATTGTCAACGTATATCCGAAGGGATATACTTAGGCCATGAATGCCACCACACTTTTAATTTCCCCATGGGGCAACAGCCATGGCATACGCCTGAGCCGCGAGCTGATGCAGGCCATGCGCATTACGCCTGACACGCCGCTGCAAGTGCAAGTCATTGAGCCGGGTCGGCTTGAGTTGCGCGTCAAGCCTAAAAAACTCACCCTGGCACAAAAACTCAAAGCTTACGACCCAGCCATTCACGGCGGCGAGGTAATGGCCGATATGCCTGTGGGTGCTGAGTTCGGGGCAAGATAAATTGGCATCGAAAGCCGCTATCGACAAGCCATGGGTGCCAGACCGGCGCGACATCATCTGGATTAACTTCAACCCGCAGGTTGGCAAAGAAATGCGCGACGTGCATCCCATGGTGGTTCTCACAGCTCGGGCTTACAACGAACGTACCGGCTTGGTGATTGGTCTGCCCATGTCTACTGCTGCTTTCAATGCAACCAACCCGTTTGCTGTGGACAACAGCAGCAAAGGGGAGGCCAGCTACATCATTTGTAACCAACCCAAGAGCATGGATTGGCGTTTACGCGGGGCTAAACCGCATGCTTGGGGAAAAGTCCGCGAGGCAGTTTTCAAGCAAGCTTGTGGCGAGTTAAATGATCTGGTGGAACTGCTTGCCTAAGCAAGTGGGTTGCAAAAGTGCATCAACATACAAACCGGACCCTTCAACTAAACTAACTAAACTTAGTCTAAAAAGTCAACCATGCAAACCGTCAACATTCACGAAGCCAAAACCCATCTGTCACGCTTGATTGAGCGGGCATCGCATGGCGAATCTTTCATCATTGCGAAGGCGGGCAAGCCGATGGTGAAAGTCGTCGCGATTGACGTTGAACCGGTTAAAAAACCGCAGCGTTTGGGTTTCATGAAAGGCAAAGGGGAAATCCCTGATGACTTTGACACCATGTACGCCAAAGAGATCGAAGAGCTCTTTTATAACGACGGCAAACTGTGATTCCATTCCCAAATCATCCGTGCACTTTGTCGGCTTCGCTAGCCGTACGTTTGTACTGTCGTCGCTTCGCCTTCGCGTTCACGAATGATTTGGAAATGGAATGACTCAGCGCCTTCTGCTGGATACCCACCTGCTGCTATGGGCTGCGCTATTTCCTGATCGCCTTCCGAAAAAAGCCAGGCAGCTCATGAACGAAGCGGACAATACGCTTTATTTCAGTACGGCCAGTATTTGGGAAATGAGTATCAAGCTGACCCGGCCGCGAAATGATCTTGAAATCGATATCCGCCAATGGCGGTCCGGCTTGCTGGACAACGGTTACAACGAACTTTCAATCACATCGCTTCACGCCATGAGCGTTCGCGACTTGCCAGAAATTCATAAAGACCCGTTTGATCGCCTGCTGCTGGCCCAAGCCATGCGCGAAGATTTAACCCTGGTCACTGCCGATGAAATACTCGCCACCTACCCAGGCCCGATTTTGAAGGTTTGAGCCCATGACCATCCAAACCGACGACTTCAACCTGACCGACCTGTCGCCCTCGCGGCGCGTGATGTCTGCCGCGCCTGATTCTCCCAAAGAAGAGGCGATTGAGCGCGCGCTGCGGCCCAAACTTTTTGACGAATATGTGGGCCAGACCAAGGTGCGTGAGCAGCTTGAGATTTTTATTGGTGCGGCCAAAAAACGCAGTGAAGCACTTGACCACGTGCTGCTGTTTGGCCCGCCGGGTCTGGGCAAAACCACGCTGAGCCACATCATTGCGCATGAGCTGGGTGTGAACATGCGGCAAACCAGTGGCCCGGTGCTTGAAAAGCCCAAAGACCTGGCCGCGCTGCTGACGAATCTTGAGAAAAACGATGTGCTGTTTATCGATGAAATTCACCGCCTGAGCCCGGTGGTCGAAGAAATCTTGTACCCCGCGCTGGAGGACTACCAGATCGACATCATGATTGGCGAAGGCCCGGCGGCGCGCAGCATCAAGCTTGATTTGCAGCCCTTCACCCTGGTGGGCGCCACCACGCGCGCGGGCATGCTGACCAACCCGCTGCGCGACCGCTTTGGCATTGTGGCGCGGCTGGAGTTTTATACCGCTGAAGAGCTCGCTCGTATTGTCAGGCGCAGCGCGGGCTTGCTGAATGTACCGACTGACGATGCAGGCGGCTTTGAGATTGCCCGCCGTTCACGCGGCACGCCGCGCATCGCTAACCGGCTGCTACGCCGCGTGCGCGACTTTGCAGATGTGAAGGGCAAAGGCGAGATCACGCTGGACATTGCCAACAAGGCACTCGCCATGCTCGACGTTGACCCGCAAGGCTTTGACGTGATGGACCGCAAGCTGCTAGAGGCCGTGATCCACCGCTTTGACGGCGGCCCAGTCGGCCTGGACAACATCGCCGCCAGCATTGGCGAAGAGCGCGAAACGATTGAAGATGTGATCGAGCCCTATTTGATCCAGCAAGGCTACCTGCAGCGCACCCCGCGCGGGCGTATCGCTACCGCTGCCGCGTATCTGCACTTGGGTGTGACGCCGCGCACCCGCGACGAAAACCTGTTCTAAAAATGAAGCGAACTTGGTGTCAATGGGCCGCACTGCTGTCTCTGGGGGGGCTGCTGGCCTTACCCGCGCAGGCCGAACTCAAGCCGCAGTGGGAACTGGGGGTGGGCCTGGCCGGGCTTAATTTCCCTCTCTACCGGGGCGCGGATGAACGCCGCTCCTACCTGCTGCCGGTGCCCTACGTCCAGTACCGCGGCGAAATCTTGCAGATCGACCGCGACCGCATGCGCGGCCTGTTGTTCCGCCGTGGCCCCTTCGAGCTGGACTTCAGCGTGAACGGCACCGTGCCGGTCAGCAGCAACGACTCGGTGGCGCGCAAGGGCATGCCCGACCTCGACCCCACGCTGGAGATCGGCCCCTCGCTCAACGTGCACCTGTATGCTGAGGAGCGGCGGCAGACCAACCTTGATCTGCGCCTGCCAGTGCGCCGGGTGATTGCCACCAATTTTTCCCGCTTCGAGCAGCAGGGCTGGCTGTTTCATCCGCAACTCGCGCTGGATTTGCGCAACGTGCGGCAAAGTGGCTGGAACTTCGGGCTGGTGGGCGGGCTGATCTATGCCGACCAGCGCTACCACCAGTACATCTACGACGTGGCGCCGCAGTACGCCACAGTCACGCGCCCGGCCTACAGCGCGGGCAGCGGTTATTCCGGCGCGCAGGTGATGACGACGTCAGCGGCGCGGCCTTTGCCGACAGCCCGCTGGTGAAAAGCCGGCAAACGTTTGCCGCGGGCCTCATGGTGTCGTGGATTTTGTTCAAATCGGACAAGCGGGTCGAGGTCAGCAACGACTGAGCGGTGTCGCGATTGACCTTTCGCGCGTTCTCAGTCAAAGGGCTGTTCAAGACGAACTGCGGACCTACAACTACTCAAGCTACTTGCCTAATACCAGACACTGAAGGCTGCAGGTTTTTGGGCGGGAAAATGATGACGATTTCTATAAGATTTGTACCCGCCATCGACAAATTCCAGGGAGGGGCCCCCGTGTTTTTCAAGAGCTAAAACCGGCGTAGGTGCGTGCCTCGATTAGCTCCCAGAAGCAGACGATACTGAGAACAAGTGGATATAAATTGCTGTAAGCATTTGACAGACTCCAGTCACCTTACACAATTAGGATAAGTCAAAGATGTCCGTTCTTAGCTGCGCGTAAACTTGCATTCCCGGCCTAATGAGAGGTGCCAAGACGTTTCGGGCGAATGCCATTTGATCGTTCCCAACTGCGGTCATCTTGAGGTGCGTCTTTACGAAACTGGAAATGTCAGAAGCCGCTGACTTCACGTCGTCAAGAGGTCTTCCGCGTGTATGGCTATCCGTTAGTGCCTTTTGACGAGCCGCCTGCAATTCGATGTACTCCAATATCCGGCCTTTCTGATGGTACAGAGCCGCTAAAACCTCTTCGTCATACAAGTAGGACTCGATGTGGCGTTTAGAAAGCGTCATTACGCCGTTTGCCTTTAACTCGACCGCATCTTGAGGGCTATGATCGTCGCGATCAATGAGGCGACATATTTTTATGCCCGGAATTATTTTCGGAAATGCGGCGGCGAATCTAAGGCGGTCTCCAGAGACTTCCTTGGAGCTCCCCGCAGAGATGAATTTTGTGTCCGGAAATTCTTCGCTGAAGATGCTTTCGTAGCAGCGAGCATCGTGCTCTTCGTTTTTTCCTGCTATAGGTCCTTTTGGGTTACCTTCGCAGAGCACGATTTCCGAGGGTGCAACTAAGTCAGCAAGGTCATCCAATGCCACACGTAGCACACGCTCCCAAAAGACGCGTGTGGGAGCGACGGAGCTCATCACCACAGACTGGTCATAGTCGTGTCCTTCGAAGTCGAGGAAGATAACCTGATTCGGATGTTGCTTGTATAGCTCTCGAGCTTTTCGCATCATGCCAATGGAGTGTGTCGACACCCATAGTTGAGATCCCTCAGGAATAAGCTGATAGAGCTCGCCCAACAGTGCCCCTTGGAGACGGGTGTTCATGTGTGTTTCTGGCTCATCAATGCCGAATACAGTGTCATCGAATTTCCGACGTTTAACGATCATGTCCAACAATAGGTCAAAGGCTGCCTTTTCGCCACCAGACAGATTCTTATAGCTAAAATCTGTCGCCATGCCCTTAGTGAAGCGGAACGTGCCGTCGTTAAGTGGATTGCCAAGGGTTTCAAGCTTAAGGTCTGGGAAAAGGCGAGAAACTGCGTCACCAATCTCGCCTATTGAAGCATCCCGAAATTGCTTTAGTGTTTGCGTTTCATTCATGCGATCAAACGCATCTTCAAATGCATCGGATGCGAGCCGTTGATAGTTTTGCGACACAGTGCTGTCCGTCTCGATCATCCGCCGTACGCGCATTTCGTCAATTGGATTACTTTGCTTGGCGAGATTTTGAATTTGAAATTCGGGATCGTTTCTATGGGCGCTTCGCAGATAAAAAGTCTTTTTCCCGCTATTCGGTGTGTGGAATTCAATCTGAACTTGGTTGTTCCAGTTTGGCATTGACGATGCACGGGCGTGGTAGTTCGAATCCCAATGTAGTCCGATGTGGTTCGCTTGTTGCCACACCGAAAATGCATCAAATACGGATGATTTACCTGAACCGTTCGGCCCCGCCATAACAACGAGTCGCGCGGGGGGGATGTTTGGAATGGACAAATTTTCGAACCGTCGAAAACCGTTCAGGCTAATGGATTTTATTTTCACTTAGATTCCCTGAGCAGCCCCTGTCTAGGTAACACGGGGGCTATAGATACAAAAAAGCATAGTAGCCGCTTTATTTCGAGCTTCTGGCATCCAAATTCTGGATATGGCATCTCTCGTAAGGTGCCATTGCAAGCAAAACGGGGCCAAAAGGGGCAAGATTCTTGTCGAATTAGCTCCCCACCTCGTGCTCGAACACGGGACGATGGTGACGTGAATGATTGCCTAGGTGCCATTCAGCCCGCTACGACCGGCAAAGAAATTGAGTTTTCAGAAATCGGGTATTCGCGACCAACTGTTTCGCTGCACTGCGCCTGATCGGGACAAGCGCACCCACTGACCGACCTACTCGCCCCCCGACACCTTGCCCCGCAGCCGCTTCACATCGCCCCGGGTCGTTTTACTGTCCATGCGCTTGCGCTGCGAGCTTTTGGTCGGCTTGGTGGCTTTGCGCGGTTTGGGTGGGGTGGCCACGCTGTCCACCAGGGCTTGCAGACGTTCAATCGCATCCACCTTGTTTTGCTCCTGGCTGCGGGTGGTTTGCGCCTTGATGACCACCACGCCATCGGTCGTGATGCGTTGGTCGCTCAAGGCCAGCAGGCGCTCCTTGATGGCATCGGGCAGGGACGAGGCAGGGATGTCGTAGCGCAGGTGAATGGCGCTGGAGACCTTGTTGACGTTTTGCCCGCCCGCCCCTTGGGCGCGGATGGCGGTGAACTCGATTTCGTCTTCCTGAACCGGATGGGTGGGCCGGGTGCTCATGCGGGCCCTAGCGCGGGATCTCGATGTTGATTGTGCGCGGGCCTGCGGGTGGGTTGGGGAAGTCCCTCAAGGCCGCATCCAGC
>JAYWBS010000065.1:0-18300 GCA_043781295.1 Polaromonas sp.
AAAGCGGACCAACGCTCGTTGGCCCGCTTCAAAATTAGCTTATCCCTCGGCCAGTAGCTCAGTTATTTCAACAAATGATGTTAACGGCTTGCTCAACAGTCGGCTTTTTTTATTTTTGCGCCTGAAACAGCGGCCCTTGCATCTTGCTGCCGGCCTTGATGCCTTTTTTGACAAACCAGCCTTTGTTCATTTCCAGCACATAGCGTACCGGTTTGGCCGAGCAGTGGGCGTCGAGTGTTTGCGGTTTCATATCGACCAAATTGACGATGCTGCCGTCATCGGCAACAAAAGCCGCTGTCAGTGGCAACAAGGTGTTTTTCATCCAGAAGCATTGCTGGGTGGGTTGCTCAAACACAAAAATCATGCCTTCGTGCTGCGGCATGTCTTTGCGGAACATCAGCCCAATCTGGCGTTGCTCTGGCGTTGCTGCGACTTGTGCGTCAATTTGATGCATGCCAGCCAAAAGTTTGATACGTTGAAGATTCATTTGCGGCGCGTCCTGGTCTTGTGCGAAAACGGGCAGCGCAACCGTCAGTAACGCCGCTACAAGCAGTCCGGGCAGAGACTGCTTGTTGAGCCAGGTCAGATTGAGTTTTAATGCCATGGTGCGCACCCCTTCAAGTAATTTGATTTGCAGGACAAAGCATAAACGACGCGCATAAAAAATGCCCGCACAAGGCGGGCATTTTGGCTTGGCAAGCTAGAAATTACTTAGCTGCGGAGGCTTTTGCCATTGGCTTGGCTTCTGCCTTGGCTTCAGCTTTGTCTTCAGCTTTGTCTTTTGCTTTGGCGGCCATCTTGGCATCAGCCTTTGCTTTTTTTGCAGCAGCAGCTTTTTCTTTCTTCGCAGCTTTGGCAGCGGCTTTTTCTTCTTTGCTCATGGCAGGCTTGGCTTCAGCTTTAGCAGCTGGGGCAGCCATGGCTGGCTTGGCGGCAGCAGAAGCGCCGGCCATAGGAGCGCCAGCGTGGGAAGCGGCGAACGCGCCGACAGCAAACAGGCTAGAAATCAGTGCAGCAAGGATTTTGTTCATTTGGATTTTCCTGAAAATAATGTTGTTGGTAGAGAAGTACCCCGAAATTTCGGAGGCCTACCCGTAACGACGCCCGTTTGCAATCGGTTGACATGCCGTCCAAATTTTTTTAATTGAAGCAGTTTGCGGCTAGAATTTAGGGGTTTTTACCTAAACCGCTGAAAAGTGATGTCCAACATTGACATCCGCATTGGCACACATCACCGCTTACTGGAGACTTTTTAGACATGTACAAGCACATCAAGGTGCCCGCTCAGGGCCAAAAAATCACTGTTAATGCCGACAACTCCCTGAATGTGCCTGACCAACCCGTCATTCCATTTATCGAAGGTGATGGTACGGGCCAGGACATCACGCCCGTGATGCTGAAAGTGGTTGATGCGGCGGTTGCCAAAGCCTACGGCGGCAAGAAAAAAATCCACTGGATGGAGGTGTATGCGGGTGAAAAGTCGACCAAAGTCTACGGCCCTGATGTATGGCTGCCTGAAGAAACCCTGCATGCCGTGCGTGACTATGTGGTGTCCATCAAAGGCCCACTGACCACCCCCGTTGGTGGCGGTATTCGCAGCCTGAACGTGGCCATGCGCCAGGAGCTGGATCTGTACGTTTGCCTGCGTCCGATCCAGTACTTCAAAGGGGTGCCGTCACCTGTCAAAGAGCCACAAAAAACCAATATGGTGATCTTCCGTGAAAACTCGGAAGATATTTATGCCGGCATTGAATTCGAATCTGGCAGCGACAAAGCCAAAAAACTCATCAAGTTCTTGCAAGACGAGATGGGCGTTAAAAAGATCCGTTTCCCCAACACCTCAGGCATCGGCATCAAGCCGGTGTCCAGCGAAGGCACCGAGCGCCTGATGCGCAAGGCCATCCAGTACGCGATTGACAATGATAAACCCAACGTGACCATCGTGCACAAGGGCAACATCATGAAGTACACCGAAGGCGGCTTCCGTGACTGGGCTTACGGCCTGGCACAAAAAGAGTTTGGCGCTGAGCTGATTGACGGTGGCCCATGGTGCAAGTTCAAAAACCCGAAAACAGGCAAGGAAATCATCGTCAAAGACGTGATTGCCGATGCGTTTTTGCAGCAAATATTGCTTCGCCCGGCTGAATATTCTGTGGTGGCCACGCTTAATTTGAATGGCGACTACATTTCTGACGCACTGGCTGCGCAGGTCGGCGGCATTGGTATTGCACCGGGCGCCAATTTGTCTGACACCGTGGCCTGCTTTGAAGCCACCCACGGCACCGCGCCTAAATACGCAGGCAAAGATTACGTGAATCCGGGCTCTGAAATCCTGTCGGCTGAAATGATGCTGCGCCACATGGGCTGGGTTGAAGCGGCTGACCTCATCATCAGCTCGATGGAAAAATCCATCGCTTCGAAGAAAGTCACCTATGACTTTGCCCGACTGATGGAAGGCGCAACGCAGGTGAGCTGCTCCGGTTTTGGCCAAGTCATGATTGAAAATATGTAATTCATCCCCAATTCGAGGGATTAAGAAACCGCCTGGGAGTCATCCCAAGGCGGTTTTTTATTGGGTTATTTGAAACCGCAGCGCAAAAGGCTGACACGATGGCTAGAATGAAATTTATGGCAACGAAATCTCCGAAAAGTCCTGTTGGTCCAAGTGTCCCCGGTTATAAGCCGGAAAACGACGATGGCGGCACAGTGTTGCTGGAGCGCAGGCCGCAAAAAACCAAGCCGCCACAGATGTACCAGGTGGTGGTGCTCAATGACGACTACACGCCGATGGAGTTTGTGGTGATGGTGATTCAGGAGTTTTTCAACAAAGACCGCGAAACCGCGACGCAGATCATGCTGAAAATTCACCTCGACGGCAAAGGCGTTTGCGGCGTGTTTTCAAAAGACGTGGCTGCAACCAAGGTTGATCAGGTCACAGAAGCCGCACGCAAACACGGCCATCCATTACAGTGTGTCAGCGAACCTATTGAATTGTAGAAAACAGCCGCCAATATCTGAAGAGTCACTCGTTTTATTTTAAGTAGCAAGCTAAAAGGATACCCAATGATCGCCCAGGAACTAGAAGTCAGCTTGCACATGGCCTTCGTCGAAGCGCGTCAGCAGCGCCACGAGTTCATCACCGTGGAGCACCTGCTGCTGGCGCTGCTCGACAACCCCAGCGCCGCTGAGGTATTGCGCGCATGCTCCGCCAATGTGGATGATTTGCGCAAGGCACTCAGCAATTTCATCAAGGATAACACCCCCCAGGTTGCCGGTACCGATGATGTCGATACCCAGCCCACGCTGGGCTTTCAGCGCGTGATTCAGCGCGCCATCATGCACGTGCAGTCCACAGGCAATGGTAAAAAAGAAGTGACCGGCGCGAATGTGCTGGTCGCTATTTTTGGTGAAAAAGATTCGCATGCGGTGTATTACCTGCACCAGCAGGGTGTTACCCGCCTCGATGTTGTGAACTTCATTGCGCACGGCATTAAAAAGAGCGACCCACCCGAACCGGCCAAGGCCGGTGAAAGCGCAGCCGAAAACGAAGAGAGCAGCGAAAGAAATGAAAAGCAATCGCCGCTTGAGCAGTACACCCAAAACCTGAACCAGCTAGCTAAAGACGGCAAGATTGACCCACTGATTGGTCGGCACTACGAGGTCGAGCGCGTTATTCAAATCTTGTGCCGCCGCCGCAAAAACAACCCGCTGCTGGTGGGTGAGGCTGGCGTTGGCAAGACAGCGATTGCAGAGGGCCTGGCTTGGCGCATCACGCAAAAAGACGTGCCTGAAATTTTGGCCGAAGCGCAGGTCTACTCACTCGATATGGGCGCTTTGCTGGCAGGTACCAAATACCGGGGTGACTTTGAGCAACGCTTGAAAGGCGTTTTGAAGTCGCTCAAAGACAAGCCAAACGGCATCTTGTTTATTGACGAAATCCACACGCTGATTGGTGCGGGCGCTGCCTCTGGTGGCACGCTGGATGCGTCCAATTTGCTTAAGCCCGCGCTCAGCTCGGGCCAGCTCAAGTGCATTGGTGCCACCACGTTCACTGAATATCGCGGTATTTTTGAGAAAGACGCTGCGCTGTCACGTCGTTTCCAGAAAATCGACGTGGTTGAACCGACGGTACAAGAGACGGTGGATATTCTCAAAGGTCTCAAATCGCGTTTTGAAGAGCACCACAGCGTCAAGTACGCATTGGCTGCGCTGCAGGCTGCGGCTGAGCTGAGCGCCAAATACATCAATGACCGCCATTTGCCCGACAAGGCGATTGACGTGATTGATGAAGCAGGCGCTGCCCAGCGCATCTTGCCGCCATCCAAACGCAAGAAAATCATCACCAAAACCGAGGTCGAAGAAATCGTCGCCAAAATCGCGCGCATTCCGCCTGCCAACGTGTCGAACGACGACAGGGGCAAACTGAAAACCCTGGAGCGCGATTTGAAAAGCGTGGTGTTTGGGCAAGACAAAGCACTTGATGTGCTGGCAAGCGCCGTCAAGATGGCGCGCTCCGGCCTGGGTAAAGACGACAAACCGATTGGCTCCTTCCTGTTCAGCGGCCCAACCGGCGTTGGCAAAACCGAAGCCGCCAAGCAGTTGGCTTACATCATGGGCATTGAGCTGATTCGCTTTGACATGAGCGAGTACATGGAGCGCCATGCCGTGAGTCGCCTGATTGGCGCGCCACCTGGTTATGTCGGTTTTGACCAAGGCGGTTTGCTGACCGAAGCCGTGACCAAAAAACCGCATTGCGTGCTGCTGCTTGACGAGATTGAAAAAGCCCACCCGGACATTTTTAATGTGCTGCTTCAAGTGATGGACCACGGCACGCTGACCGACAACAATGGTCGCAAAGCTGATTTCCGCAATGTCATCATCGTCATGACGACCAACGCTGGTGCCGAAACGATGAACAAGGCCACCATTGGCTTTACCAACCCGCGTGAAGCGGGCGACGAGATGGCCGACATCAAGCGCCTGTTCACGCCAGAGTTCCGCAACCGCCTTGACGCGACTGTCAGCTTCAAGGCGCTTGATGAGACCGTGATCCTGCGGGTGGTTGACAAGTTCTTGCTGCAGCTTGAAACGCAATTGGCCGAGAAGAAAGTTGAAGTCACCTTTACCGACACACTGCGTAAATACCTGGGCAAAAAAGGCTTTGACCCGCTGATGGGTGCACGCCCCATGCAGCGTTTGATTCAGGACACCATTCGTCGCGCGCTGGCTGATGAGCTGCTGTTTGGCCGCTTGATGGACGGTGGCCGATTGACGGTAGACATGAAGGTCACGACCAACGAAAAAGGCGTGGAAGACGGCGAAGTGCTGCTCGACATTCAGCCGCTGCCCAAGAAAGAAAGCAAAACCAAGTCTGAGCCAGAGTCAGCCGAAGCGGGTTAACCGTTTACTGGTCCAGCCCTGAAAAGCCGTTAGCATGACGCTAGCGGCTTTTTTCATGGCGCTACAGTAACAGGAGCTGATTGCGCCCGAATCCATTGGGCTACAGCCCTATTTGATACCCTAAAAAGCATAAAAAACACCAACATATGGCTCCCCAGACATCGAACCACACCTTTTTATGGCACGACTACGAGACTTTTGGCCTGAACCCCAGGCGTGAGCGGCCCGCGCAGTTTGCGGGCATCCGCACCGATGCAGAGCTGAATGTTATTGGCGAGCCAGTCATGCTGTACTGCCAGCCAGCGAACGATTACTTGCCTGACGCTGAGTCCTGCCTGCTGACCGGCATCACGCCGCAGCTGTGCCTGGCGCGCGGCGTGCCTGAGCATGAATTTGCAGCACGCATCGAGGCCCTGCTGGCCGAGCCCGGCACGATTGGCGTGGGCTACAACAGCATACGTTTTGACGATGAAGTCACGCGCCATTTATTCTGGCGAAACCTGATCGACCCGTATGCACGCGAGTGGCAAAACGACTGTGGCCGCTGGGACATTCAAGACGTGGTGCGCATGGCCTATGCGCTGCGGCCCGATGGTATCAAGTGGCCCACCAAGCCTGATGACAGAAAGCCTAACGACCCAACAGCCACGCGCCCCAGCTTCAAGCTGGAAGATCTGGCCAGAGCCAACGGCCTGCTGCACGAGGCCGCGCACGATGCGCTGTCAGACGTGCGCGCCACGATTGCCCTGGCGCGGCTGATTCGCGCGGCCCAGCCCAAGCTGTTTGAGTTTTGCCTGGGCCTGCACAAAAAAGACCGCGTCGCCGCAGAGCTGGGCCTGCCCACCAGCCAGCAAACCGCCCAGCCGTTTTTGCATGTGTCGGGCATGTTCCCGCCAGAGCGTGGTTGCCTGGCCATCATGTGGCCGCTGGCCACGCACCCGAGCAATAAAAACGAGTTGCTGGCCTGGGACCTGGCGCATGACCCGAGCGAGCTGCCGCTACTTGACTTGGCTACGCTGCGCCAGCGCTTGTTTACCAAGCAATCTGATTTGCCTGAAGGCGTGCAGCGCCTGCCCATCAAGTCCGTGCATTTGAACAAGTCACCCATGGTGGTGAAAAAGCTCAAAACGCTGACAGACGAGATGGCTGCCAAATGGGGCATCAGCATCGACACGGCGTTGGCCAATGCCGAAAAGGCCAGAGCCCTACCCGACATGAGCGCTATCTGGCCAGAACTTTTTAATCGCCCCAAAGGCGATACACCTGATGTGGACGAAGACCTGTACGGCGGCTTTGTCGGCAACGCAGACCGCCGCCGCCTGAACCAGCTGCGCGCTCTTTCGCCTGCAGAGCTGGCTGTCAGCCGCGTCGGCTTTGACGACGACCGCCTGGCCGAGCTGCTGTTTCGCTACCGCGCGCGTAACTTTACTGACACCCTGGCACCACAAGAGCTTGAGCGCTGGGAGGCGCACCGGGCCGCACGGCTGATGGACGGTGAGGGCGGGGCGCGCAACGTGGATGCGCTTCTAGCCCAGCTGGATGTGTTGTCTGAGGCAGCCGATGAGAAAGGGCAAGCCGTGCTCGAGGCGCTTTCAGACTATGCCGAGCTGATCGCCCCTGAGCAAGGTTAGATGTCAATTGCAAATGCTATAAATTAAATAGCTGCTTGCGCCCGAATTTATTGGGCTACAGCCTTATTTATAAGTCAAAAACGCGCTGTACCAGCCACCAGGATGCCAGCAACGCCACCATCAGCGAGCCACCTGTCAGCACGCCGACCCGGTAAAAACGGGTGGCACGTAGCCAGAAGGCGACGGGTAAAAATACCGCAACAATGCAAAGCTGGCCAATTTCTACGCCGCCGTTAAAGCCTATCAGCGCCAACACCAGCGCACCTTGCGGCAAGCCCAAGTCAGCCAGTACCGATGCAAAACCAAAGCCGTGAATCAGGCCAAAGGCAAAGGCCATCACCCAGCGCCGTTTGTCGATGGTGCCGCGTAAGTTGTTCAGCGCCGCAACGACCACCGATGCGGCGATAACCGACTCCACCAGACGCGACGGCAGGCTGATGATTTGCATCGCCGCCAGGCTCAGCGTGATGGAATGCGCTAGCGTAAAAGCAGTGACGACCTTCAATACCTCGACAAATGAGCCGCGCAATGTGGGTGCCGGGTCCCACTGACCGGCGCGGCGTATCAACACGGCAGGCAACAGGAGCGACAGCAAAAACAAAATGTGGTCGTAGCCAATCCAGATGTGCCACACCCCATCAGCCGCATACTGGCGCAGGGTTTGCCAGGCACTGGCCGGGGTCAACGCGAGCGTTTGCTCAGCAGACTCCGTGCCAAAAACCAGCGCCTGCGCAGCTTCTGGTGTGCCTGCTGCGGCGGGCGCAATCCATTGCACCAGCCCACGGTGCGATGGGTCTACATCAAACAGCAGGCTGTAGTTTGCCTTCAGAGGGGCGCCAAGCGTTGGGCATTGCGCGCTCAGGCTCAAGACGGCGTAGGTGCCGTCGCTGTGCTTGTCAAGTTGCAGGTCTGCGCTAGTGACGAGCTTGCAGGCGCTGCCAGCTGCTGTCAGTGTGAGCCGGCTGGTGGCCAGACGGGTAATATCGTCAGCGCGCTGGCGTACCTCGCCCCACGTCAAATCGCCGTTGCCATCACGGTCTAGTTGCAGCACGTAATCGAGGTCGCGCAGGGCAATGTCCCAGCGTATGGCGATGTTGCTGCTGCCGTCGCTTGCGCGCAGGGTCAGGTAGCTGTCGCTGGGTTTGTGGGCCCAGGCGGGGTTTTGCGACAACAGGGTTAGCAACAATGCTGCCAGCAGAAACCAGCGCTTCATCGGGTGGCTCCCTGCGCTGCAAGCTGCGCGGCAAGCGCTTCAAGCGCCGGGTCCTCGTAGCGGCTGGTGCGTAGCCAGTCGAGCGCCACTTGTGCGGTTTTGGCTTGCTTGGCAGCTACGGCAGCACGCATCAAAATTTCAGCATCGCGTGGCTCTTTTTGAACCTTGTAGTTGGCGCTGGCCAAAGTCAAGGCTTTGGCAGCATGGCCCTCAACGTCCAGCTCAAAGCGTGCGGCTTCCTGCTCATGCAGGCGGTCACCGCGCAGTGCCGCCGCCACAAAGCGGTCACGCAGTTGCGCAGCCCAGTCGGCGCTGCGTTTGTCGCTGGTAGCCTTGCCTGCAAGTGCCAGGCGCAGCAGCAAAATATCAGACCGCTCCCAGTCGGCCAGCAGGCTGATGACCTCGTTTGGCCTTTGGCGCGCCAGTAAAAAATCAGCATAAGCAGCCAGCAAAAACTGGTCTGTCACGCCTTGCTTCAGCGCGCTTTTAAAGTAGCCCTCAGCAGTATCAAAGCGCCCAAGGCGCCAGGCCATTTCGGCCAGCCGGGTGTCTTGCCACAGCAGCAGCTCGGGTGGGGCTTGTGGCGCGTTTTTGACGGCAGAGGACAGTTTTTCAAATGCAGCCTCTAACTGCCCAGTGGTGGCCTCTACGTAAGCGTTGCAGCCCATACCCAGCAAAGGGTCGGCCAGTGGTGTGACGCGTTGACATTCCAGTGTTGCCTCGGGGTAGCGCGCCTGCACCATAAAAATAGCGCTGCGCCAGAGCAGGGGCTCAGGCGACTTGGGGTTGAGCTGGCTGGCTTTCGCCAGACTGGCGAGCGCAGGTTCAAACTCGTGGCTGAACTGCTGGATCAGCCCCAGCACCAGCGCGTAGTCGGCATGGGTCGGCGCCGTTTTTGCCAATGGCGCAATAGCCGCTGATGCGTAGCCCACATAGCGCGGGTCACCTTGCGCCATTGCCATGTCAAAGTAACGGCGGGCAATTTCTACCCGCAAGTCGGTATCGTCCGGCCGCGCCGCAAGTTGTTTGCGCAGGGAATCCACGCGCCTGATCGCTGGGTCGCTGGCTCTGCCAGGCAGGCGTTCAACGATGTCGGTATCACGGGTGGGCGTATAAGGCGCGGCCTGCGCCAGGCTCACCATGAAATAAAAGCCCATCCATGCGGAAAATTTTACAAAGTACATTTAACGATTGCTCTTAAATTTATAGCTGCATGCGCCCGTATTTATTGGTAAAAATGGTGTTTTATATATTCTGTTCTTCGTTAAATTCACAGTGAATTTAACGAAGAACCACTTAAGCAACTGGTCATCCACGAGGCGCTTGCCGGGTGTGCATACAGCTCAGTACCAGCAGTTGGTCGGCTTCAACTTTATAAAAAACTGAATACGGAAAGCGCTTTAACAAAACACGGCGCACCCTTTGATGCACTGCGGGTGCTGCCATGAGGTTGCGTGCGATTCGGTTGATGGCGGATTCCAGGCTTCGGGCAAACTCGTCACCCAAGCCATGCCGCTGTTGGTCGTACCAAGTTTTTGTGGCGACCACCTGGGCATCAGCGCTGGCGCGAAAAACAACTGTCAGTGTCAACCTGCTCAACCAATCTGCAAATGGGTCTTGACTGTGCTCCACGGCACAACGTTTTGCGGGTTGGCATGGTGCTCGGTCAAACGCTTTTCTATCTCTGCTATTTCATGGGTTTTGAGGGGTTGTACCGCTGCCTCAAGGGCAACGCTGTCCCACAGGTCTTCAGCCAGTTCAATACGTTCAGCAGGGCTCAAGGCTAACAGTGCTTGCAGGTCTGACTTTCCCATAAAAACTCCTTGGTGATGCGGTTTTTGCATTGTAGGAGGCTTGGCGGTTTGCCACTATCGACTGCTGCGTACAATTATTGCTACAAAATAAATAGCTGCTTGCGCCCATAAACAGGCTGCTAGAGGCCTAAATGGCACTTGAAAAGTGCCCAATTTTGCCTAATCAAGCCAGTTGAAGACCTAAAGTAATCGCCCAGAAGCTCTTTAAAGGCCGAGATAGACCCACTACTGTCCGGTAAATTCAGGTGGATTGTTTAAACAGTTCAATTTGTGATTTAAGCGACTCAAAATCCTCACTGTCCATTGCATTGCTGACCATTTTCGCCAAAGTAATCTTCTCAAACATGTTGACCTCAACCAAGTGCAGGAAATTGCGCAGCGACAGGTTTGTTTGCAGTTTTTTGTGAGCGATCAGCGCTATCAAATAGGTGCATACCGCAATCCAGATTTGACTCCTCACTGCGTTCAAAGAATTGCCAAAGAAGTGCTGAACATTCAAGTTCTGCTTGAGCCACTTAAAGAACAGCTCTATCTGCCAGCGTTGCTTGTAAATGGCAGCTATTGTCAGGGTCGATAAATCCAGGCGATTGGTTAAAAACACCAGTTCCAGGCAACTCACAGCATCGTAAAAGCGCACCCGCCTTAATGGCTCTGGATAGCCCTTCCTGGAGCGCTCGCCCGTCAGCACGATGGTTTGATCCGAATGCACACCGGTCTTGACATCGGCCGTATGTACCTCGATGCAGTTAAAGCTCAGGTTGTCTTTGCCGCGAATCACAAAGCTGCATTCTTGCGCTACCAGTTTGTGCAGCCTGGTGAAATCCACATAACCACGATCAAGCACCACTATCGAGCCCTTGGGCAATTTCAGACTGTCCAGTAACCCCACGTCATTGACTTTGCCATTGGTGATAGACAGCATGACTGGGATCGAGCCTCGCAGATCGATCACGGTATGCGCTTTGATACCTGCTTTGGCGGACCTAAAGTCGGCCCAGGGAAACAGCTTCAAACACAGGTCGATAGTGGTGGAGTCCATCGCATACAGCGGCTGACTCAGGCCAAGACCGATGTCATGGTCTTTGTACAGAACTAACGCCATCTCAATCAGGCGTTGGCCCAGTGCCTCGAACAAATGCGAGTCACGCCGCTCGTTGGCATCGGCTAGGGTCGAGCGTGATACGCGCTGACGCAAGCCTGCATGGTAGAGCTTGGTGCTATGCGAGTTCAGGCACACGACCAGATCGCGCAAGCCCTCTCTGCGCGTGAACTGCGCATAGGCCAAGCAGATGAAGTGACTCCATGCGGTGAAGTCCCGAGTCCAGCGGTTGGCTTTGTATTTATCAACGAGGTGCTCAAAGTGACTAAAAGGCACGACGCTTAGCAGTTGAGCGAATACTGTTCGAGCCTTGTTCATGACGCGGACCTCAAAAAAATGAGATCACGCTACGCGTACTAAAAAAACTGGATTTGAAATCGCCGGAATCTCAAATCGGCTTGAAACCCGCGCCCAGTCTACGTTTGCTCGATTTTTATGTGAAATTTACCGGACAGCAGTGAGATAGACCATCATTTAGCCTTTTATCCCAATAGATACGGGCGCGAGAAGCTACTAAATCAGTAGCGATCACCAAGGAGCTAAAGCGTCGCCTCAATCATGCGCCGCAGCTCTGGCGTGATTTCTGGCAGTACGCCGAACCAGGCTTCAAACGCGGGCCGCGCTTGGTTTAGCAGCATGCCCAGCCCGTTGACTACCGGGTTGCCGCGTGCTTTGGCGGCTTGTAGCAGCGGGGTTTCTAGCGGGACGTAAATCACGTCGGACACGAGCGCGGTTTTGGGGAGGGCGCTCAAATCCAAATCCAATGCGGGTGTTCCGTGCATACCCTGGCTGGTGGTGTTGACGAGCATGACCGCGCCTCCCAATGCTGCGTGGCGGTCAGCCCAGCTTAAGGCTTTGACGGGTGCACCAAACTCATCGGCCAGTGCCTGGGCGGCCGCTGGTGAGCGGTTGATGAGTCTGATTTCTTTGGCGCCCCGGTCGGCCAGGCTGAGCACCACGGCCCTGGCTGCGCCGCCTGCACCCAGCACGGTGATGGGTCCGGCATCGGCCCGCCAGTCAGGTTGCGCATCCAGCAGGCTTTGGATGTAGCCATAGCCGTCGTTGTTAAAGCCTTTCAGCGAACCATCTGCCTGCACAACGATGGTGTTTATCGCGCCCATGCACCTAGCAACGCTGTCAACTTCGTCCATGAACGCCATGGCCTCCACCTTATGCGGCAAGGTGATGTTGCAGCCCTTAAAGCCCAGCGCCTTCAGGCCAGGTATGGCTGTGCCCAGCGTGCCGGGCGCAACGGGTAGCTGCACATACGAGCCCTTGAGGCCGTATTTTTGCAGCCAGTAGTTGTGGATCAAGGGGGAACGTGAATGCGCTATGGGCCAGCCCATCACGCCAGCTAAACAAAAGGGAAGAGAAGCCATGCCTTGAAATCTTTCTATAACTAAAGTTTTATGCTGCCTGCACTCAATCGGCTCTTAATCGGTTTTTATGCGGCCTGATTGAATCACTGGCTTCCACCGCGCCAGCTCGCGGGCTATCAACTGGCCAAACGCTTCCGGCGTGGCAGGTGTGGCGATGGCGCCTTCACTTAGCAGGCGGGTTTTGATGTCTGGTGAGCCAAGCGCCAGATTGATTTGCGCATTGAGTTTTGCCACCACGGCAGCCGGCGTGCCTGCGGGGGCCACCACGCCGTACCACTGGTCCGCCTCAAAACCTGTGTAGCCTGACTCGGCCACGGTTGGCAAGTCGGGCAGGGTGGCCAGGCGGGTGGGAGACGACACGGCCAGTGCGCGCAGTTGCCCATTTTTAACTTGCCCCAGCACCGCAGGCGCGCCGGTAAACAGCACCTGGATTTGCCCACCCATCAGGTCAGTCACAGCGGGTGCTGTGCCCCGGTACGGGATGTGCAGCAGCGATGTGCCGGTTTGCAGCTTGAAGTATTCAGTCGCCAGGTTGGCCGCGCTGCCGTTGCCGCCTGAGCCGTAGTTCATTCGCCCAGGGTTGGCCTTGGCCAGCGCCACCAGCTCTTTGACGTTGGTGGCCTTGACAGATGGGTGCACCACCAGCACATTCGGCACCCGCGCTACCCAGGCCACGGGGGCAAAGCTTTTGATAGCGTCATAAGGCAAGTTGGGGTAGAGCGACGGGAAAAGTGACGGATTGATGGCCAGCGTGCCGATATGGCCCATCAGCCGCGTGTAGCCATCAGGCGCAGCTTTGGCGACTTTTTCAGCACCTATGGCCCCGCCTGCGCCGGGCACGTTGTCAACAATCACGGCTTGGCCCCAGGCTTTGGTCAGCTCTTGCGCGACAGCTCGGGCCAGGATGTCGGTGCTGCCGCCAGGGGTGAAGGGCACGACCAGGCGGATGGGTTTGGTGGGGTAGGGGGTAGCTTGCGTGTTTTGGGCGCTGGTTTGTGCATGGCAAGCTGACGCTGCAAACACGGTGACGACAAGTAGCGTTTGGGCAATGTTTAATGTCATGAGCGACTTCAGTTGTACGGTTTCATGGCGTTGATCAGCACCGATTTCACGACCTCAATGGCCATTTTTTGTGTCTCAGTACTCGGGCGGCGTGCTGCGCGCACCAGCATCAGCTGACTCATGATGCGTGGGTCTGTGATGCTGCGCACCGTGAAAGGCGTGGGGTCGTCAAAGTTGCTCAGGGTGTAGCTGGGCAGCACGGCGTGGCCCATGCCTTCTTTGACCAGACTCAAAATCGCGTTCAGGCCATCAACCTCCAGGCTGATGTTGGGTTTGCGGTTAATCGTGCGCATCTCGCCTTCAATCAAGATGCGAAACGCATTCGGGCGGCTGGGCAGTATCAGCGGCAGGTTGGCTACTTCAGTCAGTGTGATGGGCTGGCGCTTCCTGGATTTTTGTGCGGTGCTCGTTTTTGAAATCAGCACCAGCTCTTCAGTGTGCAGCGTCGTCATTTCCACTTCAGGCGAATGCTCGGCGTTGTACAGCACCGCGATGTCGAGGTTGCCTACCCGCAGGCCTTCGTACATCAGTACTGAAAAGCCCTCGGTCAGCGTCAAGTGCGCCTGCGGTAATTGCTGCTTGAAGGCGCGCGTCAATGGCACGGTGATCAAGCGCGACAGGCTGGGCGGCAGCCCAATCGACACCCGGCCCGCCAGAGCCCCGCGTACTGCGCCCAGTTCTTCACGCGCCAGCTCAACCTGGTGCAAAATGCCGCGCCCGTGCTTGAGCAGCAGGTTGCCCGCCTCGGTGGGCAGCGCGCCGCGCCCATTGCGGGTCAGCAGGTTTTGCCGTAGCTCGACTTCCAGCAGGCGTATCTGGCGGCTCAGCGCTGGCTGGGCAATGCTAAGAGCAATGGAGGCGCGGGTAAAGCTGCCCAGCTCGGCCACGCGCACAAAATATTCCAGTTGCTTCAAATCCATGCTTCATTTTATTGGCATAGCCATTGGCAAGCTATACGTGTTTGTTCTAACTGCTAGCGAGCCATCCTAGTTTCGGTTTTGGGCTTTGCGGCGCAAAATTGACGTGTGAAAAAAGAAACACCAACCTCGCCTTTATTGCTCTTGCCTGGCCTCATGTGCGATGGGGCTTTCTGGCAGTCGTTGGCGGACACGCTGCCCAGCCAGGTGGTGGACTACGGCAATGCCAACAGCATCACCGCCATGGCTGAAGCCGTATTGGCTGTAGCCCCAGCAAGCTTTGTGCTGGCTGGTCATTCCATGGGCGGGCGGGTGGCACTTGAAGTAGCGCGCCTGGCGCCTGATCGTGTACAAAAAATCATGTTGATGGATACCGGCTACCTGCCGCGTCAGCCAGGTGCTGCGGGAGACACGGAAAAGGCGGGCCGCATGGCCTTGATTGACGTGGCACGCGGCCAGAGCGTTCGCGCCATGGGGCAAGAATGGGTCAAGGGCATGGTGCATCCTGATCGTTTGAACGACGCGCCGTTGATCAATGCCATCTTGACCATGTTTGAACGCAAAACAGCTGAGCGCTTTGCGCGCCAGCAGCACGCGCTGCTCACCCGGCCTGATGCCAGCCCGGTACTGGCCGCGTTGCGCGTGCCTACACTGCTGCTGTGCGGTAGGCAAGACAGCTGGGCCAGCGTGGCGCAGCACACAGCCATGCAGGTGCTGGCACCGCATGCGCAGCTCAGCGTAATTGAAGATGCGGGCCACATGGTGCTGATGGAACGGCCCGAGGCGACAGTGCAAGCCATCCATCAATTTTTAGAACAGACATCGGATTTGTGATGCTAAAACTGATTTCATCCATGGCCACGCGCCAAGTGTTGGCTGAACTGGCTGCCCAGTGGCAAAGCGCTTCAGGCATTCGAGTCAACATTGAATCTGTGGGCGGTGTGGACGCCGCCAAACGCGTGCAGGCAGGCGAAGTTTTTGATGGCGTTGTTCTTGCCTCAGATGCGATTGAAAAGCTGGCGGCTGGTGGTCATGTGCTTGAAGGTAGTCGGGTTGACCTGGTGCGTTCCAGCGTGGCTGTGGCGGTTAAGGCGGGTGCGCCGTTGCCTGATATCAGCACGGAATCAGCACTGCGCAGCGCCATTGAGGCAGCGCCCACGATTGGTTATTCAACTGGCCCCAGCGGCGTGGCACTCGTCAAACTATTTGAAAAATGGGGCATGCAGGACGCCTTGCAAACCCGCATTGTGCAAGCCCCGCCCGGCATACCCGTGGGCATACTGGTGGCGCGTGGCGAGGTGGTGCTGGGCTTTCAGCAGCTTAGCGAGCTGATGCACTTGGATGGGATTACTGTTGTGGGTACGCTGCCTGAAGAAGTAGCCATCACCACTGTTTTTTCTGCGGCGACTTGCAGTGCATCAGCCCAGCAGGAAACCGTCGCAAAATTATTCGCTTTCATGGCAACTACTGAATCTGATCCTGTAAAACAAAAACACGGCATGCAATCCGCTTAAACATTCATAACAACGAGACCCAACATGAGCCTTCAAAAACCCCTCATCATCGACTGCCACGGCCACTACACGACCGCCCCCAAAGCGTTAGAGACCTGGCGCAACCAGCAGATCGCTGGCATCAAAGACCCAGCGATGATGCCCAAAGTAAGTGACTTGAAAATCAGCGATGACGAACTGCGCGAGACGATTGAGCAAAACCAGTTGCGTCTGATGAAAGAGCGCGGCAGTGACCTGACCATCTTCAGCCCACGCGCCAGCTTTATGGCGCACCACATTGGCGACTTCAATGTGTCGTCGACCTGGGCGGCGATTTGCAATGAGCTGTGCTCTAGAGTCAGCCAGTTGTTCCCCGACCACTTTGTACCCGTCGCCATGCTGCCGCAAAGTCCGGGTGTTGACCCAAAAACCTGCATTCCTGAACTGGTCAAATGCGTTGAGCAATACGGCAACGTCGGCATCAACCTGAACCCTGATCCATCGGGCGGCCACTGGACATCACCACCGCTGTCTGACAAGCACTGGTACCCGATTTACGAGAAGATGGTCGAGTACGACATCCCCGCCATGATTCACGTCAGTACCAGCTGCAACGCCTGCTTTCACACCACCGGCGCACACTATTTGAATGCTGACACGACGGCATTCATGCAGTGCCTGACAAGTGATTTGTTCAAGGACTTCCCGACATTGAAGTTTTTGATTCCGCATGGCGGCGGTGCGGTGCCTTACCACTGGGGGCGCTTTCGCGGCCTGGCGCAAGAGCTGAAAAAGCCCTTGCTGCAAGACCATTTGCTGAACAACATCTTTTTTGACACCTGCGTATACCACCAGCCCGGTATTGATTTGCTGACCAAGGTGATCCCGGTCAAAAACATTTTGTTTGCCAGCGAAATGATTGGCGCCGTGCGCGGCATTGACCCTGAAACCGGCAACTACTACGACGACACCAAGCGCTACATTGAGTCGTCCACCCAGTTAAGCGCCGAGCAGCGTTACCAGATTTACGAAGGCAACACGCGCCGCGTTTTCCCGCGCCTGGATGCCGCCTTAACCAAAAAAGGACTGTGACATGAGCACCCCTATGAACAACCTCGGCATCGTTAAGCGCAACATCGTCCGAGCCGACAAAGCCGCCGTGGCGCGCCTGGCAAAAATCGGCGTAGCCACCATCCACGAGGCCATGGGCCGCGTCGGCCTGATGAAGCCCTACATGCGCCCCATCTACAAAGGCGCGAATATGTGCGGCACGGCCGTGACGATTCTTTTGCAACCCGGTGATAACTGGATGATGCACGTGGCTGCCGAGCAATTGCAACCTGGCGACGTGGCCGTAGCCGCCTGCACCACCGACAACAACGACGGCTTTTTTGGCGACCTGCTGGCCACCAGCTTTCAGGCACGCGGTGCGGTCGGCCTGATCATTGACGGCGGCGTGCGCGACGTGGTGGACCTTGAAAAAATGGGCTTCCCGGTGGTCAGCAAAGCCATTCATGCCAAAGGCACGATCAAAGCCACGCTGGGTTCGGTCAACATTCCCATCATTTGCGCTGGGGCGGTGGTCAACCCCGGTGATGTGGTGATTGCCGACGTCGATGGCGTGGTCGTCGTACCCGCAGCGCTGGCGGCGCAGGTCGCTGATGCGGCTGAAAAACGCGAAAGCTTTGAAGGCGAAAAACGCGCCAAGCTCGCTGCGGGCGTGTTGGGCCTGGACATGTACAACATGCGTGAGCCTTTGGAAAAAGCTGGTCTTAAATACATTGATTGAAGATATGGAATTCACAAAAACCCCCGGCTGGCTTGACTGGTACACCGGCACGGTCAAACCCACCTTCAAGTTGCCGCCTGGTGCGGTTGATGCACATTGCCACGTGTTTGGCCCTGGTGATGTTTTCCCCTATGCGCCCGAGCGCAAGTACACGCCTTGCGATGCGTCAAAAGAGCAGTTGTTTGCCCTGCGTGATCATTTGGGTTTTGACAAAAACGTGATCGTGCAGGCCACTTGCCACGGCAGTGACAACCGCGCGCTGGTGGATGCGCTCAAGGCGTCCAACAACAAGGCGCGCGGCGTAGCCACCGTGAACCGCAACGTGACAGATGCCGAGCTGCAAGACATGCACGCCGCAGGGGTTCGCGGCACACGCTTTAATTTTGTCAAACGCCTGGCAGATTTCACCCCGCGCGAGGTGCTGCTGGAGATTGCCAACCGCATTGCGCCGCTGGGCTGGCATGTGGTGATTTATTTTGAAGCGGTGGACTTGCCCGAGCTGT
>JAYWBS010000066.1:0-6405 GCA_043781295.1 Polaromonas sp.
CCATGAACAGTAGTTTTGATTTGAGAAGATTGCGCTATTTCGTGACCGTTGCCGAATTTGGCTCGGTCACGCGTGCCGCTGCGGAATTGCATGTCGCGCAACCGGCCGTGAGCCTGCAGATGCGTCTGCTGGAAGAAGAATTTGGCAGGGAGATTTTTGCCCGGGGGCCGCAGGGTGTGCGGCTCACCGAATTCGGTACCCAGCTTGCCGAAGAAAGTCGCGCGCTGCTGGCCGACGTTCGTGTCCGGCGCGAGCGCTTGCAAGCCAGCAACTCCGAGCCGCAGGGTACCGTCACCATCGGATTTGCCCAGACGCTGGGCTCGGTGCTGGCATTACCGCTGCTAGAGTTGGCAGCGAAACGCTTTCCACGCGTGAATCTGCGACTTCGCGAAGTGATGAGCGGCGACATTCCGGCGCTCATTCGTGCTGAATCGGTAGACTTTGTTTTTTCGTACGAGATCGCCAGCGGAGCCGGCATCCAGTCAATCAGCCTCTTTTCGGAAGATCTGTTTGTTGTCGGCAATCTGCAAAGTGCCGGACAGTATTTTGGCAAAGCCGATCTGAAGGAGATCGATTTCACCGACCTCGCAGGCGTGCCCCTCTACCTCGCCGCACGCTCGAACGCGTTCCGTGAAGAAATGGAACGGGTCGCACGCCTTAAGAAGATCAAGCTCCATGTGCCTGCGGAAATCGATTCGGTTGCGGTACGCAAGGATGTGGCGCTGAGCGGCGTGGGTTTCACGATATTGTCCGGCTCCAGCATTGCCATGGAAATGCGCGAGGGCCTGATCTTCTCGGCCCGTGTCGTACGCCCAGAACTGCGCCGCAAGATCTGCTTTGTACGCTCGAACAAGGGAGCGTTATCCAACGCGCCAAGGGCAATCGCCGAGTTGATTGCCGAGAGCCTGCCGCAGATCGTCGCGCATCACGCATGGCCTGGCGCCATCATGCCGGTCAGCCGCAAGCGCAAGCCGCTGCACCTGGATCTTTAAACCGAGTTGCAGACTCAGTTTAAAGATCCCTCTCAGGGGGCGTCCTTGAGCGCGGCGGAAGACTGGATGATTTGCCGATACTTCTCGATCTCGCGCCTGGTAAACGCTGCAAACTCCACGGGGTCCAACAACTCAACCGTATTGCCAGTCTGTGCGATGCTCGCTGTCACCTTTGCATCTGTCATGGTTTTGCGGATCGCTTCATACAACAGATTGACTCGATCTGAAGGCGTACCGGCAGGCGCGTAAATGCCTTGCCAGGAAGCGAGCGAAAAATCTGCCATGCCTTGCTCCTGCAGAGTTTGTATTTCGGGCAAAAGCACTGACCGTTTTGCGCCAGTCGTCGCCAGCACGTGTACCTTACCTGCCTGGATCAGTGGTATGAGTCCCTGGTGGGGGTAGAAGATCATGTGCACGACACCGCTGGCAAGGTCCGCGTTCATAGGACCTGCAGCGTTATACGGAACATGCTTGATGTCCACGCCAGCCTTCGTTCCAAAAAACGCGCCCGCTAGGTGAACACCGGTACCGTTTCCCGATGACGCGTAGTTCAGTTCACCAGGTTTTGATTTGGCATAGGCAATCAATTCCTTGACCGAGCGTACTGGCAAGGTGGATGTCACCGCGAGCACGTAGGGAGCTGTGGTCAAACCGGCCACAGCGACAAAGTCTTTCACCGCGTCGTAAGGCAGATTCTTGTTCCAACTCTGTGCGATCGCATTGGTTGGCGCGGTGCCAAACAACAGCGTGTATCCGTCTGCGGCAGCTTTTGCCACTGCGGTGGCACCGATGACGCCGCTCGCACCAGCGCGATTGTCGATAACGATGCTTTGTCCTAGATACTCACCCATTTTCGGCGCAATTTGCCTTGCGACCACATCGGTCGCTGAGCCGGCTGGAAACGGAACAACAAGCCGGATGGGCCTGTCAGGGTAGGTATTGGATTGCGCGTGACTCGTGGCTGCGGGCATCCAACAGCCGATGGCAGCAAGGGCGGCGAGGAATAGCCGGGCGCTGGTGATAGGGGCGCGCAATTCAAGCTCAGGTATGTTCAATGTGGTCTCCGTTGAAACGGAATTCCGACGTTTTGTCGTCGCGCCGGGTACATCCGCCAGGGAAATCATAGCCATAAAAGATCAGGCACAAGTAATACATTTTCAGGATGGCAAGGATACAGATCCGTTATGCGGCCTGGTTCAAGAAACCTCCAGATTTTCTGAGCAGCGCTCGGTCTTGCGGCCCGGCGATGGGTCCGTTACACGATTCGCAGCTAGGGGCTGCCGTTTCCGGCTCGCCTTTGTTCCCGCGCAGTTGGTCGAACCGCCGCCACTGCCGGTGTGCGCGGTGGGGACAGCGCACGGAAGCGGCGCTGATCCAATGCCTGATATTCCCGCTTCATGGCACCCACGGCGCGACATAGCCAGCCATAGGCGTGTAAATGAATGACGTAAACGTTTTAGCGCTTTAACATTAAACTACGGCGATGCCAATTTCTCCCACATCAGCGCCCGCAGCCACTCGGGCAACCGTGTATTTCGATGGTGACGTTCACCATGCACTACGCATGAAGGCGGCAGCCTCCGGCTTGAGTATTTCTGACTTGGTCAATCGCGCGGTGGGTGTGGCACTCAGTGAGGATGCAGATGTGGTGCTTGCGCTCAAAGCCAGCGGGAAGATTTGACTCCGCCGCGCTCTGGCAGCGCCAATGCGGCGTGGCGAATTGTTGTCAAATCCAGTGCCGTAAAAGAGCTGGAATCTTTGGGTAGCAAAATTGACAGGCAGCGCATCGTGGCGCGGATTGCATCGCTGGCTCAGAATCCAAGGCCAACAGGCTGTGAAAAGCTATCCGGCAAGTTCGATGTGTATTGTGTACGAATTGGCAACTTCCGTGTGGTTTAAGAGATAGTCGATGACGTGCTGATCGTTACCAGCATCAAGAGTTGTCACCGAAAAAATATTTACCCCAAGCTTTGAAGGCCCTAAAAACCATGTCTGACATCCTCGACAAAATCATCACCGTCAAGCGCGAAGAAGTCGCTGCTTTAATCCAGCAAAAACCGTTGTCAGCCATGCGGGCTGATGCTGAATCGCGCGTTTTAACGCGTGATTTTGTGGGTGCCTTGAAAAGCAAAATCGCTGCTGGCAAGCCGGCAGTGATTGCTGAAGTCAAAAAGGCCAGCCCCTCCAAGGGCGTTTTACGCTCTGACTTTATTCCCGCCGACATTGCGCAGAGCTATGCTGAATGCGGGGCTGCGTGTTTGTCGGTGCTGACTGACAAGCAATTTTTTCAGGGCAGCATCGAGTATTTCAAGCAGGCACGCGCCTCGTGCAGTCTGCCTGCGCTGCGCAAAGATTTCATGATTGATCCGTATCAGATTTACGAATCCCGCGTGATGGGCGCTGACTGCATTTTGTTGATTGCCGCCGTACTGGACGACGCGCAAATGAAGGACATGGAGGCGCTGGCCATGTCGCTCGACATGGCCGTGCTGGTGGAGGTGCATGATGCCGCCGAGCTGGCGCGCGCGCTCAAGCTCAAAACGCCGCTGATGGGCATCAACAACCGCAACCTGAAAACCTTTGAGGTAAGTCTGGACACCACGCTAAGCCTGATGGGCCAGGTCCCCGCTGATCGCCTGTTGGTCACTGAATCAGGTATTGCCACGACCGCAGATGTCAAACGCCTGCGCGATGCCAACGTCAACGCGTTTTTGGTCGGTGAAGCGTTTATGCGGGCCGAAGATCCTGGCATGGCGCTTGACGCGCTGTTTGGCAACTAAACGATGCTTGTCACAGACGGATTACCTTTGGGCGACAGCAGTCAACTGACGACAGCTGACAGCGCGTTGTGGCCCGTGGCATCGGGCTGGCAAGGGCTGACGGGCGGCTTTTTTTCCAGCCATACGGGCAAGTCGTTGCTGGCATTTTTAAACCAGCGTTTATCTGAGGGCGCGGTGATTTTCCCGCCCCAACCGTTGCGCGCACTGGCACTCACGCCGCCGGAACAGGTGCGCGTGGTGATTCTGGGTCAAGACCCGTACCACGGCCGGGGTCAGGCAGAGGGGCTGGCGTTTTCAGTCGCGCCTGGCGTTGCGCTGCCACCGTCGCTGCGCAATATTTTCAAGGAGCTACAGCGTGACCTTGGCACGCCATGGCCTGAATTTCCCGCGCCAGGCGGGAGTTTGGTGAAGTGGGCTACACATGGCGTGCTGCTGCTCAACACCTGCCTGACGGTTGAAGAAGGTCAGCCTGCAAGCCACGCCAAGAAAGGTTGGGAGGACCTTACCGATGCGGTGATACGCCATGTCTCGAACGGCGAGCGCCCGGTGGTCTTCATGCTGTGGGGTGCGCACGCGCAAGGCAAACGGGATCTCATTGATGCAAGCCGCCACAAAATACTGGTGGCCAATCATCCGTCACCCCTGTCAGCGCTGCGTCCGCCATTGCCCTTCATTGGTTGCGGCCATTTTTCACAAGCGCGCGCCTGGCGCAGTCAGCATTCGGTTGGATGATGCAATTTTAAACGCTATTTTTTTAGTAGCTGCTTGCGCCCGAATCTATTGGGCTACAGGCTTAAATAATGCTTGAAAATACTCAAAAATGACTCGAAAAGAGCTTTGAACGGACCTAAAACTCCTGGTTCACGCTGCCCAGGTAATCTTTGCGAATATTCACAGTGCTCTGCTGACCCAGCGCGTCAAAGTGGCGCTTGAGCCAGCGTTTGGCGGCGCGCTGACCCATATCGAACAGGTTTTCTATCATGGCACTATCGGCTGACATTTTGCTCGACGCGGGCAGCTCTTCCATCGCTTCGCCACCGTCAATGCGGTGCAGGTGCAAACTTTTGTATTTGTCGCCATTTGCAAGTTTGCCGCTCTCCAGCAGGCGATTTGTGAAGTCAATCGCACGCATCTGCGACAGCAAACTGGCGTTAAAAGTCAGCTCGTTGACCCTGTCCATGATGTCGTGTGGCGTTTTGGGTGCACCGTCGCGCTTGAGCGGGTTCAGCTGCACCACGATGATGTCGCAGCTGCTGCACTGATTGATCAATGGCAGCAGGGCGGGGTTGCTTGAAAAGCCACCATCCCAGTAAGCTTGCCCGTCAATCTCGACCGCTTTAAACACCGTGGGCAAGCAGCTCGATGCCATCACGGCATCCAGGCTCAGGCGTTTGCCTGAAAAAATCGCTGCCTGACCTGTTGGGACGTGCGTGGCGGAGACGAAAACCTTGGGGCTGGCGTGCCGGGCAATGGCCGCAAAATCGATATGCGATGCCAGCAACTGGCGCAGCGGATTGATGTCAAGCGGGTTAGATTGGTAAGGTGACATCCAGCTGCTCATTGCGCTAGTGAAAAAGTTAGCGCCCACATTTTCTGATGGCCACCCACCCATCATGAGCTTGCTGATGCTCTGGGCCGCAGCACCCAGCTGGCCCATCGCTTCAACGCCTTCCCAGATGGCGCGCAGTGACGCGCGTGCGGCTTGCCGGGCTTGCAGGGTCGCGCCTTTTTGCCCGGCGGTTGCCAAGCCGTGTGCCAGTGCTACCGCATTGACGGCCCCTGCGCTCGCGCCGCTGATGCCTTCAATTTCAATCCGCGCATCGTCAAGCAGGGCATCCAGCACGCCCCAGGTGAACGCGCCGTGCGAGCCGCCGCCCTGTAACGCCAGATTGATGAGGTGAGGCGCTGATGTTGGGTTGGCGACGGGCGTTGAGGTCATACGGGCTTTTGAGATGGGTTGGCGCATCATGCACTATGGCCACGCCAAGCCCAGAAAGTTACCCGCTCCCTGTAGCCAAGCGCCATGAAACCATGGCATAATCCAAGGTTCGCTTGAAGGATGGGTGTCCGAGTGGCTAAAGGAGGCAGACTGTAAATCTGCTCGCTAACGCGTACGCTGGTTCGAATCCAGCCTCATCCACCAGTTTATGTGCCAATAAATATTGAGAAAATATTGGGATATTGGTAAATAAAATTATTTAAGCGATTGGACAAAGTAATTTAGTACAGCTGCGCGGGAGTAGTTCAATGGTAGAACCCTAGCCTTCCAAGCTAATGACGCGGGTCCGATTCCCGTCTCCCGCTCCATTTTTTGGGTGTGGCTTTGCTGATTGATTTTGAGTCAGTGTGTTGGTAGTTAGGTTTTAAATTCAGCCCATTTGGCTCAGTGGCAGAGCACTCCCTTGGTAAGGGAGAGGTCCCGGGTCCGATTCCCGGAATGGGCACCATATTTGAGTCGGCGCCGTGCGTTTTCGTGCGGCAGCTGACGGCAGTGTTGATTTATTTGTAACTCTTCATAAATTTCTGGAGTTGAGAAAATGGCAAAAGGCAAATTTGAGCGGACCAAACCGCACGTCAACGTCGGCACGATTGGCCACGTCGACCACGGCAAGACCACCTTGACCGCAGCGATT
>JAYWBS010000067.1:0-18255 GCA_043781295.1 Polaromonas sp.
ATACCGCTTTGCTGCCACCGCTTTAGCCACCTTTGCCGCCTGCCTGCCCCTGACCAGCCAGGCCCAGACTGAAGTCCAAATGTGGCATTCCATGGTGGCTGTCAATGGCGAATGGGTCAATGACCTGGCCAAAGACTTCAATGCCAGCCAGAAAGATTACAAAGTCGTGCCGGTCTTCAAAGGCAGCTATGACGAGTCCATGACCGCCGCGATTGCAGCCTTTCGCGCGGGTAACGCGCCGCATATTTTGCAGGTGTTTGAGGTTGGCACTGCCACCATGATGGCCAGCAAGGGCGCAATTGTACCGGTGGCCAAAGTCATGACGGACGCCGGCTACAAGTTCGACCCTACCACCTATGTGTCAGCCGTGGCAGGCTACTACACCGCGCCTAACGGCCAGATGCTGAGCTTTCCGTTCAACAGCTCAACAACGGTGTTTTACTTCAACAAAGACGCATTTAAAGCCGCTGGCCTGCCGACCGACAAAGCCCCATCAACCTGGCCAGAAGTCGTACTGGCAGCTGCCAAGCTCAAGGCATCGGGCCATAAGTGCCCTTTCACCACTGCCTGGCAGGGCTGGACGCAACTGGAGAGCTTTTCCAGCTGGCACAACGTTGAATTTGCCAGCCAATCTAACGGGTTGAAAGGTATGGACGCGCGCATGAAGACGAACTCTCCGCTGCATCAGCGCCACATTGAAAACCTGGGCAACATGGCCAAGCAAGGCCTGTTTGTCTACAAGGGCCGGGGCAACGTGCCTGAGGCCAGCTTTATCTCTGGCGAATGCGCCATGATCAACACCTCGTCGGGCTTTTATGGCAACGTGGCGAAAAACGCCAAGTTTGGCTACGGCCTGGCTCCCCTGCCCTACTACCCGGACGTGCCGGGCGCGCCACAAAACACCGTGATTGGCGGTGCCAGCCTGTGGGTGATGTCGGGTAAAAAGGCGCCTGAATACAAGGGTGTGGCGGCATTTTTCAACTACATCTCCAGCCCCGAAGTGCAGTCAGCCAGCCACAAGCGCACCGGCTACTTGCCCGTCACCACCGCCGCGTACCAGCTGACTGAAAAATCCGGCTTTTACAAGCAAAACCCCGGCACCGACGTGGCCGTGACGCAGATGATCCGCAAAGTCACCGACAAGAGCCGGGGCATTCGCCTGGGCAACTACGTGCAGGTGCGGGCGATTGAGGACGAAGAACTTGAACAAGTCTGGAGCGGCAAGAAAACCGCCAAGGAAGCGCTGGACGCCATCGTCAGACGCGGTGATGAGCAGCTGGAGCGCTTTCAGAAGGCTAACAAGGGCTGATTTGAGGTAGTTTGGCTTTTTTAAGGCATCAAATAGGCCTCTAGTTCAATAGATTCGGGCGCAAGCAGCTCCTGAATTAATAGCAAATATTTTTAAGGCTACCTTTGGAAAAACGCGTTCTCTTCAAATCAACCTGGCTGCCGTGGGTGTTGCTCATGCCGCAATTGGTGGTGATTACCGTGTTTTTCTTCTGGCCAGCCGCGCAGGCCGTGTTGCAGTCGTTTCAGCTGCAGGACGCGTTTGGCACATCGACTGAATGGGTGGGTTTTGCCAACTTCAAAACGCTGTTCAATGATGCGGGTTACCTAGCCTCTTTTAAAACCACCGCCATCTTTTCGCTGTTGGTGGCGGTGTTGGGCATCGGCCTGTCACTGGTGCTGGCCGTGTTTGCAGACCGCATCATCAAAGGCGGTTTGCTGTACAAAACATTCCTGGTTGTGCCCTACGCCGTCGCCCCTGCGGTGGCGGGTGTGCTGTGGGTGTTCATGTTTTCACCGTCGCTGGGCGTGGTGGCTTATGCGCTGGGCAAAATTGGCATCAACTGGAACCACTTGCTTGACGGTGGCCACGCCATGACGCTGATTGTGGCGGCCTCGGTGTGGAAGCAGATTTCGTATAACTTTCTGTTTTTTCTGGCGGGCCTGCAGTCCATCCCCAAATCGCTGATTGAAGCCGCAGCCATTGACGGCGCGCGCCCGTGGCGGCGCTTTTGGTCGATTCAGTTCCCGCTGCTGTCGCCCACCACGTTTTTCCTGCTGGTCATCAACATGGTGTACGCGTTTTTTGACACCTTTGCGATTGTTGACGCCACCACCCACGGCGGGCCGGGGCAAGACACCTCGATACTGGTTTACAAGGTGTATTACGACGGCTTCAAGGCGATGGACCTGGGCGGCTCGGCAGCACAGTCGGTGGTGCTGATGATTATTGTGGTGGCGCTGACGGTTCTACAGTTCAGATACGTCGAGAAAAAGGTGAACTACTAATGGTTGAACGCCGCACCACCATGGGCATCCTCGCCCACGCCGTCATGATCATTGGCGTGCTCATCGTCGCCTTTCCTTTGTACCTGGCCTTTGTCGCCTCTACCCACACCGCGCAAGAAATCGTGCAGGCGCCCATGCCGCTGCTGCCGGGCAGCAACTTCTGGGCAAGCTACAAAGCTGCGCTGCTGGGCAATGCCAGCGATGGCGGTGGCTCTGGTGCCCCCGTTGCCCGCATGATGTGGGTGAGTTTAATGACGGCGCTCATCATCACCTTTGGCAAAATTTCTATTTCGCTGCTGTCGGCGTTTGCGATTGTTTACTTTCGCTTCCCGCTCAAGGGTTTGTTTTTCTGGATGATCTTCATCACGCTGATGCTGCCGGTGGAGGTGCGCATTGGCCCGACCTACAAAGTCGTCTCTGACCTGGGCATGCTGAACAGCTATGCAGGCTTGACGATTCCGCTGATTGCCTCAGCCACCGCCACGTTTTTATTCAGGCAATTCTTTTTGACGGTTCCTGACGAGCTGGTGGAGGCGGCGCGCATGGACGGCGCAGGGCCGATGCGGTTTTTCAAAGACATTTTGCTGCCGCTGTCCAAAACATCGATGGCGGCGCTGTTTGTGATTCAGTTCATTTACGGCTGGAATCAATATCTGTGGCCGCTGCTGGCCACCACCAGTGAAGACATGTACCCGGTGGTGATTGGCATCAAGCGCATGATTGCCGGTGGTGACTCGCAAAACGAATGGAATGTGGTCATGGCCACCGCTATTTTGGCCATGCTGCCGCCTGCTTTTGTGGTGGTGCTGATGCAAAAGTGGTTTGTTAAGGGACTCGTGGATACGGAAAAATAGCATGGCCTCCATCTCCTTCAAAAACATCACCAAACGCTACGGCACGGGCAAAACCGCCGTCCAGATCCTGCACGGCATTGACGCTGAAATCACGGACCATGAATTCATCGTCATCGTCGGGCCATCGGGCTGCGGCAAGTCCACCCTGCTGCGCATGGTGGCCGGGCTGGAAGAAGTCACAGGTGGGCAAATCAGTATTGGCGGCAAGGTCGTCAATGACCTGGAACCGTCGGAGCGTGACATTGCCATGGTGTTTCAAAACTATGCGCTGTACCCGCACATGAGCGTGTTTGACAACATGGCCTATGGTTTAAAAATTGCCAAAGTACCTGTGAATGAGATCAAAGAACGGGTAGACAAGGCAGCGGGCATTCTCGAGCTAGGCCACTTGCTGGCACGCAAACCGCGTGAGCTGTCGGGTGGTCAACGTCAGCGTGTGGCCATGGGCCGCGCCATCGTGCGCCAGCCGCAGGTGTTTTTGTTTGACGAGCCGCTGAGCAACCTGGACGCCAAGCTGCGTGTGCAAACCCGGCTGGAAATTCAAAAACTGCATCGTGAACTCGGCATCACGTCGCTCTTCGTCACCCATGACCAGGTCGAGGCGATGACGCTGGCCCAGCGCATGATGGTGATGAATGCGGGCCGCATGGAGCAATTTGGCACACCCGAGGAGGTGTACAACCGCCCTGCCAGCACCTTTGTAGCCAGCTTCATGGGTTCGCCGCCGATGAACCTGCTTAAAAATGGCCCGAATGCCGACCTGGGTGGGCCAGCAGGTGCCGTGTTGGGCATACGGCCAGAGCACTTGAAAGTGACACCAGCAGGCTGGCCAGTGCATGTTGAAACGATAGAAATGCTGGGCGCTGAACGGCTGGTGTATGGCCGGTTTGGCGATGAGCCACTGATTATTCGTACCGACGAAAGCGATGCCTGCCCAGCGCTGGGCGCAACGCTGCACGTCACGCCGAAACACGAGCGCCTGCACTGGTTTGATGCGGCTACGACCCAGCGCATTGGTGGATAGGCGTGCGCAGCGCAGGGCCGCCCCAAGCAAGCACAGCCCCCTCGGGGGGCAGCGCATTACACGAAGTGAAAAGCGTGGGGGCCTACAGCTATCCGCTTTGGATAGCCCACAGAGGCGCAGGCAAGCAAGCCCCTGAAAACACACTGGCCGCCTTCAAGCTGGGCGCAAGCCACGGCTACCGCATGTTTGAGTGTGACGTGAAACTGAGCAGTGATGGCGTGCCATTTTTGCTGCATGACGACACGCTGGACCGCACCACGAATGGCGCAGGCATCGCAGGCCAGCAAACGTGGCATATGCTGCAAAAACTGGATGCGGGCGGCTGGCATTCAGCCACCCACAAAGGCGAACCGCTACCCAGTCTGGACACCATCGCCGCGTATTGCATTGCCAACGGCTTCGACTTGAACATTGAAATCAAACCCACCACCGGCACTGACCAGCACACGGGCGAGGTGGTAGCCCTGCATGCCGCGCGTCTGTGGCAAAACCAGGTCCGCAAGCCACTGCTCACGTCCTTCAAACCTGATGCCCTGCAAGCCGCCCTGGATGCCGCCCCCGAGCTGCCACTTGGCCTGCTGCTGCACGAGCTGTGGAAGGGCTGGCTAGAGACTGCCCTGAGGTTGAAATGCGTTGCCATCATCTGCAACCACAAGCTGTGGGACACCTCCAGCGTGACCCAGGCCAAAAGCGCGGGCTTTAAAACCCTGAGCTACACCGTCAATGACGAAGCCGATGTAAAGCGCCTGCTGGTTTTGGGGGCGGACGGCATCATCACAGACAGGGTGGACATGTTCAGCCCCAACACTGATGATGCCCAAGCGCGATAGTCAAGCCCGCCAGCCGCGCCACAGCAGCCACTGGCAAAACGCAGCGCCCAGCACCATGGCGGCGTAGCTTGCCATCTTGCCGTCGTTGCCAAAAATCACCAGGCCAGCACCCAGCACCACCACATTTACTATAAAAATAATAGCTGCTTGCGCCCATATCGATTGGGCTAGAGGCTTTTTTGACCTTAAAAATTGACTAAAAACGCGAGCTAGAAGCACCAAAAGCAACGCCACCACAGCGGCTGGAGCGATGAAGTTCAGCAGGTGGTCGGTCAGCAAATAGGCGGTCATGATGGGCGCATCTGCTTCAGTAAGCACGCCTGAGAACATCGATATCCAGCGTACCCGCCGTCGGTGTTTTGGTGACGGCCGAAAGATTGGCAATCACATACTCTGCAACGCCCGCAGCGGTAATGGCCACCGTCATGACGCAGCCATCACAGTTGCCGCCATAGCCCCGGTACGACCAGGCCAGCGTATCGCCCGGCACAGCACCGGGGATGGCCAGACCACCCAGCGAGTAAGACGCGCCTTTGACAATCGACGGCGGCGTGAGGGCGATTGAATACCGGTACCTTCCGTCGATCGCACAGGTAACGCCACTAAGCTCGACGGTTGTCAAATTACACGGCTCAAACTTGTTGCTGGTTACCGTCAGGCTGGAAGGTACCGGTGCGGTGGCGTTGAGCTGAAACGCGCTGCGTGAATACACCGGGCCAGACGAGTTGTTGCCGGCTACCAAAAACCCGCTGCTGGCTGTGGTGCCGTCAGACACCAGCCGAATATTGGACGACACGCCCGCACTGGCCAGGCCAGATTCACGAATGTTGTTGTTTGAAATACTGCCTCGCACACCTGCTATCACGTCCATGCCAATCAGCGCTGAATTGGCGATGGTGTTGCCATCGACCACCGTGTCCATGCAGTCGGTCACACCGGTGCCGTCAATCACGATGCCTTTGGCGCCCGAGCTGCTGACGCTGTTGCATGAAATCAAAGCCCGGCTGCTGTGCCCATAAATACCAATCGCCCCAGAGCTGACGTTGCCAGATGCTACGCAACTGGAGACCGAATTACCAATGATGGTGTTGTTCGCGCAGATCGGTTGCACTGCGTTGGAATACTGGGTAATGCCTTCAAAATCGAAGCCTGAAATGCTGTTGCCTTGCACTAGGCAGTCAGATGTTCCCGCGCTCAGGTACACGCCATGCCGCCCGCGTCCGCTGCTGGCCTGCATCCAGTTATCAACCACTTTGCACGCCGCAACCTGACCACACAGCACGCCATAGCCCGTGCCGCTGATGCTGCCAAACAGGCGGTCGATCTTGCAATTAACGACGCTGGCATAACTGGAGTTGGTGTCAAACTTGATGGCGTTGTTAAAGCCATGTGCAGCGTCTGTACCGGTAATCAGCACACGCTCAACCGTCATGTACCTGGCGGGATTGGCAGCGGCGGTGAAAATGGCAAACGTGCTGTTGGCATTGCTGGTGGCCGCACCGTTTAAGCGCAGGTCCTGAAAGCCCACATAGTCAGCAGAAACGGTAAAAAGGTTGATGGAAGCTACAGATGCCTTGACGATGGAGGCCGAGCCTTCACCAAACAGTATCTGGCCTGCGCTGCTGACAGTTTGCGCGCCAGTCAGGTAAGTGCCCGCCGGGAATAACACCGACCGGCCCGTTGCCAGCGCATTGGCAATGGCCGTTGTGTCGTCTGTCGTGCCATCGCCCACAGCCCCGTAGTCCTTGACGTTGACGCCCGCGCTGACGGTGGCGGCATGGGCCTGTAGGGGCAAGCTGGCCAGTAAAACACCACCTGACAGCAAGAGGCTGCGGCGGGCGAATGCAGAAGATGTAGCGTCGGTCATGGTGTCTCCCTGAGTTGAAATAGGGTGGAATAACAGTGTTTGACCCTACTGGACAGCCTTCTCATCACTAAAATTTTATAATCAAGTGATGTCTGTCTGGGCCCTTGGGCTAAACCATACCACTGCACCGCTGGATTTGCGCGGGCGATTTGCGTTTTCGATGGACCAGATGGAACCCACCTTGCGGGGCTTGCGCCAGTCGCTGGCGCGCCAGCCCGAGGCGACCATTCTTTCAACCTGCAACCGTACCGAGATCTACTGCGCTGGCGACAGACCCGAACTGGACCACACGCTGGAATGGCTGGCGCACAGCGGCGGTGTCTCGCCTGCGCTGCTGCGCTCCCATGCCTATACGCTCGAAGGCGACCGGGCGGCACGCCACGTTTTCAGGGTGGCCAGCGGGCTTGATTCGATGGTGCTGGGCGAGCCGCAGATTTTGGGCCAGATGAAAGATGCTGTACGCGCCGCTGAAGGCGCGGGCGCGATGGGCAGCACGCTGCACCAGTTGTTTCAGCGCAGCTTTGCCGTTGCCAAAGAAGTCCGCAGCGCTACCGAGATTGGCGCGCACAGCATCAGCATGGCTGCAGCCGCAGTGCGATTAGCCGGACAGTTGTTTGAAGACCTGGGCAAGATCAAGATTTTGTTTGTCGGTGCGGGCGAAATGATTGACCTGGCAGCCACCCACTTTGCAGCGAAAAACCCGGCCCTGATGGTGATTACCAATCGCACCATGGAGCGCGGCGAAAAGCTGGCTAGCCGCTTTGGCGCGCAAGTGATGCCGCTGGCTGACCTGCCGACGCGCCTGCATGAATTTGATGCCGTGATCAGTTGTACCGCCAGCACCCTGCCCATCATTGGCCTGGGCGCCGTAGAACGCGCGGTGAAGCTGCGCAAACACCGGCCGATGTTCATGCTGGACCTGGCGGTGCCGCGCGATATTGAACCCGAGGTTAAGGCCTTACCCGATATTTACCTGTACACCGTCGATGATCTGGCCCAGGTGGTGCAAACCGGTAAAGACAGTCGTCAGGCGGCGGTGGCTGAGGCAGAAGTCATCATTGACGCTGGCGTGCAAAACTTCATGCATTGGCTGGCGCAGCGCGATCCAGTTCATGGGGTGGTGCCGCTGATTCAGCAGCTCAACGCGCAGGCCGACGAATGGCGCACGCTTGAAATCAGCCGTGCCAAAAAACTGCTGGCCAAAGGCGAGTCGATTGACAGCGTGCTGGAAGCCCTGGCACGCGGCATGAGTCAAAAAATGCTGCACGGCACGCTGGCCGAGCTGCACACGGGCAATGCCAACCACCGCGAAGCGACGGCACAAACAGTGTCTAAACTGTTTTTGCGTGGGCAGGCTAGAGCAAAAGCGGACGATGCCGAGCGTTAGCTGCGGTTGTCCTGGTTTGTCATTGCGGACTTGATCCGCAATCCCTTTTTCCAGTTACGCCCGAATCTTTTCAAGCGCGCAAAAGTCATGGATCCCGGATCAAGTCCGGGATGACAGACAAGTAAAAACAATCCAAATGAAACCCTTTTTAAGACAGACCCTAGACCGCCAACTGCTGCGCCTGCACGAGCTGGACGCATTGCTGTCTGCCAGCGATGTTGTCAGCAACATGGAGCGTTTTCGCACCCTCAGCCGTGAGCATTCAGAAGTCAGTGTGGTGGCCGAACAATACCGCAAGCTGACCAGCCGTGAGGCCGATTTGGCGGGTGCCGAAGACATGCTCAAAGACAGCAAGGGCGATGCCGAGATGACCCAGATGGCGGAAGAAGAAATCACCACCGCCAAGGCTGACATCGCGCAAATCGACGATGCCTTGCAGCTGATGCTGATACCCAAAGACCCGGACGACATTCGCCCGGCATTTGTGGAGATTCGCGCAGGCACGGGCGGCGATGAATCGGCGCTGTTTGCTGGCGATTTGTTTCGGCTCTACACCCGCTATGCCGAACGCTGCGGCTGGCGGACCGAGATCATCAGCGAGTCAAGCAGCGAGCTGGGTGGCTACAAGGAAGTGGTACTGCGCATTGAAGGCGCATCCGATGCGCAAGGCGTGGGCGTGTACGGCAAGCTGCGCTTTGAATCCGGTGGCCACCGCGTTCAGCGTGTACCCGCCACTGAGACGCAAGGCCGCATCCACACCAGCGCCTGCACGGTGGCGGTGCTGCCCGAGCCTGATGAGCTGGAGGCCATCAAAATCAACCCGTCTGACTTGCGCATTGACACCTACCGGGCCAGCGGCGCGGGCGGCCAGCACATCAACAAAACTGATTCGGCAGTGCGCATTACCCACCTGCCGACAGGCATCGTGGCCGAATGCCAGGACGGCCGCAGCCAGCACGGCAACAAGGCCCAGGCACTCAAAGTACTGACAGCGCGCATCCATGAAAAAGACCGCTCTGAACGTGCGGCGGTTGATGCGGCGATGCGTAAAGGGCTGGTTGGCACAGGTGACCGCAGCGACCGCATTCGCACCTACAACTTCCCGCAGGGCCGGCTGACGGACCACCGCATCAACCTGACGCTGTACAAGCTCTTGAGCATCATGGAAGGCGACCTGGAGGACGTGATAACCGCCTTGCAGGTGGCGCGTGGTGCGGAGCAGCTGGCGGAGCTGGAAACGGCTTCTCAGGGTTAAAAAACAGTCAAAATGTGCCTGAAAATGTCTTTTTTACCTATCAAATTGGCCTCTAGACCAATAGATTCAGGCGCAAGCAGCTCCTGTTTTAATAGCACACAAAAACTCCCATGTTGACGCAGCCTACCATCAGCGCCGCTCTGGCTGCCACCCAAAACCTGGGTGTAGAAAGACTGGACGCGCAACTGCTGCTGCTGCATGCGCTGGGCAAACAGGCCAGCGACCGCGCCTGGCTGCTGGCGCATGACGAGGACATGTTGCAAGACAACGTTGCCGATGCTTTCAGAGCCCTGAGCCTGCGCCGTGCAGCAGGCGAGCCGCTGGCTTATATCGTTGGCTACAAAGAATTTTTCGGGCTGCGCTTTGCGGTCGATGCGCGTGTGCTGGTGCCCAGGCCGGACACGGAAACGCTGGTGCAATGGGCATTGGACGTTTTAAACCCTGTGACCAAGCCTGAAATTCTTGACATGGGAACAGGCAGCGGGGCTGTCGCCATCGCCATCGCGCACAAGCTCAAAGCCAGCGTGACGGCAACCGATGTCAGCGAAACCGCCTTGGTAGTCGCGTCACAAAACGCCAGTCAGTTGAGTGCAGCTGTGCAGTTTATTCACAGCAACTGGTTTGAGAAAGTCAGCGGTCACTACCACGCCATCGTCAGCAACCCGCCTTATATCGAAAGTAGCGACCCGCACTTGACGGCCTTGACGCATGAGCCGCTCAGCGCACTGGCCGCAGGCAGCGACGGGCTGAGCGACATCCGGCAGATCATTCGTAACGCGCCAGGCCACCTGCACCCCAGCGGCTGGCTGCTGCTGGAGCATGGCTACGACCAGGCCGAACGGGTGCGCGCCCTGCTGGCCGAGCGCGGCTTCACGCAGGTGCAAAGCCGAATGGATTTGGCTGGGATTGCGCGTTGCTCAGGCGGGCAATGGCCATGACGCCTCATCCGCGCAAATCGCGGGATAATCGCGTTATTGATTTTTAAAGGACACAACCATGAGCGACACCCAAACCCGCATTGACCAAATCGTTAAATCCAGCGACGTGGTGCTGTTTATGAAGGGCAACCCCAGCTTTCCGCAGTGCGGCTTTTCAGGCAAGGCGATTGCCGTGCTCAAAGCCTGCGGCGTGGCCAAACCCGTCACCGTTAACGTGCTGGAAGACGGCGAGATCAGAAACGGCATCAAGGAATACAGCAACTGGCCAACCATTCCGCAGCTCTACGTCAAAGGTGAGTTTGTTGGCGGCTCGGACATCATGATGGAGATGTACGAAAGCGGTGAGTTGCAGCAGATGCTGGGCGCACCAGCAGCTTGAAACTAAGCGAGGCTACTTTGTGTAGCCCGCGCAAGCCCCAGCGTCCACCCCGCCCTTGCACTCGCGCATCAAGCGGGTGCTGCGTTCTTTTTTCGTTTCTTGCGAGCTGGGCACAAATTTGGCCTTGGCTCCCGTGGTGGCCTTGGCTTTTTTGGCTTTCTTCTTGGCAGCGGTTTTGGTGGGTGGGTTCAGTACTTCAGGCGCTTGTGCCTGTGCACCAGTTGTCAACAAAAAACCAGCCAGGGCGGCAACCCACAAAAGTTTGTTTGGCATCGCAAAGCTCTTTCTACATTATTGAATTGTCGGGTCGCCGTAAGGCATATCGTCAAGCGGTGCCTCCACCGGCATGCGAAAACCTTCGCTGGCCCAGGCACCGAAGTCGATGTTCTTGCAGCGCTCACTGCAAAAAGGCCTGAACAGATTGCTGGGTGCATAAATGCTGTCACCCTTGCAGACGGGGCACACAACTATTTTTGGCGAGACGGGGCTATCTGGCATGTCTGCTCACCTCTTAGGAGCACAGCGTCAGTTCGAATGAGGCATCCACATTGGCGGCGTGCAGCCTGTCATCGCTCTCATGGCGCATCAGGCGAACCGACACGATCAGGCGGTTACCGCTGATTTCGGGTATCAGCCCCAGTTGGGGGTCAATCCGCAGCCTGAGCAACTGAAAGGTACGGCCCTGCGGCAAATTTTGCTGGTAGACACCCTCTGGCGCCGTCACCATTTGCGGCGCGCCAGAATCGCGCAACAGTTGCAGCAGCAACCGAATCGACTCGGCCAGCGGCGCCAGCGTGGCTATCCAGCGCTGCAAGTCTTGCTGCCGCACAGGCGCATCCAGATGCTGCCAGGCATAGTAGGCGGGCAAGTCAAATTCGCAGGTGCCGCCGGGTATGCCGACACGGCTCCGGATGCTCATCAGCCAGTCGTTTTCTGTCAAGGTCTGGCCAGCCTTGCCGGGCAAACTGTTGAGGGCCGCAAAACAGGTCTCTAGCTGAGCAGTGACATCGTTTAACACGGCCTCAGCAATCGCCGGGTTACCGCGGTAACCATTGAGCACGTGTTTTTGTTTCTCAAGATCCTTGAGCACGTCGGTCTTCAGGTCCGCCCGGGCCGCCACGTCCATGACTTCAAAAATCGTGGTGATGGCGTAGTGGTGGTCTGTCGGGTGCTCACGGCCCACCAGTTCCGCCAGGCGGCGAAACAGGTGCTCAAGCCGCAAATAGGTACGTATGCGTTCGTTAAAAGGGTACTCGTAAAGGATCACGGCGTGGTCTTTGTCAGCACTGATGACTGTGGAGAAACACGAATCATAGCGTGATGCGTTCTGCCATTTTTTTGACCAGCACGGCCAAAGCTTCCAGCATCAGGCCATCGTTATAAATCACCCCGTCGGCAGCGGCACGGCGCTGGGATCTGGTGGCTTGCTGCGCAATGACTTTTTCAACAGCGTCCCGCGTCCAGCCGCTGCTGCTGGCATCACGCGCCATGACGCGGCTGATTTGTGTGGCTTCGGTGCAGTCCACGACCAGCACCTTGTCGAGCTGCTGGCGCCAGCGACGCGACTCCACCAACAAGGGAATATCAAACACCACCAAGGTGCTGCCAGCTTTGTACGCAGCCTCAGCCTGCCGCGCTGATTCACTGCTGACCAGCGGATGAATGATGGCCTCCAATTGCTTTTTGGCAGCTGCGTCATCAAATACCACTTGGCGCATGACATTGCGGTCCATGGCCCCTTCTGGCGTGATGACGTGCAGCCCAAACCGCGCCGCTATCAGGGCAATGGCTGCCCCGCCCGGCGCAGTCACGTCGCGTGAAATGGCATCCGCATCAATCAGCACCGCGCCGCCCGCCACCAGCATCTTGGCGACGGTACTTTTACCGCTGCCTATACCGCCCGTCAGGCCTATGCGCATGATTTACAGACCCACAAAATGAAGGATGGCTTGCGGGCCAAAAATCATCGCGGTAAAACCTGCGCCAGCCAAAAATGGCCCAAACGGCACATAACCGCCTTCCCGCAAGCCGCTTGAGAACTTCATCCCAATGCCCACCACCGCACCCATCACCGATGCCATCAAAATGATGGGCACCAAAGCCGTCCAGCCAAACCAGGCACCCAGGGCCGCAAACAATTTGAAATCACCATAGCCCATGCCTTCTTTTCCCGTGACCAGCTTGAAAGCCCAGTACACCCCCCAGAGCGACAGATAGCCCGCCACCGTACCCCACAACGCATCAGGCAGCGTGACCGAGGTGTTGAGCTGCAAAGCCGCCACCACCAGCCCGGCCCAGAGCAGCGGCAGCGTGATGTCGTCGGGCAGCAAGGTGGTGTCCCAGTCAACCAGGGCCAGCGTTAACAATGCCGCCGAGAACCCGCACCAAGCCAGCGCTGTGACTGTGCCGCCCCAGCGCCAGGCACAAAAAGAAAAGAGCAGACCCGTGATGAGTTCAACCGCCGGATAACGCAGGCCGTAAGAGGTGTCGCAAACCGAACACTTGCCGCGCAAAAAAATATAGCTGGCAACCGGGATGTTTTCATACCAGGCCAGCACATGGCCGCAATTGGAGCAGCGCGAGCGCGGTGCCATCAAGTTAAAAGCCTCTGTCGCAATCACTGGCTTGCCGGAGAGTTCAGCGCATTCGCTGGCCCATTGCTGCTCCATCATTTTGGGCAGGCGGTAAATCACCACATTCAGGAAGCTGCCCATCAGCAGCCCAAAAAAACCAGCCAGCACCACCAGCACTTGCGTCGACAACGCACCCAGCATCAAACGACTTGGCCCAGCTTGAAAATAGGCAGGTACATGGCCACCACGATACCGCCAATGATGGAGCCGAGAAACACAATGATGATGGGCTCCATCAGGCTGGACAGACCGGCCACCATTTCATCGACTTCTGCCTCATAAAAGTCAGCCGCTTTGCCCAGCATGTGGTCCACCGAGCCTGACTCTTCACCAATGGCGCACATCTGTAGCACCATGGTGGGAAACAGGTTGGCGTTGCTCATCGCAGCCGTCAGGCTGGTGCCAGTGGAGACTTCCTGCTGGATTTTTTCAGTCGCATCGGCGTACAGCGAGTTGCCCGACGCACCGCCGACTGAATCGAGTGCCTCGACCAGCGGCACACCGGCCGCAAACATGGTCGAGAGTGTCCGGGTCCAGCGCGCGATGCATGACTTTTCGATCAGCGCACCGAACACCGGCACTTTCAGCAAAACCCGGTCCATCACGCGCTGGACTTTTTCGTTGCGCTGCCAGGCCTGCATGAAAAAGTACAAACCGCCGCCGATACCGCCAAAAATCAGCCACCAGTAAGACACGAAAAACTCACTCACCGCGATGATGAAAAGCGTGGGTGCGGGCAGGTCAGCGCCAAAAGACGCGAACACGCTTTTGAAAGCCGGAATCACAAAAATCATAATCACGGCAACCACCACAAAGGCCACCACCACCACCGAAATCGGGTACATCAAGGCGGATTTGATTTTTGATTTGATGGCTTCGGTTTTTTCCATGTAGACCGCCAGACGGTCCAGCAGGGCTTCCAAAATACCTGCGGCCTCACCGGCCTCGACCAGGTTGCAATACAGCGCGTTGAAGTACAACGGGTATTTGCGAAAGGCCGCACTGAGCGAGGTACCGGTTTCAACATCGGTACGAACGTCATTGAGCAGCTTCGTGACGCTGGCGTTGGCGTTACCACGGCCAACAATGTCAAACGACTGGAGCAGTGGCACACCGGCCTTCATCATGGTGGCCAACTGGCGCGTAAAAATGGCGATGTCTTTGGGCCTGATGGACTTGCCCGAACGCATGCGGCGCTTTTTGATTTTGCCGGGTAGAACACCTTGGCGCCGCAAGGCCGCTTTCACCTGGTTTTCGCCCGCAGCCCGTATTTCACCCTTGACCTGCTTGCCACCCCGGTCCTTGCCTTCCCATTCGAAGACGAATTCCTGAATACTCTTGGATGCTGTGGCCATGATGCTTTCTCGTTTTTAAGGGCGCGGCAAACTGTGTGAAACTAGACGTTGGTGCAACCCAAAACCTCTTCTACCGATGTCATGCCAAGTTTAACTTTGTAAAGACCCGACTGGCGCAGGCTGTTAACACCTTCTGACGCGGCTTGGGCGGCGATTTCCATCGCACTGCCATCGCGCAGAATAATTCTTTGAATTTCTTCGGTAATCGGCATCACCTGGTAGATACCGACCCGGCCCTTGTAGCCATTGGTACACATCGAACAACCGACCGGACGGTACGGTGTCCAGGAGCCGTCAACGTCCTCTTCCTTGAAGCCTGCCTCCAGCAGGGTTTCGCGCGGGATATCAGCTGCGGTTTTGCAGTTGGGGCACAAGCGCCTTGCCAGACGCTGTGCAGTGATCAAAATCACGCTGGACGCAATATTGAACGGGGCAATGCCCATATTGCGCATGCGGGTCAGCGTGGTGGGCGCGTCATTGGTGTGCAAAGTAGACAGCACCAGGTGACCGGTTTGCGCGGCCTTGATGGAGATGTCGGCAGTTTCGATATCACGAATCTCGCCGACCATGATGATGTCTGGGTCCTGCCGCAAAAAAGCCTTGAGCGCGACAGAAAACGTCATGCCGGCTTTTTCATTCATGCTGACCTGATTGACGCCTGGCAAGGTAATCTCAGCCGGATCTTCAGCGGTGGCAATATTGACACCGGGTTTGTTCAAAATATTCAGGCAGGTGTACAGCGACACGGTTTTGCCCGACCCCGTTGGCCCGGTCACGAGCACCATGCCGTAAGGCCGCGAAATGGCGTCTAGCAAACGCTCTTTTTCGGCGGGCTCATACCCGAGTGCGTCAATACCCAGCTTGGCGCTGCTCGGGTCCAAAATACGGATCACGATTTTCTCGCCAAACATGGTGGGCAGTGTGCTGACCCGAAAATCAATCACCCGATCAGGCCCGATTTTCAGCTTCATCTTGCCGTCTTGCGGCACGCGTTTTTCAGAAATATCGAGTTTTGAAATCACCTTGATGCGGGCCGCCAGCTTTTCCTTGATGGCCACGGGCGGCGAGGCAATTTCGCGCAACTCGCCATCGACCCGAAAGCGCACGCGGTAGGTATGCTCAAACGGTTCAAAATGCAGATCGGATGCCCGCATGCTAAATGCATCAAGCAGCATTTTTTGCAGAAATTTAACGACTGGCGCATCTTCGACCTCAGAGACCGCAGCGTCGCTGCTCTCGGTTGCCATGTCTGCGCTGGCTTCATCAAACTCGAAGTCATCGCCAATGATGCTTTCCATCGCCTCGGCGGCGGTGGTGGTGGATGCCTCGACCAGCTTGGACAGCTTGTCGTATTCGGCAATGACCCAGTCCACCCCCATTTGGGTAGAGAACTTGATTTTTTCAGCGGCTTCCTGGTCTGACGGGTCGGCGGTAGCAACAATCAGGCGGTTGTTGCGCTTGCTCAACACCACAATGCGGTAAGTCTGGCAAATTTTGGCGTCCAGCAGGCCTTTGGGCAGACGCTGCGTGTCAATCGCCTCAAGGTCCAGCAGCGGCGCCGCAAAGGCCGATGACATGGTGTGTGCCAAGTCAGATGGCGAAACAACACCAGAACCCGTTAATTCCGCAATAAAGCTGGTACGTCCGCTTTTGGCTTTGCTGAAAATGTCTTCCGCAGCTTTTTGACCCAGCTTGCCCGCAATCACCAGCGCCCGGCCCAGCCCGGGCAAGGCAATCGTTTGAGTTTGTTTAGTTACCGAATCAACAGCGGCCATGTAATGTTTGTGTCCTGCCTAAATCACCATCATTACCCACATCATCGCTGATAGCGAAGTGGGTGTAAATCTAAAACGTCCATGCATCACGCGCGTCGGTCCAGCAACTGTGAGGCCAGTTGCCGCAAAGCATCACTATACGTATTTTTCGGCAAAGCTTGCAAGGCGTTCAAGGCGCGCTGTGCCTCGGCAGCGGCGGCCGCCCGGGTAGCGGTCAAGGCACCGGTTTTTTGCACAATCTCAATGATCTGGGCCATGTTGGCAGTTCCACCCGTTTCGATGGCTTCCCGGATGGTGCTACGTTCAAATTCGCTGCCGCGCTGCATGGCAATGATCAGCGGCAAGGTGGCCTTGCCTTCGCGCAAATCGTCACCGAGGTTTTTACCCATCTCCAGCACATCGCCGTCGTAGTCCAGCACATCGTCGATGACCTGGAACGCCGTGCCAAGTGCTTGCCCGTAGTCGGCACAGCTTTGCTCGACAGCCGCCGTGGACTGCGCCAGTAATGCCGCCAGCCGGGCACTGGCTTCAAACAGCTTGGCGGTCTTGGAGCGAATTACCAGCAAGTAGCCGTCTTCACTCAAGCTGGCATCGTGCATGTTCATGAGCTGCAACACTTCGCCCTCGGCAATCACATTGGTGGCCTCCGCCAGGGTTTGCATGACGCGCATATCACCCGCGTCCACCATCATCTGAAAGGCACGGGAATATAAAAAATCGCCGACCAGCACGCTAGCAGGGTTGCCAAAGGACTCATTGGCGGTTGCCCGGCCACGGCGCAGCGTGGACTCGTCCACCACATCGTCATGCAGCAACGTAGCGGTGTGAATAAACTCAACCACAGCCGCCAGATTAAACCGCTGCTCGCCCCGGTAACCCAAAGCCCCGCACATGAGAAGCAACAAGGCGGGTCGCAAGCGCTTGCCGCCCGCAGCAATGATGTAGTGCGACACCTGGCTCACCAACGGGACCTCGGATGTCAGGCGGTACCCAATCACCGCGTCCATGGCGCCCATGTCGTCGGCAATCAGGGCCAGGGCAGCAGCGGTACTTGATGAGTTGGCAGACAAAAAGAAATCCCCAGGTAAAACTTGCAAGATTATAGGAAGCCGGGCTGGCTGAAGAGCTGTGTAGGGGAAGGTAACCCGGGCATATGGCTATTTTTAGCCTCGCATGCTAGAATCATGGGCTCTGCGGAAATCCGTCTGCGGAACTCAAATTCAAGAGGTCTTACATGTACGCGGTCATAAAAACCGGCGGCAAACAATACAAAGTTGCTGCTGGTGAAAAAATTAAAGTAGAACAGATTGCTGCGGACGTAGGCCAAGAGATCGTTATTGACCAAGTGTTGGCTGTCGGGAACGGCGCTGATATCAAAGTCGGTACGCCCTTGGTGCTAGGTGCCAGTGTTACTGTGACAGTCATCTCTCACGGCAGAGGTGACAAAATTCGCATTTTCAAAATGCGCAGGCGCAAGCACTACCAAAAGCGCCAGGGCCATCGGCAGAACTACACAGAACTGCAAATCGGCGCCATCGCAGGCTAAGCATCAGGAGTAACTGAAAAATGGCACAGAAAAAAGGCGGCGGCTCTACGCGAAACGGGCGTGATTCACAGCCCAAAATGCTTGGCGTCAAGAAATTTGGCGGCGAAGTCATCAACG
>JAYWBS010000068.1:0-18240 GCA_043781295.1 Polaromonas sp.
TGCTGTTGCCGTGCGGGGCTTTCAGGCGCACCGTCATTTGCCAGCTTTCGCCTGCGCGCAGGGCTTGCGGCTGGCGTTGCAATTCAAGCGAAAACTCGGACGGTTCGGGGTCGCCCTCAGCCACAGCTTGGGCCACAGGTTTAGCCATGGGTTTAGCCGGCCGCAAACCAAAGCCTGCGTACCAGCCCAGGTAGATTTGCGGCGGTAAAACGACGGTTTTCCCATCCAGCGATGCCGAAGCCACATCGAAGCGGAACCGCAAGCCGTCTTCACCAAACTGCGGCATGGCGCGCACCTGCCCCGTCACCACAATATCTTTACCCTCAAGCGCTGAATCAAGTGCGGTTTGTTTGAAATTGCCAGCCCGCAGCCCGGTCAAGCCAAATCCCAGCGCACTGGAAAGCACCAGCGCCAGCACAACACCGAACCAGAGATTTTTAAGCCGCCGCAAGAGCCATAGCAGCAACACCAGCGACAAAGCAGCCAAAACTGCATAGCTGCGTGCGTCAAAAAGCGCCGCTTGCTGGAGCTGCACCGCCACGCCAACGACAAAGCCAGCCAGCAAGCTGCCAAACAGCCGACTGGGCGCGATGTGTATGGCTGATGAGTTGTTGTCTCCCACGCGTTACCCTGGATTTTTTATCATGCACGGCTTGCATGGCTGCATGCTCAACGGGCAAAGGCTCATTTGAGACGACAGCGCCTGTTTTGGCTGGTTTCGGCCCGGCTCTTGCTAGCATTGCTAGGGTAAGCTTACGCCAGCACGCATTTTCACAAAGCACGAATCGAGATCACCTTGTCCATTCACGTCGCCCTTAGCCACATTACCCACTACACCTACGACCGCCTGGTCACGCTCGGGCCCCAAATTGTGCGCTTGCGCCCGGCACCGCACAGCCGGACGCAAATTTTGTCGTACTCACTAAAAATTGAGCCGCTTGAGCATTTCATCAACTGGCAGCAAGACCCGTTTGCCAACTACCAGGCGCGGCTGGTCTTCCCCAAGCCGACGCGTGAATTTAAAGTCACGGTGGACATGGTGGTCGATATGGTCACGCTCAACCCGTTTGACTTTTTCCTGGAGCCGGAGGCGGAAGAGTTTCCCTTCAAATACGCGCCGGCTATGGCGCAAGAACTCACGCCCTACCTGGCGACCGAGCCTGCCACCCCTCGGGTAGCAGCCTACCTGGACAAAATCGACCGCACGCCGCGCCGTACCAACGATTTTCTGGTCAGCGTGAACCAGCAACTGCAACAAGACATCAAGTACACCATCCGCATGGAGCCCGGCGTGCAAACGCCAGAGGAAACACTTGAAAAAGCTTTGGGCTCTTGCCGGGATACAGGCTGGCTGCTGGTGCAACTGCTGCGCCACATGGGGCTGGCCGCGCGTTTTGTGTCGGGCTATTTGATTAAGCTCAAGGCCGACGTTAAATCGCTTGACGGCCCAAGCGGTACAGAAAAAGACTTCACCGACCTGCACGCCTGGTGCGAGGTGTTTTTGCCGGGCGCAGGCTGGGTGGGGCTTGACCCAACCTCCGGTCTGATGGCCGGAGAAGGGCACATTCCCCTGGCTTGCACACCCGAGCCATCGAGTGCCGCACCCATCGAAGGTGGTGTGGATGAGTCCGAAGTCGAGTTTGCCCACCACATGGGCGTGCAGCGCATTTATGAGTCACCCCGCGTCACCAAACCGTACACCGACGACCAATGGGCCAGCGTGTTGGCCCTGGGCGAGGCGGTTGACCGTGACCTGGTTAAAGGCGATGTGCGCCTGACCATGGGCGGCGAGCCCACCTTTGTGGCGACGAACGACCCCGACGGCGCTGAATGGAACATTGATGCCCTGGGCCCGACCAAGCGCGGCTACGCCACAGAGCTGGTGCAAAAGCTGCGAACTGAATACGGCCAAGGTGGCTTCTTGCATTTTGGTCAGGGCAAGTGGTACCCCGGCGAGCAACTGCCGCGCTGGGCGCTGAGTATTTTTTGGCGCAAAGATGGCCAGCCGGTCTGGAAGAACCCGGCGCTATTTACCAACGAGAGTGAACCCTGCAACTACACCGCGCAAGATGCCGCGCGCTTTACCGCCACGCTGGCCGACAAGCTGGGCCTGGCGCCTGACTTCATCACGCCGGGCTTTGAAGACGTTTGGTACTACATGTGGCGCGAACGTCGTTTACCGGTGAACGTGGACCCGTTTGACTCAAAGCTGGACGACGCGATGGAACGCGAACGCCTGCGCCGCGTCTTCATGCAGGGGCTGGACTCGGTGGTGGGTTATGTGCTGCCTTTGAAGTCGCGTGAATCTGTTCCAGGCTCAACGGCCCCACTGGCTGGCCCTGCCTGGACGACCGGGCCATGGTTCTTCAGGGATGAGCGCATGTACCTGATGCCGGGCGATTCGCCGATGGGTTATCGCCTGCCACTTGATTCAGTGCCATGGGTATCCAAAACCGACACCCCGTACATGATGGAGGCCGACCCCTTTGCACCGCGCGATGCGTTGCCAGATGCCACCGCCGTTGCCGGGCGCTACAACGCCAGCCTGGAAGTCAACCAACGCATGCACACCACCACGCAGCGGGTTGAAACGTATTTATCGGGCTTTAAACATGGCGTACCACCGCGCTATGAAGCCAAACGGGTGCTGCAACCAGCCGCTACAGCGCAGCCCACCCTATCGCAAACCGTTGACCCAAGCCGCCGTGCGCCGACTGCGTTTGAGTCAGCCGCTTGGCTGACCCGCACAGCGCTGTGCGTGGAAGTGCGCGACCCGCAAAGAGCAAACGGGCCAAAAGTGGGCCCTAAAGCCAAAGCCGAGGCGGATGCCAAAGCAGCTGGCCTGAAAAGCATTCGCGGTGAGACTGGCGCGCTGTATATTTTCATGCCGCCTATGGAGCGGCTCGAAGACTACCTGGACCTGCTGGCTGCTGTTGAAGCCACAGCGCAAAGCTTGAGCGTGAAAATCGTCCTGGAAGGCTACCCGCCACCGCGTGACCCACGCCTGAAAATGCTGGCTGTTACGCCCGACCCTGGCGTGATTGAAGTCAACATTCATCCCGCCTACAACTGGGGTGAACTGGTAGCGCACACCGAATTCTTATACGACATCGCGCATAAAACGCGCCTGTCGGCTGAAAAGTTCATGACCGATGGCCGCCATACGGGCACGGGTGGTGGCAACCACTTTGTACTGGGCGGTGCCACGCCAGCCGACAGCCCGTTTTTACGCAAACCTGAAGTACTGGCCAGCCTGGTTGCCTACTGGCACAACCACCCGTCACTGAGCTATTTGTTCTCGGGCATGTTCATTGGCCCGACCAGCCAGGCACCGCGTGTGGACGAGGCGCGCAATGACCAGCTGTACGAGCTGGAAATCGCCATGCGTGAGATTGCCATCAACCGTGAAAAGTATGGGCAGGACATGCCGCCGTGGATTGTTGACCGCACGCTGCGCAATATTTTGGTAGACGTGACGGGCAATACCCACCGCAGTGAGTTTTGCATTGACAAGCTGTATTCACCGGATTCATCAACTGGCCGACTGGGCCTGCTGGAGTTGCGCGCTTTCGAGATGCCGCCGCACGCCCGCATGAGCATTGCCCAGCAGTTGCTCTTGAGAGCGCTGGTGGCGCGCTTCTGGAAAAAGCCTTACCTCGGCCCCACCAGCCGCATGACGCGCTGGGGCACCGAGCTGCATGACCGCTTTTTGCTGCCCAGCTTTGTACGCATGGACTTCATGGACGTGCTGACCGAGCTGACGGAGGCCGGTTACCCGTTTGACATGGCCTGGTTTGAGCCGCATTTTGAGTTCCGCTTCCCCATGATTGGGCGGGTTTTGGTCAACAGCATTGAACTGACGCTGCGCAGCGCCCTGGAGCCGTGGCATGTGATGGGTGAAGAAGGCTCATCGACAGGTACGGCACGTTATGTGGACTCATCACTTGAACGGGTAGAAGTGCGTGTGACTGGGCTGAACGACAACCGTTACGTGGTCACCGTCAATGGCCGTGCACTACCGTTGCAAAACACCGGTACCGTGGGCGAATATGTAGCCGGTGTGCGCTACAAGGCGTGGAACCCGCCGTCGTCACTGCACCCATCCATCGGCGTACATGCGCCCTTGACCTTTGACATTGTGGACACCTGGATGGAGCGGTCACTAGGGGGCTGCCAATACCATGTGGCGCATCCGGGTGGCCTCAGTTATGCCAGCCTGCCGGTTAACTCTTATGAGGCCGAAAGCCGCCGCTTGAGCCGCTTTTTGCAGATGGGCCATACGCCCGGCAAGATGCATGTGGCGCCTGCGCAGCCGAGCCGGGAGTTTCCGTTCACGCTTGATTTAAGATAAAGGGCCTGGTCAATACAACGTGAACGACAACAACAAATCACTCCTTGCAGCACCTGCCGTGGTAGCGCCAAGCGAGCTGGCAGCTGCGCTCGCACCACCCGCATCCAAAGGCCATTTTGATGAGCTGCGCGGGCCTCCAGGTCAGGGCCAGTCGCAGAGTCAATCTCAAGGTCAAGGCCAGAGCCAGTCACAAGAAAGCGCGTCTGGCGCCCCAGGTGCCATCGCCAGGGAATGGACCACGTTTTTCAATTTTTTGGGCAGCGATGGTTTTCATGATTTAAACCACCGCACCGCCAACTTGCGCAGGCAAATCAAAGACAACGGCGTCACGTATAACGTCTACGCCGATGCCAATGGCCCGCAACGCCCGTGGTCGCTTGATCTGTTTCCGCTGATTATTTCAGCCGACGACTGGGCAGGCATTGCAACCGGCATTCAACAGCGCACCCGCCTGCTCAACCAGGTCATGGCGGATGTGTATGGCCCGCAAACCTTGTTATCACAAGGCCTGTTGCCCGCCGCATTGGTACAGGGCCATCCGGGCTATTTGCGTGCCATGCATGGCACGCAGCCATCAGGCGGCATGTTTTTACACATTGCGGCGTTTGACATGGCCCGTGGGCCTGATGGCAAATGGTGGGTGGTGTCGCAGCGTACACAGGCACCGTCAGGGCTGGGCTACCTGCTTGAAAACCGGTTGAGCATTTCGCTGCAGTTTCCCGAGGCTTTTCGCGGCATGGGCGTGACCCGCCTGGCCGACTCGTACAAAGCTTTGGTTGACAGCATGAAGGCCCTGAGCCCAGTGACCGATAGCGCCGTCAATAGCCGCATCGTGCTGCTCACGCCTGGCCCCTACAACGAAACCTATTTTGAGCACGCCTACCTGGCACGCTACCTGGGTTTGACGCTGGTCGAAGGCAGTGACCTGCTGGTGCGCGGCGAGCGCTTGTACCTGAAGACCTTGCAAGGTTTGGAGCCCGTGCACGGGCTGTTAAAGCGGCTGGATGATGAGTTTTTAGATCCGCTGGAGTTGCGCTCAGACTCCACGCTCGGCGTGCCCGGCTTGCTGCAGGTCATACGGGCTGGCAACCTGCAGGTGGCGAATGCGCCGGGCTCGGCGTTTTTAGAGTCCAGCGCCATGCTGGGGTTTTTGCCTGCACTGTCAAGGCGCCTGCTAGGTGAAGAATTGCGCTTGCCGTCACTCAGCACCTGGTGGTGCGGCGAGCAGGCGGTGATGCAGGACATGCTGCCGCAGCTTAAAAACTGCGTCATCAAACCCACCTACCCCGGCACCGGGATGGCGTCTGTCATTGGCCACACCTTGAGCCAGCGCGCCCTGGACGAATGGGCCGGCCGAATATTGCGGCACGGTGAAGATTACACGGTACAGGCGTATTTGCCCTTGTCACAAACGCCCACCTGGCACGGCGAAAAAATTGCGCCGCGCTCGGCCATGCTGCGTGTTTTTGCGCTGCCTGACGGCCACGGCTCCTGGCGTGTGTTGCCGGGTGGGCTGGCCCGGCTGGCGGGTAAAAACGAAAACATCGCGTCCATGCAACGCGGCGGCAGCAGCGCCGATGTCTGGGCGCTGGGCAGCTTTCAGGCAGCGCCTGAACTGCTTGAATCAACATCGGCGCATGCCCCTGATACGCAGCCCATCGCAGCACCGCTCATGGCCAACAGCAGCCGCAAGCAGCCCGTGACCAGCCGCGCCGCAGAAAGCCTTTTTTGGCTGGGACGTTATACCGAACGCGCTGAAAATTCATTACGCCTGTCGCAGCTGACCTTGCAAAGTCTGGCCGGCGACGATGCCGCATCGAAGCCACTGCTGGCCTGGTTGACTGAGGTGGCGGTTAGCAACGCACTGGTTTCAAGCAGCGTACCCGCCGCCAGCCATGCACCACAAGCGCGGCGCGTGTTCGAGCGCGCCTTGATTGCCAGTCTGGCTGACGTGGAAGGCAACGCGAGCGTGGGCTTTAATTTGCGCGCCTTGAAAAGCGCGGCATCGGCCGTGCGCGAGCGCCTGTCGCAAGAACAATGGCACGTGATTGTGCAAATGGAGCATGATTTTTTTAAACGTTGCGAGATTTTCAAACCGCCGCTTGATGCCAGCCAAAGCGCACCCGACTATTCCGCACTGGACGCGCTGCGTGCGCTGGAATCAGCCAGCGGCTATTTGGCGGCCATCACGGGCGCGCAAACTGATCGCATGATGCGTGACGACGGCTGGCGTCTGCTCAGCATGGGGCGGCACATTGAACGGCTGGCCACGTTGTCAGGCGCATTGGCGTGGGGGTTTGAAACCCGGGCGGTGTATGACGACGGTGGCTTTTCCGCCATCGTGGCGCTGTTTGACAGCACGATTACCTTTCATGCGCAGTACCAGCAGCGGCGCGACCTGCCAGCCCTGCTGGACTTGCTGGTGCTTGACCGTGACAACCCGCGATCACTGAGTTGGGTGATTGAGACGCTGCAAGGCCGACTGGCCAGGCTGGCCACCAACACATCCAGCCAAGATGCCAATTTAGCAGCAGATTTGCCCGCCGACTTGCCCGCCTTGATGGCAAGCGCGCAAGACCTGACCAGCGTTTTTGAACAATGCCAGGCATCGGCGTTTACGCTGTCAGACAACATCAGCCGACGCTACTTCAGCCACGCCAGCGGCGCGAACCACAGCCTGGGCACTTGAGCCGACCAACCCCATGCTGCTCCACCTGACCCACGAGACGCGTTACCGCTACAGCCCACAGGTTGAAAGCGCGCACCATGTTGTTCATCTCAAGCCGACTGGCAGTGCCCATCAAACTGTGCTTCGCCATACCCTGGACATCATGCCCCGGCCCGCCGAGCAACACGAAGCACATGACGTGTATGGCAACAGCCGAACGTTTTTTTCGTTCGACGGCAGTCACGATGGCTTGCGTGTGGTGGCCGACAGCATCATTGAAACCCATACGCAGCACCATGCCGACAAAGCGCTGCCAGGCAGCACGCCCTGGGAGCGTGTGCGCGAGCAGTTTCGCTACCGTGCAGGCGCAGACTACAACAGCGCTTGGGAGTTCTTGTTTGCATCGCCCTACGTGCCGCGCCATGATGCGTTCACAGAATTTGCACGACCCAGCTTTACCGCAGGCCACCCGCTGCTGGAGGCCACCAACGACTTGATGGCCCGCATCCACAACGCCATGGTGTACGACGGAGACAGCACCGATGTCAGCACCCCCGCCCTGGTGGCGCTGCGCCAGGGCAAAGGCGTTTGCCAGGACTTTGCGCACATCATGGTGGCGTGCTGCAGGGCCATGGGTTTGCCTGCACGCTATGTCAGTGGCTACATGCTGACGCAACCACCGCCTGGCCAGCCGCGCCTGATTGGTTGCGACGCATCGCATGCCTGGGCTTCGGTATATTGCCCCGACGTGCTTGATGGCGGTGCGGGCAGCGACGGTCACTGGCTTGACTTTGACCCCACCAACAACCGTATGCCCGGCGAAGACTATGTCACGCTGGCAACGGGTAGAGATTTTCTGGACGTGTCGCCGTTGCGCGGCGTGATACGCGGCGGCTCTCAACATATTCTGGATGTCGCTGTCACCGTGACGCCGATTGATGCCATGCCAGAGCTGGCCCCTGGCCCAGATTAAAACCCTGAAAGAAAACACCATGACGACAAACCAACGCGACGTTTACAAAACCTTAGAGAGTCTTGGCATCACGCTGCCGCCAGTGGCCACACCCGCTGCTGCTTATGTACCCTATGTACAAACTGGCAAGCTGATTTTTTTAAGTGGCCACATTGCAAAAAAAGAGGGCAAAGCGTGGGCTGGCCAGTTAGGCAAAAACATCACGACTGAAGAAGGCAAGGCCGCCGCGCGGACGGTTGCGATTGACTTGATGGGAACGCTGCATGCCGCCCTGAGCGCCACGGGCAAAACATTGAACGATGTCACCAGAATCGTCAAGCTGATGAGCCTGGTCAATTCGACCAGCGAATTTACCGAGCAACACCTGGTCACCAACGGTGCAAGCGAGCTGCTGGGCCAAGTCTTCGGCAGTACCATCGGTGCGCATGCCAGAAGCGCATTTGGCGTGGCGCAAATCCCGATGGGCGCATGTGTTGAGATTGAGTTGATCGCTGAAGTCGGCTGAGTCAATGACCAGTTGACCAGTTGGCCGGAAATTAAAAAAAGGTAGCGGGTTAAAACACCCAGGAGATGCATCATGAAAATTTGCCGTTTTGACAACCATCGCCTTGGACTTGTTGAGGGTGAGCAGCTACGCGATGTCACCGCTGCGCTGGACAGCCTGCCCCCATACCGCTACCCATTGCCGCTATTTGACCCGCTGATCGCCAACCTTGACATGCTGGTGGCACGCATCAAGGCGATTGCGCCTGGCGCGCCGTTGCTGCCTTTGGCGGGGCGTCAATTGTTGGCGCCGATTGCCAACCCGGGCAAGATTATGGGCGCACCTGTCAACTACAAAAAGCACCTGGAAGAAGCTAGAGATGATGCCCAGATTCACCACAACAGCCAGATCGCCGAGATTCAAAAAATTGGCCTTTTCCTGAAAGCGACTTCATCGCTGGTAGGCGCTAGCCATGGTGTGGCCCTGCAACACCCAGACCGCCGTAACGACCACGAAGCCGAGCTGGTGGTGGTCATTGGCAAAGCCGGTCGCAACATCTCGCGCGCCGATGCGCATCTGCACATTGCCGGTTACAGCAGCGGCCTGGACATGACAACCCGTGGCCCCGAAGATCGCAGCCTGCGCAAATCGATTGACACCTACAGTGTGCTTGGCCCCTGGTTTGTCACAGCAGACGAAATTACCGATTCAGGGAAGCTTGGCTTTTCACTCACTGTCAATGGCCAGCTCAAACAAAAAGCCAACACCAGCGATCTGATTTTGAGCATTAGCGAGTTGATCGAATTTGCGTCATCGTTTTACAGCCTGCATCCAGGCGACCTGATTTACACTGGCACGCCTGAAGGTGTGGGCCCGGTCGTGCCGGGCGACGTGATTGTCACCGAGTTCGACGGCATCGGACGCATGCAAGTAGCAGTGACTGCTGCAAAACAGGAGGCGGTATGACGGGTGACAGAATCATTGGCAACCCTGCGGCGCAGATGGCGGTAAAGCGCAAGGCCTACTACGACAAAATAGACACGGCCAACTGCACGCCCTTGTGGGAAGTGCTGCATAGCCTGATCACCACCACCCCCAGCACGCCCTGCCTGCCCTACCTGTGGAAGTGGGCGACCGTCTGGCCCTGGCTGCAAGAAGGCGGCAAACTCATCACCGCCAAAGAAGCCGAGCGGCGCGTGCTGGTGCTGGAGAACCCCGGCCTGCGCGGGCAGACCCGCGTGACCCACAGTCTGTATGCGGGCCTGCAACTGATACTGCCAGGCGAGGTAGCACCTGCGCACAAGCATTCCCAGTCAGCCCTGCGCTTCATCCTGCACGGAGACGGTGCCTACACTGCCGTAGATGGCGAGAAGGTGGTGATGCACCCAGGCGACTTTGTGATTACCCCGTCATGGACATTTCATGACCACGGCAACGAGTCGTCCGAGCCGATGGTGTGGCTGGACGGGCTGGACATACCGATTGTCGAGCTGCTTGACGCGCAATTTCGCGAAGACGGGCTAGAAGACACGCAGCCCACCGCCAGCTCTGCAAGCATCAACCTGGCACGCTTTGGCAACACCATGAAACCAGTGCAGTACAAGGCACGCTCCAAAACATCGCCGATGTTTTGGTATCCGTATGGGCGCACGCTAGAAGCACTCGACACGCTGAGCAAACACGAAGACGCGCACGCCTGCTGGGGCCACAAGCTTCAGTACACCAACCCGGTAACAGGCGACTGGGCCATTCCCACCATGGGCACCTTCATGCAGCAGTTACCAGCCGGGTTTAAAGGCAAGCCCTACAAGTCCACCGACTCCACCGTTTACGCCGTGGTTGAAGGCACGGGGCGCTGCATCATCAACGGGCAGGTGATGACGTTTGGCCCAAAAGATGTGTTTGTCTGCCCATCATGGATGCCCTACCAGCTGGAAACTGACACGCGCGCAGTGCTGTTCAGCTACTCGGACAGGCCGGTTCAGCAAGCGCTTGATTTGTGGCGCGAAGCGTTTTAAGCGTTTAAAACAAGCAATAATTTCAGACACAATAAGCTATTAAATACATAGCAAATACCGGATCGCTACAGGCCTGAAAAAACCGCTACAAGCTGCTCTGTGTGCTACCGCACAGACAGTGATGAATTAAACCTTTGGAATACGTGTATGACAATTACCGTGTATTTCTATAGGAGGGTAGTCAGAGCTCTAGCTGTCGGAAAAACCTACAAGTCAAGATACTACTTACAGCCTAATCCATTTAGAGGATGGAAAAACCCTTTCTTTTAGGGAAAAATAGTTGTATGGTTTTAATGACCCGGCCCGACTACCACAACTCTTGTAACGGGAGGAAATCATGCTATTTCAATTGAGCCGTTGGGGCAACAGCGACGACGCTGACCTACCCCTTTTACAATTTGGCATGATTGGTTTTGACAGCAACCAGCGCCAGCAAATCGAAGGGATCGTCCATGCACTGCCGCAGCAAACGGCCACTTGGTGTGCTGGCGTTTTTGCAAATGCAAATGCCTGGCTTATTTGTGGTGAAAAAACCCGCGCTTTACCCCCATCAGCGACCACAAGTCATGGAAATTTGAGGGTTTTGGCTGGTTTGCCGTCGGAACACGCGGTCATCCTGAACCTGCATCAAATTAACCGGCCGCTGGCGTTTTCACTGCCGCTGTCCAGCTCTGACATGGAGCCGCGATTTACCTTTGAAGCCGCGTCCCCGCACAGTGTACAAACCGTACTCAAAAAATTTGAGCTCTGCCTGTGGTCGCTGCGTTCGCAATTCATTCTGGGTAAGGAGTTGGTCCAGCGCGAAATGGAGCTAAAACCTGCGATTTACCACGTCATATACCACGGTAAATTGCTGGCGGTGATGGACTTTATTGCCTGGAAGATAGGCATGCTGCCAAACACCGATCCCCAGCACTTCGGAAATGCAGCGTGGGAAAAGCGCCCCGTAGAAGCCCGCACAATCCCTGGTGATTTTTTGCTCACCGACGTTGCTCAACTGCGCTGGGTGTACGCCCAACATTCCGCGCAGGACGTGCTGCCTGCACGCTATCACCAAGGGCTGATTTATTTTCGCCAGTCGCCCCAGGTCCCTCTTTCGTGGCTGACCGATTCGCATTTGCTGCTGCTGCGCGAACTCTCAAGACACCCAGCAAGCCTCATGACCCTGGCCGCGCGTACGGGGCTGCCCTATGAGCGGCTCACCCGCGACCTGGCCGGCCTGTACTTTGCCTCCAGCCTGACAACCACACCCGGTAAAGCGGCTAAAGCAGATGCCAGCAAAGCGCAGCCCACGCGTACCGACCCAAGCAGTGCCGCAAAAAATCCACCCAATATTTTTAACTCGACGTTGCCACACGATGACGACACGTTATCAAACGAGGATGCAACGGTACCCGCACAGTTAAGGTCACAATGATCAGGAAAATGCTATATTTTTTATAGCTACTTGCGCCCGTATTTGTTGAGCTACAGCCACTTTTTATAGCTATAAATGGTATTTTTTAGCTGTTTTATTCCACTTCCACATCATTCGTGAACGCGAAGGCGAACAGGCGACAGTACAGGCGTACGGCTAGCGAAGCCGACAAAGTGCACGGATGATTTGGAAATTGAACTACACCTCCAAACGACTTTTTTGCCATGGCAGATGTAGCGCCTACCCACACGCAAATTGAAGCGGCACTGCTGGCCATCACTACGCAGCGTGGGCCAACATCAAGCGCTTGCCCATCAGAAGTTGCGCGGGCCTTGTCACCCACCGCCTGGCGCGCACTGATGCCGCATGTGCGCGAAGTCGCTTTGTAGCTAGCGCAACGTGGGCTGCTGGATGTTTCGCAAGGCGGCCAATCGGTGCCCCTCAGTAGGCCATGGAAAGGGCCGATACGACTCAGGCAAAAGAATATCTAAACACAAACAGCCACGCTGTTTTTTTGTTTGTAGATGCCTGAACGCTGTGGTTAGCATCAAAACTCGCCTAGCGCAATAGGCCTTACGGCCTAGTCTAAATAGACGATGTTCAATTGCCCGGATGTGAAGGAAAATAATTTTAAATTCAATAGTGTTGCTAAACAACCACCCCTTTTGCTACGGGAGCAAATCTTGCCTTCTCAAGTCATTTTGCCTGTCAGTGAGGACGATGCTGACACACCACTTTTACAATTTGGAATGGTGGGTTTTGACCGCAACCAGCGCCAGCAAATTGAAGGTATCGTGCATGCGCTGCCGCAACAAACGGCTATCTGGCGAACTGGCGTTTTCGCGGATGCTGATGCCTGGCTTGTGTGCGGTGAAAAAACCCGCGCCTTGCCCCCATCAACAACTGCAGGTGTCGAGAGCTTGAGGATTTTGGCTGGCTTGCCATCCGAGCGGGCCATCACCCTTGATTTGCATCGCATTGATCGACCCCTGGCGTTTTCACTGCCACTGCACAGCCAGGAAATGGAGCCGCGGTTTACTTTTGAAGCTGCATCCCCGATCAGCCTGCAAACTTTGCTTAAAAAATTTGAGACCTGTTTATGGTCGCTCTACTCGCAATTCATACTGGGCAAGCACTTGATTGAACGTGAAATGGAGCTGAAAGCCACCATCTACCACGTGATGTACGGCGGCAAATTATTGGCAGTGATGGACTTTATCTCCTGGAAAATCGGCATGCTGCCAGATACCGATCCGCAGCAGTTCGAAAATGCGGTGTGGGAGAAACGCCCCACAGAAGCCAGAGCAATTCCAAGCAATTTTTTTAAAACAGACGTGGCCCAACTGCGCTGGATTTATGCCCAGCATTCCATCCGCAATGTGCTACCTGGGCGTTATCGCCACGAGCTGATTTATCTTCGCCAATCGCCCCAAGTCGCGCTTTCATGGCTGACCGATTCGCATTTGCTTCTGCTGCGCGAGCTCTCGAGACGCCCGGCAACCTTTATGAACCTGGCCGAACGCACAGGCTTGTCATACGAGCGGCTCACGCGCGACTTGGCTGGCCTTTACTTTGCGGCCAGCCTGACAACCACACCCAGTAAAGCAGCCAAAGCAGAGGTCAGCAAAGCGCACCCCACGCGTACATACCCAAGCAGCGCCGCAAAAAATCCACCCAATATTTTTAACTCGACATTTCCTCACGATGACAGCACGTTACCAAGTGAGGACACAACGGTACCCGCACAGTTAAGGCCGGAATGATCAAGCAAATGCTATATTTTTTATAGCTGCTTACGCCCGAATCTATTGGGCTACAGGCTTAAAATATACCTGAAACAGGCTTAAAACTCACTCCACCCGCGTCACAGACCCCGGCTTAAAGCCTAAATCAGCTGCCTTGCCTTTGCGCGCCCGTGCGGCTCTGGCGTTGTTCAAGCTGCGGATTTCAAGTGTTTCTTCACGTGCCTTGCCACCCCGGCCAATGCCGCCTATGCGCACGCTGCGGGTGTAGGCGGCTGTACCTGCCAGGGTGTCTTTGGCATCCAGGTCAATCAGCATCAAACCTCGCCCGCCGCCGGCCATTTGTTTGAGTTCAGTGATTTCAAACGTGAGGATTCGACCCGCTGTTGAAGCACAGGCGACATGGGTGGCAGGGTTGAGTGGTGTGCTACCCGATGTGCCTGATGCATGCGATGGTTTGCAAACCGTCTCGCCTTCCGCGCAACTGATGAACGCCTTGCCTGCCTTGGGCCGCGACGTCATGGCCTCGACGCTGGCTAAAAAGCCGTAGCCACCGCTGCTGGACAGCAGCAAGGTGGCGCTGGCTGGGCCTGCAAAGTAATGCAGGGGCTGGGTGCCTGATTCAAGTTCAATCAGCGTCGTCACGGGTTGGCCGTCGCCGCGCGCGCCCGGCAGTAACGACACGGCAATGGAATACACGCGGCCCGTGCCTTTTGCTGCGGTGCCAAACACCAGCAGCGTATCGACGGTACGGCATTCAAAGCAGCCGTACAAGCCATCGCCTTCCTTGAAGGCAAAGCTGGCTGCGTCATGGCCGTGGCCTGTGCGAGCGCGAATCCAGCCCTTGCTGCTGACGACGACGGTGACTGGCTCATCAAGTATTTTGACTTCAAACACCGCTTTTTTATCAGCCTGAATCAGCGTGCGGCGCGGGTCGGCGAATTGTTTGGCGTCAAGCTCAATTTCTTTGACCATCAAGCGCTTGAGCGCTGCCGGGCTGGCCAGAATCTCTTCTAGTCTGCCCTGCTCTTCGCGCAGGCTTTTGAGCTCTTGCTCGATCTTGATGGCTTCCAGCCTGGCAAGCTGACGCAGGCGGATTTCTAAAATATCTTCAGCCTGGCGGTCGCTTAAATTAAAGCGTGCAATCAACGCGGCTTTGGGCTCATCCGACTGGCGAATGATGGCAATCACTTCGTCAATATTGAGCAGTACCAGCGCACGCCCTTCAAGGATGTGGATGCGGTCCAGCACCTTGTCAAGCCTGTACTGCGAGCGCCGGGCAATGGTGGTCTGCCTGAACTCAATCCACTCGCCCAGCATTTGCCGGAGTGATTTTTGCGCGGGCCGACCATCAAGCCCCACCATGGTGAGGTTGATCGGTGATGAAGACTCCAGGCTGGTGTGGGCCAGCAGCGTGGTGATGAGCTCGCTCTGCTCAATGCGACTGGTTTTGGGCTCAAACACCAGGCGCACAGCAGCCTCTTTGCCCGACTCATCACGCACCACGTCAAGCACGGACAACAGTGTTTGCTTGGAACTCAACTGGTCCGTGCTCAGTGCTTTTTTGCCCACCTTGATTTTCGGGTTGGTGAGCTCTTCAATTTCTTCCAGCACCTTTTGCGTACTGACGCCAATCGGCAACTCGGTCACCACCAGTTGCCACTGGCCACGTGCCAGGTCTTCAATCTTCCAGCGAGCACGCACCTTGAGTGAGCCACGGCCGATGCTGTAGGCAGCGGCAATCTCTGCTGCTGTCGAGATAATTTGCCCGCCACCGGGGTAGTCTGGCCCAGCGATGATCGCGTAAAGCTCTTCATCCGTCAGCTTGGGGCTCTTGATGAGTGCAATGCAGGCATCAGCCACTTCACGCAGGTTGTGGCTGGGGATTTCAGTGGCCAGGCCAACCGCAATACCGCTGGCGCCATTGAGCAGCGTGAATGGCAGGCGTGCGGGCAACTGGCTTGGCTCTTCAAAGGAGCCGTCGTAATTGGGAATGAACGCGACCGTGCCCTCGTCAAGCTCGTCCAGCAGCAGCGTAGTGATGCGGGCAAGGCGTGCCTCGGTGTAACGCATGGCCGCTGCGCCGTCACCATCGCGCGAGCCAAAATTACCCTGGCCATCGACCAGCGGGTAGCGCTGTGAGAAGTCTTGCGCCATGCGCACCATTGCGTCGTAAGCTGCCTGGTCACCGTGCGGATGGTACTTGCCCAGCACATCACCGACCACGCGCGCACTTTTGACGGGTTTGGCACCGCTGGCGCCATTGGCCCCGCCAAAGCCCAGCCCCATGCGCGACATGCTGTACAAAATGCGCCGCTGCACGGGTTTTTGGCCATCACACGCATCGGGCAGCGCCCGGCCTTTGACGACGCTTAAAGCGTATTCAAGGTAGGCGCGCTGGGCGTAAGCGGCAAGGGAGTCCTGGTCTGCGGATTCAGGATGGGTGGGTGCGGGGTCGGCGGTAAAGAGATCCATCTTGAATTAAAGCTGCCTGAAAATTGATGAAGAAAATATGGCTCTGCGACATAAGGCCTGCGCACCAGCTACTGCGTCAATAGCTGGAGTCTGCCTCAAAGCGATTAGCCGAGTCCTCGCCGTGCTCTACCACCAGGATGCTGCGTGAGCGATGGCTTGAGGGCCAAGCCTTGAAGCGGTCGGCGAGATTATCAAGCCAAGCCTGAGCCGCAGGCAAAGCCAGTGGCGTGGCCAATTTCAAATGGGTCACGATCACCCGAAACTTCAACTCCACGCCGGGCAGCAGCGGGCTGTCTATGCGCAAGCCGCTGACCACCAGCCGTGTGGCCAACGCAGTCATTTCGTTCTGGTTGGCAAGCCCCTGCGCAACCACCGCAAATCGGCCACCACTGATACGGGCCACCAGGTCGTTGTCACCGATCGAGCGCCTGAGGCGCAACGCTGCTTCAAGCAACAGTTTTTCATTGAATTCAGCGCCAAGCTCGGTGAGTAAACCATGCCAATTTTGCACATCTATCAAAAACAGCGCACTGCCTGCCTGGCCTTGCTTGGCCTGCTGGGCGCGCGACATGATGCGCATCAGTCGCTCGATCAAAACAGAAGTTGTTGCCAGCCCTGTCAATGGGTCAACCACTCCCGCAGCGGCGCTGCGCAGCCTGATTTCATTGAGCAAACGGCTGCGCCAGACCAGTGACAGATAAATCGGCGGAACCTGCACAAACAGCATCAGCACAACGGGCCAATAGGCCTGTTTGGCATCTATCACATCGGTCAAAAACAGCAGGGCGACTGTCAGTCCGGCGGCATGGCCCAGCATCAGCCACCATCGCCATGGGCCAGCCGTTTCCAGCGCCTGAATGCCGCGGTAGACAAACCCGATGCCCATCAACACGCCCCAAGCCAGACCAAGCCAGACCGCCAGGCGCGCAAGACCTCCTGTAGCATTCAAAGTCACGCCGTACACCACGTAAAACCCAAGCAGGCCAACCGTGGCAGACATCAAGGCCACGATGAAAATTTTGTCAAAAATACCCGTGGTGCGTTTTCTGAACAGCCACACTTGCAAAGCACTGACCAGCGATGGCCCACTGATCAACAGCAGACTTTGAATCAACTCTGTTCCCATTTGCAAGCGCTCACCTGCCAGCAGAAGCGCGACCGTGACCGCAAGATAGCTCGCCAGAAACAGCAGCGTGGGTTCGTCGTAGGCATAAGAAACCACCAGGCTGAGCAGCAACACCAAACCAAGCACGCCGACAGCCAGACCAAGTACAAAAGTATCCGGGTTAAAAACAAAATACATACAGGTGTTGCGCGTGAACTTGGTCTGCGAAAGGCGAAAATTAAGTTACTCAAGCGTCTGGGCTGGAGCCGCAGGCGGCAAGTTGTTGCGGCCGGAAGCGCCGCCCATCATCTCCATGCGGACCCGGCCAGGGGTTCTGCGCGCATCCACCAAAGCGGCGGGCGGCTTGAGATGGCCGTAAAGCTGCATCACGGTTTTGACATAATTTTTGGTTTCAGGGTAATTCGGAATCTTGTTGCCCGCACGTTGGACGGCGCCCTCCCCGGCGTTGTAGGCAGCAACAGCCAGTTCAAGCTGGCCTGGGAACAGCTGGATCAAATCGCGCAGGTAACTAGAACCTGCGTTGATATTGGTTTTTGGGTCGGTCAATTTTTTCTCAATCGGTGTTTTTTTGTCTGCTTTAACGCCATAACGCTCAGCCGTGGGCGGCATTAACTGCATCAAACCCACAGCGCCTTTAGGTGATACGGCAAAAGTATCGAAACCGGATTCAGTGGCGATCAATGCCTGCAGCAATTCATAGTCAATACCGTGCGTTTGTGCAGCATCCTTGAGCAAATGCTTGACGGCTTTGTAGTTGGGCGATACATCAAAATAGGCCAGTAGTTTGGTTGGGGCGTACGCACCGCCAGGAGGGATGGCGTAGTCGCTGGTGCTTTTGACTAGCGGCATTAACGATGAATTGTCAGACTTTTCAGTCGAAAAACTCTCACCGCCTTTGAAGAACAGCTCATAGCGCTCGTCCAGTTTGTCGTTTGAAAAATGTGCCACCCCTTTGGCATCGACATAACCCCACACGTCGGCCACGG
>JAYWBS010000069.1:0-6385 GCA_043781295.1 Polaromonas sp.
AGCGCATGCAGGTGTGGCAAGCGGCGTCTCCAGTATCTCCAATGCCTGCAATGGTGCTGTCAGCTTCAACTTCAGTTTCATCGGGGAATACTACTAAAAAAATAGCTAATTATTCATATCCGACGAGGGCTAGAGGCCTAAATGATGCCTTAAAACAGCAAAAAACAGGTGCCCAGCCCGCAACGCAGGCAGATGCCCTGTACCTCACGTGGCTTTTAATGCAACCCCTCAAGCTCCCCGTGCGCAACAACGCCCCGCAGTGCGCTGAAGGCGGCCCGCTCACCCTGCTGGCCGGCCCGCAGCGGGTGGAGGCGGGCTGGTGGGGTGTGGGGGATGACATGGGGGTCGGATCAGCCCTCGCCCTGCGCGACTACTTTCTGGCGCGCAGCGCGCACATGGGGCTGCTGTGGATTTACCGGGAGCGGCTGGGCGGGCAGGGCAGGGCAGTCAGTGCAGCGCCGGGCCGATGCAGGCGTTGACCAAAATGCAGACTGGTATTTGCACGGGCTGTTTGCTTGACTGCCACTACACTGGCTCGTCAATAACATCAAACGAACGTGCAGCAGGTCGCAAAACACCTATCTCAACAGGTCTACCGTCAAGCCTTTGTTCGCCTGTGGGCCTTGGGCCTGGATGGCCCCACGCTACATGAATGGGAGCGAAAGCGCGGCAATGCCCAAATATTTGCCATGGCAAAGGCACAGTACCAGGCAGCCCTCGACGGTGAAAATGATCTTGACGTCCAGCTTGTGGAAAAAAATCCGCTCGCGCTTCTGCAATCGCTGGATGAATACCTCTTCGAAGGCCGATTCCCTTCAGCACCCGGCCTGCGCAGAAGCAACCGTAGCCCTATCCAGTACTCTGAAGACGGCAAGCTTTATTGGCTCGTCCGCGTGGTTCTCAATAATCGACGCAAAGCTGCGCTGGCCAACCAACCCGGCAATTTGAGCCATTGGGTGCGTCACCACTGCGTGCTGCCCGTCATAACCCCGCACGGCATAAACGTCACCCTGCAACACACCGAATCAACCGTTGACGACAAACTCAACGCCCTGTGGCACGCAGATGAGCCCAATTTGAAGGTCTGGATTGCCCATTTCGACGACCACGCCACCGTCATAGGCAGCACTGCCCAAAGCGCGGTTGGCGACTGGCGGGCGATGCGTATCGAACCCAATGGCGATCGAATGGCATCCCTGCACCACACCCTCGACCAGGCGGATGCAGCAGGCGCCAACGTCATTGTTTTTCCGGAGCTGACCATTGACGTTGCCCAGCGTGCCTTGTTGACTCAACGCCTGCGAAAGCAACCTGGCAATCATCTGGTGATGCTGCAAGCAGGTAGCTTCCATGAAACGTTGGCGAACGATGGCAAAACCTTCAATACCGCCCCATTGGTCAATGCCCAGGGGCACCAGCTGCTCACCCACCGCAAACTGCGGCCATTCAGCAAAGTAAGCCCGGGCATCGACCCGGTCACAGAAGACATTTCGCTGGGCGACTCGATTCACGTCCTGGCCACGCCCGTGGGTCTGCTCACAGTGCTGATTTGCAAGGACTTTCTGGACGACCACCCCTGCGTGCTTACGCTTTTGTCTGACGTGCCCGTTGAGTGGGTCTTGGTGCCAAGTTTTGGCGACGAAAAGACGATTCGCCAGCACAAATTACGCGCCAAGGCGCAAAGCCTGGTACGCACCGGCAGCCACATTGCACTTGCGCAAATTTTCAACAACGTTGACGACCCGACTCGTCAACCCATCGAATGCGTACGCGGGTTTGGCTACATCGGCGGCAATTCCGCACCTGAACCCCAAGTGTCAGAAAACGGTGGTTTGGTGGTTTTCCCGCTACAAAGGAATGCGCCGCCAGTGGTCGGCCCGCAAGGGCGACCTCGCCCCAAACGCGGCAAATAGCGTCGTTTCCTCTAAATTCCCTATTGAAATTCTCGTCTATAAAGTAATATAAACTGTCTAGGTTTTCAGTTTAGGTTGATTTAATGACAAATTGGTTTGATCGAAACCCCGATGATTTGGCCGAGCGCTCCGAACCCGCTGAGGCCTTGGCTGCGGTCCGGGCGCAAGACCATCTCAACGCCCAGCATTTGGCCGTGTTGGATGTGTTCCTCAACCATTGGGTACTGGCCGCATTGCAGCGCCCCGATGACCGCGAAGGCGTGCTTGAACTGCAGCAGCTGTGCGAACTGGCGCACGACATGGCCGAGCCTGATGCGCAAGCCCAGGCGTTTTGCCCCCGCCTGGAAGCCTTTGGCGACCTGCTCGAAGGCAAACGGCGCACTTTGCAAGCGGTGGCAACGGGCGTGCCTTTCAAGCTTTTTCATGAAGACGATATTTTTCAAACCCTGGCCCAGGGCGAAACAAAACAGGCCGATCTGGTGGCGCAACTCAAGCTCAGCGCCGGTCGGGTCAGCCAGATTTTGGGCGTGATGGAATCCAAAGGCCAAATCGTCCGGGCAAGGCGCGGCAAAGAAAGCTGGGTGGCGTTGCCGGCTGTTCCCGTCCAGGCAACAGTACTGCCCGCGCCCCATCGGATGGGCAACATTGTCCAGGGCATGTTTAGCCAAAACGCGCAACCCATGGCCGCCTGACTAGCCACCCGCCACTAGCCCTCCCCATGCGCCCCGCCGTTTTCACCTTCTACAGCTACAAAGGCGGCGTAGGCCGCACTTTGCTGGCCGCCAACATGGCCGTGGCTTTGGCGCGCCAGGGCAAAACACTGCTGTGGGACCTGGACGTCGAAGCCCCCGGCCTGCACCGCATCAACGAGCTTCGCAGCGCCGTCCCCGTCAAGGACGGTTTTTTTGACTGGCTGATCCGGTGGCAGACCAACAAGACGCGACCGCCTGGCCCAGAAGACCTCAAGCTGTTTGACAGCTTCGTGTATGAGACGCCGTTCAAGAATTTGGCCCTCATGCCAGCGCATGCAGACCAGGCCGATGCCGCCCAACAATATTTTCAGATTGACTGGGCGGATTTGTTGTCCGCTGACCCCGAACGCGCGCGCGATTTGTTTGACGAACTGATCGACCACCTGGGCGACCTTGGCTACCGCTATGTCTTGCTGGATTCCCGCACGGGCCTGACCGACCTGGGTGCCCTCATCAGCGGCGCCATTCCGGACGCTACCATTTTGGTAGGCGGCTACGCCCAGCAAAACCTCGCTGGCATGGCGCAGGTTTGGAAAGGCTTGAAGAAAAACGCCACAGCGCACAGCCGCTTGCGGCAAAGCAAGGGCATCCGCCCCCGTGGCGATTTGCGCCTGTTCCCGGTGGCATCGCCCATCCCGCAAGACGATTTGCTGCTGCTTGCATCGGGCCGCAGCGCTTGGGCCAAAGAATTTGACATTGAACTGGCCGCAGTGCGTGAAATCCCGTACGAGCGTGATTTGCCATTCACCGAATCGTTGCTCATCAGCCAGCCGCAAAGAAGAATTGCCGAGGCGTATGAAGAAATCGCCGCCGATCTGTCTACTTTCGCCCAAACCCTGTTCGTACAAGAAGCCGCCGCCCAACAACAAAAAGACGCCCGCCCCGATTTGTTCAAAGGCAGCGATGGGGACCCGCGCTTCAGCCGGAGCGCCCAAGGCAAGCGGTTCGAGCACCGCGTGGCCGACCTGCTGCGCCTGCTGGGTTACACCGTCGAACCCGAGCAACTCATCGACAGCAATCGGGTCGATTTGGTGGCCCGCATCCGCAGCGGGCTGGACGACCTTACCTATCTAGTCGAATGCAAAGACCACGCGGCGGCGGTCGGCAAGCAAACCATTGAGCAATTGAAAGGCTGGCTCGACGGCCCCAACGCCCGGCAGCAGTTTGCCCGCGGCATGGTGGTGGCCCGCAGTTTTTCACCCGCAGCCTACGCCTACGGCAAAGACCACAACCTGCGTTGCGTCACCCTGGACGAGCTGGAGCGCCAGTTGCTCGACTTTCAGGGCTACCTGCACCAGCAAATTGCAGACTTTGAGCAAAAACCCCTTGCCACCACTTACGTTACCCAGCGCAGCCAGGCCGAAGGCGATCAAACCATTGAAGACCTGGTTTCCCACGGGCTGGGCTGGGCGCAGGGCCGTGGCAGCCGCCTGTGGGTGCTGCTGGGCGACTACGGCACCGGCAAGACCGCCTATACCGAAAAACTCGCCTATGAAATGGCCAAACTGGCCCGTGACGACCAGGACGCACCCGTGCCCCTGCGCGTGAGCCTGCGCGACTTTCCCAACAAAACCACGCTTGATGATTTGCTGGCCACCCGCTGGGAGCAGGCCACCGGCAAGCGCATCGACCCCAAAGTGCTACAGCACCTCGTGCAGCGTGGGCGTGTGGTGCTGCTGTTTGACGCGTTTGATGAAATGGGCATTGCCACGGCAGGCCGCAGCGTGGTGGACCAGTTCCGCATGGTGGTGGGCATTGCCGGCAACGCGGGCGACAGTGCGCTGGGCAATCGGGTGCTGGTGACCTGCCGCGAACAGTTTTTCAAGGAACACGGCGAAGCCGTTCGCGCCTTGAGCGGTGAAACCGACCGCCTCAGCCTTTCCCCCTTGCAAGACCTGGCCCAGCGCTTTGACGGCAGCATCAACACCGTGGCTACATTCAACCGCGCGCAAGTGGTTGAATTTTTGCAGCGCCGCCTGGGTGAAACGCGCGGCAAAGAAGCCCTGGCCTTTCTGAAGCAGCACAAACTGCTTGAGCTGGGCGACCGCCCTCAGTTGCTGGACATCATCATTGCCAGCCTGGGCAAGATGCAGCAGCAACAGGCCAACCAAGGCGGCAGACTGAGCGTGGGCGTGCTGTACCAAACCTACACCAACCAGTGGCTGGACGACTTCAAGCCCACCGAACGCCATAGTGACAGCGAAACCCTGCGCTCGGTGCTTGAGGCGCTGGCGCACACTCTTTGGCAAAGGGTGGGCAACCGCCTTCATTACGCCGATCTTTATTCCCTGGTGAAGGACCGCCCCGACCTGCGCGGTAAGCTCGATCCGAACCAGCTTGACGTAGAACTGCGCACCGCCGCATTTTTGTCGCGCACGCCTGACGGCATGTACGGCTTTTCACACCGCAGTTTTCTGGAATATTTTTTGGCGCGGCATATTGAGCGGGCAGCGGCCAAAGGGGCCAAAGACGTCATCGGCACCGACAGCGCGTCCGCCAGTTCGCCCTTGGCGCTAGCGCTGGACATTCCACGCCTGTCCCCCGAAATTTGCAGTTTTGTGCACGACTTGGTGCCGCTGTGCACAACCAAAAAGGCCGATGGCCGTCGTGACACCCTGAGGGAGGCAGTTCGCACCGTGCTGATGCCGCAGGAAGTTTTGCCCCCCATAGACAGCCGGGTCAATGCCTTGATCCTTGGCCATCGGCTGGCCCGGCTGGAAACCCTGCACGGCCCCGGCAGCAGTGCTGAAACTGATTTTGAGTCCTGGCTGGAGCCCTCCGCCGCCCACAAGGGCGGCATGGCGCAGTACATCCCCGAGCAGGCAGCGCTGGCCGGTGCCAACTTGAGTGAACTCAACCTGCGCGGCTTGTGCGCCCCGGGCATCCAGTTGCCCAATGCGCAACTGGCGGGCATAGACCTGTCTGAAAGCTGGTTGAACGACGGCAACTTCCAGCAGGCCAACCTGACGAAAGCGACTTTGCACGGCGCCTGGTTTCAAAATGCCCAGTTTGAGGGGGCTGATTGCACCGAGGCGGATGCCAGCCACGCGCACTTGGAGCGGCTGCACGGCCGCAGTTCCGTGTGGCTCAATGCCGATATGAGCCACAGCAAACTGCACGAGGCAAACCTGCAAGGCGACCTGCGCTGTACAAACCTGCAAGAGGCCGAGGGTTTGCAAAGCCTGAACCCCGAACACCTGTTTGGCGCAACGGCCCCCAACAGCACAGCCCTGCAAAAGGCCTTCCCTTTTCTGGTGGAACCCAACCTGGTAGGCCTGCGCCTTGCCCCGGCAGACCACCACTTTGGCTCGGTCAACAGCGTGTCCTTCAGCCCGGACGGCAAGTTGCTTGTCACCGGCTCAAACGACAACAGCCTGCGCCTGTGGGATGTGGCCAGCGGCAAAGCCCTCAAAACCTTTGAGGGGCATCAAGGCAGGGTCAACAGCGTGGCCTTCAGCCCGGACGGCAAGCAGCTAGCCAGCGGCTCAGGCGACAACAGCCTGCGCCTGTGGGATGTCGCCAGCGGCAAGGTGCTCAAAACCTTTGAGGGGCATCAAGACTGGGTCATGAGCGTGGCCTTCAGCCCGGACGGCAAGCTGGTGGCCAGCGGTTCAGACGACAGCAGCACGAGCACGAGCTCGCGAAGCAGTTTCGCGCGAGCCACCAGAACGCGATGTTCGTGGTGCCGGACGCCCCGGCGGGCAACGACGATGCCGTCAA
>JAYWBS010000070.1:0-18156 GCA_043781295.1 Polaromonas sp.
GTTTACAAAAACAAGCCCGCACCCGACAACCTCGAAGTGCCTCCACACATGTACCTTTCAGACACACGGCTGCTGATTGGTGAAGATAAAAAGGCCTGAGTCATATTTGCTGCAACCGCGATGTGATTTCAAAAGACCTGCCGACAGCGCATGAATACCTTGCTGATGTTTTCAAAAAAACGTCAGACCTGATTCAGGCAATCGCAAAGAACCTTACCGATACAGGATGAACGATGGCTGCATTTAAAGAAATTTCTCCAGACGCGCCGCTAGGCGAAAAAGCCCTGAACTGGCTGGACAACCGCTTCCCGGCCAGCAAGCTCTACAACGAGCATCTGGGCCAGTACTACGCCCCGAAAAACTTCAACTTCTGGTACATATTCGGTTCGTTGGCTCTACTGGTGCTGGTGATTCAGATCACCACCGGCATCTTTTTGACGATGCACTACAAGCCTGATGCGGCGCTGGCATTTGGCTCGGTTGAATACATCATGCGTGACGTGCCTTGGGGCTGGTTGATTCGCTACATGCATTCCACTGGCGCATCGGCGTTCTTCGTGGTGGTGTACCTGCACATGTTTCGCGGCCTGATCTACGGCAGCTATCGCAAGCCGCGTGAGCTGATCTGGATTTTTGGTTGTGCAATTTTCCTGTGCCTGATGGCCGAGGCCTTCATGGGTTACCTGCTGCCATGGGGCCAGATGAGCTACTGGGGCGCTCAGGTGATTGTCAATTTGTTTGCCGCCATTCCCTTTATTGGCCCTGACCTGGCGCTGCTGATTCGTGGTGACTACGTGGTCGGTGATGCCACGCTAAACCGATTTTTCGCCTTCCACGTTATTGCCGTACCGCTGGTGCTGCTGGGCCTGGTGGCAGCGCACATCATTGCGCTGCATGAAGTGGGCTCGAACAACCCGGACGGCGTTGAAATCAAGGGCCCGAACGCGCCTAAAGATGCTGAAGGTCATCCGGTCGATGGCATCCCGTTTCACCCGTACTACACGGTGCACGACATCTTTGCCGTCAGCATGTTTTTGATGGTGTTTACTGCCATCATTTTCCTGGCACCCGAGTTCGGCGGCTACTTCCTGGAGTACAACAACTTCATTCCTGCTGACCCACTGAAAACACCAGCGCATATTGCACCCGTCTGGTACTTCACGCCCTACTACTCGATGCTGCGTGCCATTACCAGCGAGATGATGTATGCGCTGATTGCCTGCGTTTTGGCTGGCGGCTTGTTTGCAGCCTTCAAAGCCAAAATTCCGATGCTGTTCAAGGCCGTCTTGTTGGGTGCGGCAGTAGCTGCGTCAGTTGCCATGCTGATGATAGATGCCAAGTTTTGGGGAGTGGTTGTCATGGGTGGCGCGGTCATTATTTTGTTCGGTCTGCCGTGGCTTGACCACAGCGAAGTCAAGTCGATTCGCTACCGCCCAAGCTGGAACAAATACCTGTACGGTATTTTTGTCATCAACTTCCTCATCCTGGGTTACCTGGGCGTGCAGCCGCCATCTGCCATTGGCGAACGCGTTTCGCAGGTTGGCACCTTGTTTTACTTCGGCTTCTTCTTGTTAATGCCGTGGTGGAGCCGCCTGGGTCAGTTCAAGCAAGTGCCCGACCGAATTATTTTTGCAGCCCATTGAGCGGGAGACTTAAAGCAATGAAAAAACTTATTTTTGCCCTGATCGTGGCCTTGGGCTTTGCAGCAGGCGCACATGCCAACGAAGGTGGTCTGGCCTGGGACAAAGCACCCAACAAAACCAATGAGCTGGGCGCGCTGCAAAACGGTGCCAAGCTGTTTGTCAACTACTGCCTGAACTGCCATTCAGCAGCGTACATGCGCTTTAACCGTTTGCAGGATATCGGCCTGACTGAAAAGCAGATCAAGGACAACCTGCTTTTCACCACCGACAAAGTGGGCGAGACCATGAAGGTGGCCATGGACCCGAAGCAAGCCAAGGAATGGTTTGGTGCGAATCCCCCGGATTTGACGGTGATTGCCCGCTCGCGCTCCGGTGCTGGCGGCACAGGCGCTGACTATTTGTATACCTACCTGCGTACCTACTACCGTGATGAAGGCAAAGCCACGGGCTGGAACAACCTGGCTTACCCCAACGTCGCCATGCCCAATGTGCTCTGGGAAATGCAAGGCCAGCGCAAGCCGGTCTATGAAGAGCTCGTAGAGCATGGCCACAAGGTATCTGTCTTCAAAGGCTGGCAGCAAGTGGTGCCCGGCACCATGACGCCGTTGCAATATGACGAGGCCATCGGTGATCTTGTCAGTTACCTGCAATGGATGGGTGAGCCCTCCCAAAACAGCCGCGTACGCATTGGCGTCTGGGTACTTTTGTTCTTGCTCTTGATGACTTTTGCAGCGTGGCGTTTGAACGCTTCGTTCTGGAAAGACGTCAAGTAAGTTTCTCGCCGGGGCATGTTCCCGGCATCTTCTGGAGTGGGCGCTTTTTTGTGTCCACTCCTTTGCATTTAGGAGTTCTGCACCATGATGGTCCTTTATTCAGGCACGACCTGCCCTTTCTCGCACCGCTGCCGTTTTGTGCTGTTTGAAAAAGGCATGGACTTCGAAATCCGCGATGTAGATCTCTACAACAAGCCCGAAGACATCAATGTCATGAACCCCTATGGCCAAGTGCCGATACTTGTCGAACGGGATCTGATTTTGTACGAGTCAAACATCATCAATGAATACATTGACGAGCGCTTCCCGCATCCGCAATTGATGCCCGGTGACCCGGTTGACCGCGCCCGTGTGCGTTTGTTTTTGCTGAACTTCGAGAAAGAGCTGTTCGTACATGTCAGCACGCTCGAATCACGCGCTGCCAAAGGCAATGAAAAAGCGCTTGAAAAAGCCCGCTCGCATGTGCGTGATCGCCTGACGCAACTTGCGCCGATATTTTTGAAAAACAAGTTCATGCTGGGTGACAACTTCTCGATGCTGGACGTAGCGATTGCGCCGTTGCTCTGGCGTCTGGACTACTACGACATTGACCTGTCCAAAAATGCCGCGCCGCTGCTGAAATACGCCGAACGTATTTTTTCAAGGCCGGCCTACATCGAAGCGCTGACGCCGTCTGAAAAAGTAATGCGTAAGTAAATGGCCCCCACGTTTGTCGCTTCGCGTGCTGCTCTGCTCCCCGAGGGGGCTGGCCTTGCTTGGGGCGGCCCTGCGCTGCCGCCGCTAACTTGTCTTGATTCATGAACGCACTTGACTCCACCTCAACACGCCCGTATTTGATACGGGCGCTGTACGAGTGGTGCACTGACAACGGCTTGACGCCCTATGTGGCCGTGTCGGTTGATGGCTCGGTGCAGGTTCCGCATGAGTACGTCAAGAACAACGAAATAGTTTTGAACATCAGTTTCGATGCCACGTCATCACTCAAGCTGGGCAATGACTTTATTGAATTCAAGGCCAGGTTTGCAGGCAGTTCACGTGACATCATGGTGCCGATTGGCCGTGTGATTGCGATTTACGCGCGTGAAAACGGCCAAGGTATGGCTTTCCCGATGGGGACGGCTGGCAATCCTCCGCAGGAAGGGGCTACAGACGGGGCTACGACGCCGCTTGCATCGGTTGCACCCGCAGCGCCTTCGCCCTCACCACTACACGGCGTGCAGTCATCTGAAAGCAGAGTGGTTCAATTGGTGCCAAACGATGGCGGGGATGCTGATCCGCCTGAGCCAACCAAGCCATCCAAAGGGCCGCGTCCGTCACTCAAGCGGGTCAAGTAAAATAAGTTTGTTTAAGATTTGTGCCGATTTAGCTCAGTTGGTAGAGCAACCGCCTTGTAAGCGGTAGGTCATCAGTTCGATTCCGATAATCGGCACCATTCCCTCCTCAGAAACTCCCTTAGCCATTAACGCTTTCGTGCTATTAGTATTTTTAGCCGAATTGAGGTAACCTTCACCCCCCTGTTGTTCAGCTTGGTCAGTAGCAGGGGCAACAGTTGGCGCAGTTTGGCTGCTGCCGCATTTGAAGTGACCAGCAAGCACCAGGTATCACCGTCAATCGGGCCGGCCTGAATGGCTGTTCGCAGGGGTTCAGGTATCAGTGACTCGATGGTTTTTAGTCGATCGCTGGATTCTTTCACTTGCCCAGCCAGCATGCCTAGGGTGGGGGAGTTGTTGACGGCTTGAGAAATTGGTATCGCCCGCTGCGTTGGGGCTGCTGTGAGAGGACGGTAATGATGGTTCACAGCGCATGAAAAAGGATGACAAGTGCATTTGATTATCACGGATGCTTGGCTGGCTAAAAGCCGGGCGATTTATTTAAGTGGCACCCGGCTTGTGGTGGCTGGTTTTGTGGCGGCTTTGGCCTTGATGGTGGTGGCGGCAGGCCTGTACCACTGGGTATTTTTGAAGGGCGCGCGCGAAGGCTGGCCGGTGATTGGTGCACTGGTCAAGCTGATGGTCAAGGACGAGTTTGACCAGCGTGACCGTTTCATGCGTGAAAACCTCGACGTGATGGCCAAGCGGCTGGGTGAAATGCAGGCCAAGATGATGCAGCTGGAAGCTCTTGGCGAGCGCGTGTCCGGGCTGGCGGGTGTTAACCCTGGCGACATTAAATCAACCTTGGGCAGCGGCGGCGCGCTGGTCGGCAGCCGGTCACTGACCATGGAAGAGCTGCAGGCCACACTGGCAGACCTCGACAAACTGACCGATCAGCGGGTTGATCTGATGACCGTCATGGAGTCGCGCCTGTTTGACCAAAAAATAAAAAAATTGATGGTTCCTACCCAGCAGCCAGTCATTGGCGGAATTTTGGGCTCATCATTTGGCTGGCGCATTGATCCTGTTAATGGGCAGTCAGCGCTACACACCGGGCTTGATTTCCCTGCCAGTCAGGGCACGGCGATTCTTGCAGCTGCAGGCGGCGTGGTGGTGGTGCAGGAATACCACCCGGCTTACGGAAACATGGTCGAGATTGATCATGGCAATGATTTGGTCACCCGCTACGCGCACACATCCAAAGTGTTGGTTAAAAAAGGTGATTTGATCAAACGTGGCCAAAAAATCGCTGAAGTGGGCTCTACGGGGCGCTCCACCGGCTCGCATTTGCACTTTGAGGTGCTGGTACAGGGTGTGTTCCAGGACCCGCAAAAATTCCTTCTGGCGGGTCAAAAATTGCCATCCGGCCAACTGGCGGCTGCTAGCGTATCAAATGCCTCCCAGGCTTTGCAGGCTTCTCGCCCAAAATAGCCGACGCGCACAAGGTAAAATCAAAGGTTTGCACACAGTTGAACTTGGCTGTGCTGCCCTTACCTAAGTTTGTATTAATTAAGGGATTTCGGCCGCGTTGTCAGCTCATGGGAGTTGTCAAGGCGGCCTTGCATTTATGGCCTCCAACATCCTGACCAAAATCTTCGGCAGCCGCAACGACAGGCTGCTTAAAACTTACCGTAAAACGATTGAGCGCATCAATGCGCTGGAGCCGCAGTACGAACAACTCGACGACGGGCAACTGATTGCCAAAACCGAGGAGTTCAAAAGCCGTGTCGCTACAGGCGAGACGCTGGATGCCATCCTTCCCGAAGCCTTCGCGCTGGTGCGTGAGGGCAGCAAACGCGTCATGAAGATGCGCCACTTTGACGTGCAGATGCTGGGCGGCATGTCGCTGCATAACGGCAAAATTTCAGAGATGGGCACCGGTGAAGGCAAGACGCTGACAGCGACGCTGCCGGTTTACCTCAATGCCCTGACAGGCAAGGGCGTGCATGTCGTGACGGTGAATGACTACCTCGCCAGCCGCGATGCACGCTGGATGGGCAAGCTGTATAACTTTCTGGGCTTGACGGTCGGCATTAATTTGCCCAACATGCCGCGTGAAGAAAAGCAGGCTGCTTACCAATGTGACATCACTTACGGCACCAATAACGAATACGGTTTTGACTACCTGCGCGACAACATGGTGTATGAGGTGGCAGACCGCGTACAGCGCGGGCTGAACTTCGCCATCGTCGATGAGGTGGACTCGATTTTGATTGACGAAGCCCGCACCCCGCTGATCATCAGCGGTCAGGCCGAAGACCACACCGAGATGTATATCGCGATGAACAAGGTCGTGCCCTTGCTTACCCAGCAGGAAGGTGAAGCTGATCCGCGCACGGGTGAAGGCGTGACCAAACCAGGCGACTTCACGCTCGATGAAAAAACCCATCAGGTCTTCTTAACTGAGCAGGGCCATGAAAATGCCGAGGGTATTTTGTTCAACCTGGGTTTGATACCCGAGGGCGCAACCCTGTATGACCCCGCCAACATCACGCTTGTGCACCACCTGTATGCCGCACTGCGCGGTAACCACCTGTACCACCGCGACCAGCACTATGTGGTGCAGGACGGGGAGAGCGGCAAAGAAATTGTTATTGTCGATGAGTTCACGGGTCGCTTGATGACGGGCCGCCGCTGGAGCGACGGCCTGCACCAGGCGGTTGAGGCCAAAGAGGGCGTACAGATTCAGGCTGAAAACCAGACGCTGGCATCCATCACGTTTCAGAATTATTTCCGCCTGTATGGCAAGCTGGCCGGTATGACTGGTACTGCAGATACCGAGGCCTATGAGTTCTCTGAAATTTACGGTCTTGAGACGACGGTCATCCCGCCTAACCGCCTGAGCAGGCGTGAAGACCAGTTGGACCGGGTGTACAAAACCACGCGTGAAAAGTACGAAGCCGCCATCAAGGACATTCGTGAATGCTACGAGCGCGGCCAGCCAGTACTGGTCGGCACCACGTCGATTGAAAACTCTGAAATCATTGACGAGCTGCTGGTAAAAGAAAAGCTTCCGCACCAGGTGCTCAACGCCAAGCAGCATGCGCGTGAGGCCGACATCGTGGCTCAGGCAGGCCGCCCCAAAATGATCACCATTGCCACCAATATGGCGGGCCGGGGGACAGACATTGTGCTGGGTGGTAATGTTGAAAAGCTCATAGAAGGTGTTGAGCAGGACGAGACGCTTGACAGCGCAGCCAAGGCTGCCGAGATTGCCCGTCTGCGTGCCCAGTGGGCAGAGGAGCACGAGCAGGTCAAAACCCTCGGCGGGCTGCGCATCATTGCGACGGAGCGTCATGAGTCACGCCGTATTGACAACCAGCTGCGTGGCCGCTCTGGCCGTCAGGGCGACAACGGTTCGTCGCGCTTTTATTTGAGCCTGGACGATCCGCTGATGCGCATTTTTGCGGGCGACCGCGTCAAGGCCATCATGGAGCGCCTGAAGATGCCGGATGGCGAGGCGATTGAAGCCGGCATTGTGACGCGCAGCATTGAATCAGCGCAGCGCAAGGTGGAAGCGCGCAACTTTGACATTCGCAAACAGTTGCTTGAATACGATGATGTGGCCAACGACCAGCGCAAGGTGATCTACCAGCAGCGCAACGACATCATGGATGCCAGTAGCCTGGCGGGTCAAATTGCGTCGCTGCGCGAAGGTTGCTTTACTGATTTGACACGTCAATACGTGCCGCCTGAAAGCGTGGAAGAGCAGTGGGACATTGCGGGGCTTGAAAAGGTTTTGCTCGACGAGTGGCAGCTGGACGTGCCGCTGGTCAAAACACTGGAAAGCGCAACCGCCATTACCGATGAAGACGTGCTTGAAAAAGTCATCAGCGTGGCCAACGCCGCCTTTGCAGACAAGGTTGAAAAAATTGGCGAAGAAAACTTTTTGCAGTTTGAACGCATTGTGCTGCTGCAAAGCATTGATAGCCACTGGCGTGAACATTTAAGCGCCCTCGACTATCTGCGCCAGGGCATTCACCTGCGTGGCTATGCCCAAAAACAGCCCAAGCAGGAATACAAGCGCGAAGCGTTTGAGCTGTTTGGCCAGTTGCTCGACAGCGTCAAAAACGAAGTGACCAAAACCCTGATGACGGTGAAAATCCAGTCTGGCGAGCAGCTTGAACAAGCCGCTGAAGAAATGGAAACACGGGCAGAAAATATTGCCAACGTGACCTACACCGCCCCCACTGAATCGGGCGACGTGGAGACGCGTGTTGACGAAGCCTCGCAGCGTGAGGCCCTGGCCCTGCCGCCCGAGATGATGCAACGTGTCGGGCGCAATGACCCTTGCCCATGCGGCTCAGGCAAAAAATTCAAGCAGTGCCACGGTAAGCTGAATTAAGTTTCTCAAGTTTTCTGGATTTTTTTGGGAGATAAGCGATGCCTGTGAATCTCGTCGCCACGCCTGCCGCTGATTTGTTCCCCGTGCCCGGCGTGCGCTGGGGCATTGCCGAAGCAGGCATACGTAAAGCCAACCGCAAAGACCTGGCCGTGTTGCTGGTCGATGTGGGCGCATCGGTGGGGGCTGTGTTTACACAGAACCGCTTTTGCGCCGCACCGGTGCAAATCTGCCGTGAACATCTGGCCAAAAATAATGGCCAGAGCCTCGGTATTCGCGCCATGGTCATCAATACCGGCAATGCAAATGCCGGCACAGGGCAGGACGGCTTGACCCGTGCCCAGGCCACCTGCATCGCTCTGGCCCGTGAGTTGAATGTGTCGCCCGAGCAAATTTTGCCGTTTTCAACCGGTGTGATCATGGAACCGCTGCCCTACGAGCGGATTGAAGCAGGCTTGCCCGCCGCCATTGCCAACGCTACCGCCAACAACTGGGCTAACGCGGCGGAGGCCATCATGACCACCGATACGGTGGCCAAGGCGTTCTCAATCCGCATCATGTTGGGGGGCGTGCCCGTGACGGTCACGGGCATCAGCAAAGGCGCGGGCATGATTCGCCCCAACATGGCCACCATGCTGGGCTTTATGGCCACCGATGCCTGTGTGTCGCAAGCCATCATGGGGCAACTGGCGCATGAGCTGGCTGAGGGTTCGTTTAACCGCGTCACAGTCGATGGGGACACATCGACCAACGACTCGTTCGTGGTGATTGCCAGCAACCAGGCCAGGCACGCGCCCATCATGTCGCTCGACTCAATGGATGGTCAAGCCCTGCGCGCTGCCATGATGGGGATTGCGAAAAAACTCGCCCAAGCCATCGTGCGTGACGGTGAAGGGGCAACCAAGTTCATCACCATCCAGGTTGAAGGCGGCAAGACTGGCGAGGAATGTCGCAAAGTGGCCTACGCCATTGCCCATTCACCGCTGGTTAAAACGGCATTTTTCGCCAGTGACCCGAACCTGGGCCGCATTTTGGCAGCCGTCGGTTACGCAGGTATTGACGACCTCGATCAAACCAAAATTGATTTGTATTTAGACGATGTACTGGTCGCTAAAAACGGTGGCAGGCATGTGGACTATGTGGAGGCCGATGGCCAACGCGTGATGAAACAAAGCGAAATCACGGTGCGTGTGTTGCTGGGCCGGGGTGATGCAACTGACACGGTCTGGACCTGCGACCTGTCTTACGACTACGTGAAGATCAACGCGGATTACAGAAGCTAACTTCAAAAAATAAGAACAACAATGAACGAACATTTTGAACGCCTGATCGTCCGGGCTGAAGCCCTGATCACCCGCATTGAATCGGTCTTGCCGCAGCCTTTGAGCGCGCCCGACTGGTCAACCTCAATAGCCTACCGCTACCGCAAGCGCAGTTCAGGTCACGGCAGTCTGGAGCCTGTCAAACATATTGGCCATATGGCGCTTGGTGACTTGAGAGAAATTGACGATCAAAAAGAAAAGATCCAGCGCAACACCGAGCAATTTGTCAGCGGCAAACCCGCCAACAACGTGCTGCTGACGGGCTCACGCGGCACCGGCAAATCGTCACTCATCAAGGCCTGCCTGAATGAATATTCGGCACGCGGCCTGAGACTGATTGAAGTCGACAAAGCCGACCTGACCGACTTGCCCGACATTGTGGATGTGGTCAGCGACCTGCCTGAAAAATTTATTATTTTTTGCGATGACCTGAGCTTTGAAGAGGGCGAGCCCGGCTACAAAGCCCTCAAGTCCATCCTGGATGGCTCTATCGCTGCTGCCACACCCAACGTGCTGATCTATGCCACCAGCAACCGCCGCCACCTGCTGCCTGAGTACATGACAGAGAACCTGACGTATACCCACACCGAAGACGGTGAAGTGCACCCCGGTGAAGTGGTGGAAGAAAAAATATCGCTGTCTGAGCGCTTTGGCCTGTGGGTCAGTTTTTACCCCTTCAGCCAGGACGAATACCTGACCATCGTGGCTCAGTGGTTGTCATCGTTTGGGGTGGATGAAGCTGCCATTGAAGCTGCCAGGCCCGCATCTCTTGTGTGGGCTTTGGAGCGCGGCTCAAGAAGCGGCCGAGTCGCCTACCAGTTCGCAAGAGATTACGCCGGAAAGCATTCAGTCTAAATGATCCTCGTAGCCGACGGCGACCGCCCTAGAGAAGGTGGCGATGACCGCAAAACCGTTGATGTCGCGGTCGGCGTGTTGATCAAACCCAACGGCGACTTCCTTTTGACCAGTCGCCCACGCGGCAAGGTGTACGAGGGCTATTGGGAATTCCCAGGCGGAAAGCTCGAAGCTGGCGAGACGGTCGAGCAAGCCCTGCGCCGTGAGCTGATCGAAGAAATCGGCATCACCATTGGCGCTACCCACCTCTGGCAGGTCGAGCTGGTGGACTACCCGCACGCGCTGGTGCGGCTGAACTTTTGCAAGGTGTTTGACTGGGCAGGCGAGCTGCACATGCGCGAAGGCCAGTCGTTTGCGTGGCAGACATTGCCAGTTACTGTACAACCTGTTTTACCCGGCACGATGCCCGTGCTGGCGTGGTTTGCAGCTGAGCGTGGCTTTGCAGGTACAACCCAGATGAGTTCGCCAAGCGCTACATAATCAATAGCTGATTGCGCCCGAATCTATTGGGCTTCAGGAAATTTTTGTATCTGAAAATGAATTATTTTCAGGTTTTTTGCGTGATCGTTTGGTTAAACGGCTCGTTTTGAATGGGAACTACTTCATCGCATCCACTGCGGCCTGCGCCTCTTTTAACTTGTCTTTTGCAAACAGCAAACTGGGCTGTCCTGACGAAAGCAGTAACAGCTCGCTGACAACAAACTGTTTGGCACGCCTGGTTTGAAAATCAATCTTGCAGGCCGTCCATTCGGCCGCCGGCAACACATCGGGCTGCTTGCCGCAGGCTTGCTCTGCCGCCTCTAAAAATTGGGGTTGCAGCGCCATGATGCGTTGCCAGCCTTCGCGCTTGATCATCAGCGTGTTGATGATGAACATTTGGCTGGCTGGGGTTTCCTGCATTTTGGCGATCAATGTGGGCGGTATGCCCTGCTGGGCCAGGTAGGCCGATGCATCGTTGGTGACAGCTTGTACCAACCCTTTTTTCACCGATGCATCCAGCCCTGCAATGCCGGCCGGGAACTGCACCGACACCTGGTGCACGCCCAGCTCGCCAAACGGATACAGCCATCTGTCAACACCGCTGGCAAACAGCATGAAGCAGGCGCTGTAGCATCGGCCATCTGGCCCCACCACCACGCTGGCGCTGCTTTTTTCAAACAGGCTGGCAAACTTCATGGCCTCTGCCAGGTTGCCGCCTATGGAGTCCAGCCAGACGTAGTTGGTGAAGGCCTTCAGGTTACCGGGCTGCACTAAAAAGTCTTTGAAACGGTCAAAGTCACCGGGTTTGATTTGCCCTTTGAGGGCGATAGACACTGGGCCGAACTGATCGGCCGCTTGCCGCGAAAACTCGGCTGCAGCAGCGGGTTTGACAAAGGCAAACCCTGCCGCCAGAAAAATTAAAAACCACCGGCCCATCAAGCGCTGAACTCCCACCGCTTTTTTGCGCCCAGCACAGCATCAGGGTAAGGGGCTTTGCCGCGTGAGCCGTTGTAGCGGCCCAGACCCATGAACACATCACCTCTTTCGCGGTCCAGGTAGTGCCGCAAAATAACGCAGCCAAAGCGCAAATTGGTTTGCATGTGAAAAAGTTTACTCGCATCGCCATCGCCAATCACCCGCGTCCAGAACGGCATCACCTGCATGTAGCCACGCGCGCCAACCACGCTGACGGCAAATTTGCGAAAGTTGCTTTCGACCTGAATCAGGCCAAGGACCAGCGCCGTGTCGAGCCCGGCGCGGTGGCTTTCGTACCAAACGGTTTGCAAAAACTCCTTGCGGATTTGCAGCTCGGCTTTTTTCGTGACCAGGCGGTCGCTCATGGCGGCCAGCCAGCGCAGATAGGCCAGGCGGCTTTCGGTGTCTTTGAACTCGGGCACCGGTGGTGCGTGGTTGGCAATGGCTGAACTTAGTGCTGTGCGCACCGAGTCGATCAGCGGCTCTTCAATTTGTGCACCAGCAATAGACTGCTCTGTAAATAATAGCTGTCCGAACCCGAACAGAGTAGCCTGCAGTGCTTTTCGCCTGCTAAAAAAGCGTGCTTCCACAGTTTTACAGCCCCAACTTGCCTTTGATGAAGGCCAGTGCATCAGCGGCTTGAACCTTGGTCGATTCTGTATCACGGCGATGCTGGTATTCAATGTGACCTTCTTTCAAGCCCCGGTCACCAATCGTCACGCGGTGCGGCACGCCTATGAGTTCCCAGTCAGCAAACATGGCACCGGGGCGCTCGTTGCGGTCGTCCAGAATCACGTCCACACCCGCAGCCATCAGCTCGGCATACAGCGTGTCGGCGGCCAGCTTGACATCTGCAAAACGGTCAGGGCTGATGGGGCACAGCACCACGGTAAACGGCGCAATCGCATCGGGCCAGATGATGCCTTTGGCATCGTGGTTCTGCTCAATCGCAGCGGCTGGCAAGCGGGTGATGCCGATGCCGTAGCAGCCCATTTCCAGAAATTGCGGTTTGCCGTTTTCACCCAGAAAGGTGGCGTTCATGGCTTTGGAGTATTTGGTGCCGAGGTAGAAGACGTGGCCGACTTCAATGCCGCGTTCGATGGCCAGCACACCTTTACCGTCGGGGGAGGCGTCGCCTGCTACGACATTGCGGATGTCGGCGATCAGGTCGGGCTCGGGCAAGTCGCGGCCCCAGTTGACGCCTGTGATGTGGAAGTCAGGCTCGTTCGCGCCGCAGACCCAGTCGGCCAAGACGGCGACTTCGCGGTCTGCCAAGACCCGGACCGCAGGACGCTGTCCAATCGATCCCGTACTATTGGACACTCGCGTAACGCCTAAAGGTCCAAGGTACCCAGGCTGACCTCCGAAATGCTGCTCAATTTCGGGAACTGTCGCGAATCGGAAGCTAATGTCGCCACCTATCATTTTGCTTGCCTTCACCTCATTGAGATCGTGATCGCCGCGAAGTAAGACAAGCCAAATTTCTGGGACAGTAGGCGTTCCAATCAGGTCTTTACGTTGCCGGTCTACCGCTAGCACCAGCGACTTAACAGTAGATTGCAGCGGCGTACCCAAAAATTCCGCCACATCAGCGCAGGTGGCTTTGCCCGGCGTAGCAGTTTTGGTCATGGCTTGCGTCGCTGCCTTGCGCTCACCTTGCGGCGCCAACGCCTCGGCCTTCTCCATATTCGCCGCATAGTCGCTCGTCGGGCAGTACACGATGGCGTCTTCACCCGTGGCGGCAATCACCTGAAATTCTTCGCTCAAGTCGCCACCAATCGCACCGCTGTCGGCGGCCACGGCGCGGTAGCGCAGGCCAAAGCGGTCAAAAATCTTGCGGTAGGTGGTCGCCATGTTTTGATAACTGACTTTGGCTGCCGCCTCGTCGCGGTCAAAGCTGTAGGCATCCTTCATGATGAACTCGCGCCCGCGCATCAGGCCAAAGCGGGGGCGACGTTCGTCCCTGAATTTGGTTTGAATCTGGTACAGATTTTTCGGCAGTTGTTTGTAGCTTTTGATGTCCTGGCGCATCACGTCGGTTACCACTTCTTCACTGGTGGGCTGCACGATAAAGTCGCGCCCATGGCGGTCTTTGATGCGCAGCAGCTCGGGGCCCATTTTTTCAAAACGGCCGGTCTCTTGCCACAGCTCGGCGGGCTGAATCACGGGCATGGTCATTTCAACCGCGCCGGCTTTGTTCATCTCGTCGCGTACGATGGCCTCAACCTTGCGAATCACGCGCAGCCCCATCGGCATGTAGTTGTAAATGCCAGCGCCCAGCTTTTTAATCAGCCCAGCGCGCGTCATCAGTTGGTGGCTGGCGATTTCTGCGTCGGCGGGTGCTTCTTTGAGGGTGGCGATATAAAACTGCGAGGCTTTCATGGGCTATTTTTCTGGACGATGGATGGGGGTTGGCGTTCTACCTAAGCGCCGGGCGCTTGGCTTTGCTGAGTTCGCTGTGCATAATGGACTCAGTTTAAAAAATTTGAGGTTTGATTATGCTTGACCGGGACGGCTTTCGGCCCAACGTCGGCATCATCTTGCTCAACCAGAGAAGTCAGGTATTTTGGGGCAAGCGTATTCGCACCCACTCGTGGCAGTTTCCACAGGGCGGCATTGACCGGGGTGAAAATCCCGAGCAGGCGATGTTCAGGGAACTGCATGAAGAAGTGGGGCTGATGCCACAGCACGTACAGGTGCTGGCCCGAACCCGTGACTGGTTGCGCTATGAGGTGCCTGACCGGTTCATCCGCCGCGATGCGCGTGGACATTACAAAGGCCAGAAACAAATATGGTTTCTGTTGCAGCTGGTTGGTCACGACTGGGATTTAAACCTGCGCGCCACCGACCACCCCGAGTTTGATGCCTGGCGCTGGAACGACTACTGGGTGCCGCTGGATGTGGTGGTTGAATTTAAACGCGGCGTGTACGAAATGGCGTTGACGGAGCTGGCGCGGTTTGTGCCGCACCTGGATTGGCGTGGTGATATGCGGGGAGAAAATCATGGCCGTCATGAACGCTCTGGTCACATGCACACCACCCACTCACCTGATCATGGCCCAGGTCACTTTTCAAGGTCGGGCGCGGCATTTGAATTGCCGCCTGGTTCGTGCTTTGAGCCCGACCCGCAAACCAGCCAGAACAGCGCTCTTGACGAAAGAAAAAATGATATTTAAACGTCGGTTTCTTCGGCTTGTGCTGCTGCTGGCTGTGATGGCCAATACCGGCCTGGCGCGCGCGCAGGTTTATGCAAACGATGCGGAATGGAAAGAATCTGAAGTCCCGCCGCCGCCGGCATTCGATGTCAAAAAACTGCTGACTTTTGAGGTGCCGCGCATCGCATCGCTGGTGTATGGCGTAGACCCGGCCTCCGTCAGCATTTCAAAAAGCGACAGCCTGGTGCGCTATGTGATGGTGGCCACCAGCCCCACCGGTGTCAGCAATGTGATGTATGAAGCACTGCGCTGCTCTACAGGTGAATTTAAAACCTATGCGCGTTATTCGGCAGACGGTAAATGGAGCCAAGTGGTTAACCCGGAATGGCGTTCGGTGTTTGCCAGCATGCCATCAAAACACCCCCTGTGGTTTGCCAAAGCAGGTGCTTGCGATGCTGCGGCACCTGTGGGGTCGATTTCCGAGCTGGTAACCAAGCTGAAGTACCCTGGCCGTTATTTAGACCAATAAATTAGCACAGGTTTTCAGCGCGTTAACATCAGCGCGTCAGCACCAGATTGGTACGGTGAACCATTTCAGATTCGCCGGTATAGCCCAGCAGCCTCTCAAACTCTGAAGATGCCTTGCGGCAAATCAGCCTTGCTTCAGCGCTGGAGTAATTGGCCAGGCCGCGCGCAAGCTCCACACCCGCCGTGGTCTTGATGGCAATCACGTCACCGCGTGAAAATTCACCGTCTACCTGGGTCATGCCAATGGGCAACAGGCTTTTGCCTTCGTCACGTACCTTGCCCGCAGCGCCGGCATCAACCACCACCGAGCCGCGCATTTGCAAGTGGTCCGCCATCCATTGCTTGCGGGCCTGATTTTTGGCGGTTTGTGCCACCAGCAGCGTGCCAATGGCTTCGCCCTGCGTTAGCCGAATCAGCACCGAAGGCTCACGACCCCAGGCAATCACGGTGGACGCACCAGAGCCCGCAGCGCGTTTGGCCGCAAGGATTTTGGTGATCATGCCGCCGCTGCCAATGTTGGAGCCCACGCCGCCTGCCATGGCCTCAAGTGCGGCATCACCGGCTTTGCCAATATTGACGAACTGGGCAGATGGGTCTTTGCGCGGGTCGGCGGTGTACAGACCTTTTTGATCGGTGAGGATGATGAGCGCATCGGCCTCGACCAGGTTAGCCACCAGTGCGCCTAATGTGTCGTTGTCGCCAAACTTGATTTCGTCGTTGACGACGGTGTCGTTCTCATTGATGACCGGCACCACGCCAAAGCTCAAGAGCGCCAACAGCGTCGAGCGCGCGTTGAGGTAACGCTCACGGTCGGCCAGGTCGGCATGCGTCAGCAGTACCTGGGCGCTGCCTATGCCGTTTTCGCGCAGCTTGGTTTCATACATCTGCACCAAGCCCATCTGGCCGACAGCGGCGGCAGCTTGCAGCTCGTGAATGGCTTTGGGGCGGGTGGCCCAGCCCAGGCGTTTCATGCCCTCAGCAATGGCACCGCTGCTGACCATGATGACTTCGCGCCCACCTTTGCTAAGGGCAGCCAGTTGCTCGCACCACTGGCCAATCGCCACAGCATCCAGCCCACGGCCTTCGTTGGTGACCAGGCTGGAGCCGACCTTGACCACAATGCGCTTGGCATTGCGAAGGACATTGGCGCTGGCTTTTTCTTGCATGTTGGGCGTTTGAAGTCTGTTGAAAGACTGTTTGGAGGTGTTTTTAGGTATCTTTTAAGGCTGTAGCCCAATATATTCGGGCGCAAGCAGCTATTAAAATAAGAGCAAACAACTCACTCTGGCGGCAACACCACAAACCGTGGATCGACATCTTCGGCAGGCTGCTCGCTCTTTTGCACTTTCTTGACGTGCTGGTAAATCGTCTTGATCAGGTGCTCGCAGCCTTCACGCGTGAGGGCTGATATTTCAAACACCGGGCCTTTGAACTTGAAGCGTTTGACGAAATCTTTAACAATCTCGGCGCGCTTGTCGTTGTCAATCATGTCAAGCTTGTTCAGCACCAGCCAGCGCGGTTTTTTAAACAGCGCGTCGTCGTATTTTTTCAACTCGCCAACAATCGCTTTGGCCTGCGCGACCGGGTCAACACCTTCGTCAAAGGGTGCCAAATCAACAATGTGCAGCAGCAGGCGGGTACGCTCCAGGTGGCGCAAGAACAAATGCCCCAGGCCAGCGCCTTCAGACGCGCCTTCAATCAAACCGGGCAAGTCGGCCACCACAAAGCTTTGCTCAGGCGCAACGCGCACCACGCCCAAGTTGGGGTGCAGGGTGGTGAAGGGGTAGTCAGCAATGCGTGGCCGCGCATTTGAAACAGCGGTGATAAAAGTGGACTTGCCCGCGTTGGGCATACCCAGCAAACCAACATCGGCCAGTACCTTCAATTCAAGTTTCAAGCTTTTACGCTCACCGGGCCAGCCCGGCGTTTTGCTGCGCGGCGCGCGATTCGTCGAGCTTTTAAAGCGCAGGTTGCCAAAGCCGCCGTCGCCGCCTTTGGCAATCAAAATTTGCTCGCCCGGCTCCATCAGCTCGAACAACACGTCGCCCGTCTCTGCATCGCTAAGGATGCTGCCGACCGGCATTTTGAGAATCACGTCATCGCCCTTGGCGCCGAACATATCGGAGCCCATGCCGTGGCCGCCGTTTTTGGCGTCGTGGCGGCGTGAAAACCTGAAGTCAACCAGCGTGTTCAGGTTGATGTCGGCCACCGCATACACATGGCCACCACGCCCACCATCGCCACCGTTCGGGCCGCCAAACTCTTTGTACTTTTCATGGCTGAACGAGACGCAGCCAGCCCCGCCATCGCCTGCGGCAATGTCAATAAAGGCTTCGTCAACAAATTTCATGGTGTGGCTCGGGTTGACTGGAGAGAAAGAAGTAGTCTACAAATAAAAAAGCCCCGACTTCTCGGGGCTTCCTTTAAGTCGTGAGGACTCGTCGAAGTGATCGATTTATGCCGGAGTCGCAACAGCCGTCACGCTAACGGTTTGCTTGGACAACGCACCTTTGATGGCAAAAGAGACTTGACCGTCTACCAATGCAAACAGGGTGTGGTCTTTGCCGATACCGACATTGGTGCCGGGATGAAACCGGGTACCGCGCTGGCGAACAATGATGCTGCCTGCGTTGATGACTTCGCCGCCAAATTTCTTGACGCCAAGCATTTTGGGCTGTGAATCACGCCCGTTTCGCGTAGAGCCGCCGCCTTT
>JAYWBS010000071.1:0-45970 GCA_043781295.1 Polaromonas sp.
CGGCGTGTACGCGCCGATGATGGTGAAGCTGCCGCCCGGGCCGCCGGTTTTGGGGTAGGGGATGGCCAGGCGCATCCAGTGCGTGCCGGTGTCGCCCCATTCGGTCCAGTCAAAGTTCACATCGCGCTGGCCGTCTTTTTCAAACATGAAGCCGTGCTCGGTTTTGCGCAGCTTGAACTTGGCGCTGATGTCGCCCTCGCTCATCGAATGCGACTGCTTGTGCACAAAGCTGCCGTGCATCGGGTCCATCACGTTGTCGGCCACATAACGGTAGTCGCCGCGCCATTCCACATAGCACTGAAAGCTGCTCCACTCCGGGTTGCTCAGCTCTTCAGGCAAGTCCAGCTTGGGCGGTACATCGACATGCTGACGTCCGTTATAAAGCCATATCGCGCCATTCGCGTCCTGCACATGAAAGGATCGTGCCGCGCGTGAGCCTTCGAGCGTGCAGCCGGGGCTGGCCGGCACCTTGGTCACCATGCCGTCGCAACGCACTTCAATGCCGTGGTACGGGCAGGCCAGGCGGTCGCCCAGATTCACGCCCATTGACAGCGGTGCGCCCCGGTGCGGGCAATGGTCTTCCAGCGCGTGAATCACGTCTGCACCGTCACGCCACAGCGCTATTTTGTAACCCAGGCGGCGCATTGACACTGGCCGCTCCTTGACAAAATCAGACGGGCAAATGGGGTACCACAAATCGTACAGGCCGCGCTCCAGCAACTTGTCAATGTCTTGCGGTGTGACGGTTTTCGGCTCAGTCAATTTAATATCGGCAACGGTGTTCATGTCACGCTCCTAAAGTTTTCATCACGGCCTGAAATGACTCGGCAGTCCACATCTGGCTGTTGGGTGCCAGCGGCCCGCCTTTGTTCAGGTGCGCCACCAACGCGTCCAGCTCCCAGTGGCCTGCGCCAAAGCCGCGCTCTATCGCGTCGCCCAGCAAATCTTCAAACGTGGTGGGCGGGCGTGTGCGGGCCTGGTGCGGGTCCAGGTAGCGCTCTTGCAGCGCATGAATGGGGATGGCGTTCATCGTGTTTAAAGTGCTCATGCTTGGCTCTCCAAAAAAAGGAAAAAAGGCTTATCGTTTTTCAGTCAAAAATGCACCGGACGCAGCCACCTTGGGCTGCCTGCGGGTAAAGCCGTCAATGCCGCCGTCAATCGCCCACTCGGCAAAGGCGGTGGGGCTGGGTTCAAAGTCGCGGGCGGCCCAGTTGTCGGTCAGGTGGTCTTCATCAGCGTTGTACTCAATCAGGCCGCCGCAGGGGTTTTCAAAGTACCAGAAGAAGGCCGATGAAATCGGGTGCTTGCCGGGGCCAAGCTGGGTTTTCCAGCCCTTGCGGCTCATGTTCAGGCCGCCGCCAAACACCTCATGAATATCACGCACGGTAAAGGCCACATGGTTCAGGCCGCAGGGCTTGCCCGGCAGTTGCAGCAAGAAAATATCGTGGTGCCCACCATCGACAGAGCAGCGCATGAAAATGCCGCGCCCAGGGTAGCGGTCTGACGTGGTGAAGCCCAGGTTGGCATAAAACGCCTCTGCCACATCCAGCTTGTCCGTGAACAGCACCACATGGCCAATCTCAACCGGCTGGGCGCTGTCGTAAATCGGTGAGGGCTTGTCAATACGGCGCACGTCGTCCCAGGTGTTGGTGGCCACGCCTTTGACTTCGGTTACGCGCTTGGCGCTTTTTTGAAACACGATTTGCAGGCCATGCGGGTCGAGCGCCACTACTCTCCCATGCGTTGATCGCTGGTCTTTAAAACCAGGCACAGCTGCCAATGCTGTTGCCAGTGTGTCGAGCTGCGCATCGGTGCGCACGCCCCACACCACTTCGCGCAGTGTGGGGCCTGCTTCTATCGGCGGCGGCAATGTTTCGTCAAGAGTACGCCGCACATTCACGCGCGAGCCATTGAGTGTTTCCCACTCTTGCAGTGCATCGCTTTGGCTGATATTTTTCAGCCCCCAGTCGGCAAAAAATTGGGCGGACTCGTCCCACGCCTCGGTGGAATAGGTGATGGCGTCAATGCCTTCAATGTTTTGGTTCATGACATGCTCCAAGGCATCGGGCTTTCATTCATGCCCCAGTAATAACTCTTCTGGCTGGTGTATTCCAGAATGCCCAGGCGGCCTTTTTCGCGGCCCGTGCCGCTCAACTTCACGCCGCCAAATGGGGTGCTGGTAGAAAACACCTTGTAGGTGTTGACCCAGACTGTCCCTGTTTGCAGCGCGCGGCCCAAACGCCAGACGGTTTTGTAGTCTTTCGTCCAGATGCCTGCGGCCAGGCCATACACGTTGTCGTTGCACTGGGCGATCAAATCAGCCTCGTCATGCCACGGCAGCAGCGCCAGCACGGGGCCGAAAATTTCTTCCTGGCACATGCGGGCACTGTTGGGCAGGCCTTCCATGATGGTGGGCTGGTAGTAGCTGCCTTTGTCTAGCGCAGCGCCTTGCGGGCGAGCGCCGCCAAACAAGACTTTGGCCCCTTCGTCAATGCCCAGCTGCACATACTTTTCAACCGAAGCGCGGTGGCTTTGGCTGACCAGCGGGCCCATGTGCGTGGCCTCGCCTGACGGGTCACCCACACGCAAATTTTTAACACCCGCCAGCAAGCGTGCCTTGAACTCGTCATACAAACTGGCATGTACAAAGGCGCGTGAACCTGCAATGCACGACTCGCCGGACGAGCTGAAAATGCCGTACAGCACGCCCGCTACCGCGTGGTCCAGATCCGCGTCTTGGCAAACAATGGTCGGCGACTTGCCGCCCAGCTCCAGCGACGTGGGCATGAGCTTGTCAGCCGCTATGCGCGCAATGCCCATGCCAACATGGGTGCCACCGGTAAACGCGATGCGCTTGATGAGCGGATGCCGCACCAGCGCTTCACCGACGATGGAGCCCTTGCCCGGCAGCACGCTGATGATGCCGTTGGGCACACCTGCGGCTTGCGCAATGCGTGCCAGTTCAATGGCCATGCGCGGCGTGATTTCAGCCGGTTTAAACACCACGGCGCAGCCCGCCGCCAGGGCCGGGGCCAACTTTTGCGCTTCACTGGCAATCGGTGAATTCCACGGCGTGATCGCGCCCACCACGCCCAGCGGCTCGTGCACGCTCATGGTGATGCTGTCACCGCGCTGCGGCGTGATAGCGTCTTCCAGCGTTTCACACGCTGCTGCAAAAAACTGAAACGTGCCTGCGGCGCTGGCCACCAGGGCGCGGGTTTCTTTGATGGGTTTGCCGTTGTCCAGCCGCTGCAACTGGGCCAGCTCTTCACCGCGTTCGCGGATGCCTGCAGCGATTTTGTGCAGCAGGCTGGCGCGCTCATGCGGTTTGAGATTGGCCCACGCGGGTTGCTGGCGCGCGTGTTCGGCAACCCGAACGGCATCGTCTACGTCTTGCGCTGTGGCGGCGTTGAGTGTGGCGACCTGGCTGCCGTCGTGTGGGTAGTCGGTGGCGTAGACCGGGCCCGAAGCATCGCGCCACTGGCCTGCCGTGAAGGTTTGTAAATGGGGTGTGGTCATATGGCTGTTAGATGGTCAACCCGCTGGCGCGGTTGTGCAAAAAGCGCAGTGCTGACAGCACCGTGAGCGCCGATGTTTTGGGGTTCTCGGCCAGCGGCTTGCCGCGCATCGTCACCTGCATGTCGCCAAACTCGCCGCGTGCCTGAATTTCATGGATGTTGTCCGTCACGCTGGGGTCAGCAATGAGCCGCACCCGCGTTGCATCCAGCCCCAGCCCAGCCAATGACACGGTGGCCGCCACGTTGGCGTTTTTGGGGTAGGTGTGCGCAGCTTCGCGCGCCGTGCCTTCAAAAATAACCGTGGCCTGGGTAAGTGTTGCGAGATTGACCACACCTTCAGCGGCAGAGCCCTTCCAGCCTTGCGGCGGCTTGCGCCCGGTGTAAGTCACCTCAACCAAACCTGCATGCCGTGCAGCAGCCAGCGCATCCATGCCGCCAATCGCGCCTGCCAGCAAATGCACTTGGGTGTCGCCATACTGCGCCGCCTCTGCCAGGCGCTCGGGCAAGCCGCGTTCAGACAAGGCACCGACCGACATCACCGCGCATTCACATCCTGCCTTGAGTGCTCCTAAAACATGAGCGGTTAGCGCCTCATGGCCTGCGCATTCAAGCACCAGTTTCGCGCCTTTGGGCACAGCGGCCACGGCCTGCATGGTACTGCCCACTGCGATGAGTGCCGCTTGCACTTCAGCCACGCGCTGCTCGCGCACCACCACATGGGTCACCGTGATCGAACCATTGCCTTGCAGTCTGCGGCAAATCGCCTGGCCAATTGCGCCGTAACCTATCAACACAACTTGCAACACTTCAATCTTTCTTCAAAATCGGACCGGCAAACTTGGCTGCAAAAGAGCCCCAGCTTTGCATGTCAACTTCCACCACCACCGTGCCAGTCGCTGCAAAAGCTTTGGCCAGCACGTCAGCGGTTTGTGCAGGCTGGCTCAAATTGAAATGCGTGACCTGCAAGCTGGCACAAAACGCAGCAAAGTCTGGCGTGTGCAGCTCCACATAGCAATGGCGGCTGCCGTAAATATCGTCCTGAATGTTCTTGATCACGCCGTAACGGCTGTCGTTCATCAAGATCACCACCAGGTTGGCGCGCTCCTGCACGGCGCAGGCCAGCTCGCCCACATTCAGCATGAAGCCGCCATCACCCGCCAGTGCCACAGTCTTGCGTTTGAGGCCATGTTCAGCATCGGCAATCGAGGTGCCAATCGCCATGGCCAAGCCCTGGCCAATACCGCCGCCCAGCGCGTGAACGCCTGCACGCGGGTGGTTCAACATCGGTGCGCGGTTGCCCCACATGCTGTTGGACAGCGTGATGTCGCGCACCCACCAGATGTCTGGCCCAGCCTGCTTTTCAACCGCGTTTTTCAGCGTCAGGTAGGCGCCCAATGTGGCATCAACAGCCTGCGCGGCTTTGGCCCGCGCGGCTTGCACGTCAGCGACCAAAGCCTTGTCAACCTGCATCTGGCCTTCGAGCATGTCAGCCAGCGCATTCAGCGTGGCCGCTGCATCGCCCTGCACAAAATAGTCGCTGCTGTAGCCCCGGTTATGCGCCAGCGCATTGGCATCAATGCGGTAAAGCGCCTTGGGCAGTTTGAGCTTGTAGCGCAGCGTCTCGTTGCTGCGCAGGCGCGTGCCCACGGCCAGCATGGCATCGCAGCTTTGGTACAAATCCTCAGCAGGTTTTTGCAGGTTGTACGAGCCCAGGCTGGCCGGGTTGTCTTCAGAAATAATGCCGCGCCCCTGCACGGACGTGACCACGCCCCAGCCCATGTTGACAAAACGCTGGGCGGCAGCGCGCGCGCCACGTGCACCGCCACCCAGCCACAGCAATGGGCGCTTGGCGGTTTTTAAACGGTCGGCCAGCGCGGCTACCTGTTGTGCATCAGGCTGCAAGGCAGGCAAGGCCAGCGGTGCCAAATCAGCAGGCAAGTCCATCAAGCTGGCCTGAATGTCAATCGGTATCTCAATGCTGACGGGGCCGCAGGGCGCGGTGAATGCCAGGCGGTGCGCTTCACGCAGCGTGGCCAAAGCCGTCTCGGTATTGCGGATGCGAAAGGCGGCTTTGCTAACGGCTTGCAACATGGCCAGTTGCTGCGGTGCCTCATGGATGTAACCCAGGTCGCGGTCCAGATAATCAGACTCGATTTGCCCCGTCAGGTGCAGCATGGGCGTACCTGCTGTCAGCGCCTCAATCAACGCACCGGCTGCATTGCCCGCACCCGTGCCAGTGCTGGTCACGCACACGCCCAAGCCACCGGTGACGCGGGCATAGGCATCGGCCATGTTGCAGGCCCCCGCCTCGCCACGCGCCGAGACAAAGCGGATTTTTCGCCGCGTGTTGAAGGCATCCAGAATCGGCATGTTGTGGATGGAAATCACGCCAAAGGCGGCTTGGGTGCTGCATTGCTCCAAAAAGCGTGCCGCTAACTCACCCACGGTGATGCGGGTCGGATGTGCGGGGGTGGTTGTCATGTCTAGACGATCATCTTGTGCTGGGTCTTGGGCAGGCTGTGCAGTTTGCTATACGGGTTTGGCAAGTGGCTGATGCGCTCCGTCAAATCTTGTGCCGCATAACGCACCTGCGGCACCAGCACATCGGTCAGCGTCGCAGCCAGATGTTGCGCGGGTATGGTGATGCTGACAGCTGCCACCACTTCAAGCCGATCATTGAATACGGGCGCGGCAATGGTGGAAATGCCGGCTTCAAACCCACCCTGGCTGATACCGTAGCCTTTGCTGCGATCAATATCAATCAAGGCCTTGAGCTGCGCCAGCGTGGTGGGCGTTTTGGGGGTATGGGCTGGCAAGGGCGATTCAGGATACAGCTCAGACAGCGCGGCCATGCTCAGGCCAGACAGCAACAAGCGGCCCAGCACCGTGGCGTGGGCGGGCAAGCGCGCACCCACCTGTATGGAATGGAACAGCGCACTGCGGCCCGTGGCTTTGGCGACAAACACCACATCACGCTTGTCACGTACCACGACATGGGCAGAGTAGCCCGACACATCGCGCAGCGCCTCTATGATTGGTCTGCCGTGTTCGGTTAGCTCCATCGAAGCCAAATATTCAAAACCCAAGCGCAGCACGCCCAGGCTGAGTTTGTATTGCGTGGAGTCCCCCACACGCTCGACAAAGCCGGATTTTTCAAGCGTGTGCAGCATGCGGAACACCGATGCGCGTGGCAGTTTTAGCTGGCGCGACAGTTCTGCGCCACTGAGCTCGGGGGTTTGGCGGGTGAATTTACCCAGCAGGTCCAGGCCGCGTTGCAGGCCCGGTACCAGGTAGCGGTCATCATTAGAATAAATACCCATAAGCTTGCCTCTTTGTTTTACGGTTTCAATTTCAAAAGCAGGTTGACCGCATCAAACGCCTCAAGCGCGCAGGCATGGCCTACCGCACCCAAATCGACCCACGGGCTACCCACAGCCTGTGCGACCGCCTGGCAGGCTGCGGGCGGTGTGGCCGCATCGAGCTGGCCACTGGCCACCACGACCGGGCAACGCAGTTGCGCCAGGTCAACCAGCAAATCACCGCCAGACAAAAGATGCGCTGCCTGGGTGTAGCCGGCGGGTTGAATCTGCGCCATCACGCCTTGCACATACGCCACCAGTTCAGGCGCGGCCTGCGGCGACAGCATGCCGGCACCGCGCTTTTGGCCGACACCGTGGGGGCCAAGCGCTGCCAACTGGCTCAAGCGGTCGTTTAATTTTTTATCGCGCTCTACGGCGCTGGCTCGGGCATAGCCCTGGGCCGGTGCCAGCAGCGTCAACCCGGCAACGCGCGTGGGGCGCTGCACGGCGGCTCTGGCCACCATCAAGGCACCCAGCGAATGCCCCACCAGCATGACGGGCTGCACAACGCCCAAGGCATCCAGCCAGGCCCAGAGTTTGCTGGCGTAGTCGCCTGCATCGGGATGCGCTGGCACTACCGGGCTGCTACTGCCGTAGCCCGGCGCGTCCCACGCCAACAGGCCAACACCCTGACTGGCCTTTGCGGCTTCAAGCTGCATCAGCCAGCTGCCAGATGCCGAGCCAATACCATGCAGTAGGACATGGGTGATGTGCTTGCTGCCAGCCTGGCGATATGCAAGCTGGTCGCCCGCTATAGCCGCTACCAGGCAAGGGAAGCGCTGCAGGCGGTCGGTCATGCTTGAGGATGGGCTGTTGTGTGGCATATATAGGTAGAGCTGCGTATGGCACCCTCACCCCTACCCTCTCCCCGCAAAGGGAGAGGGAGTAAAACCGGATTTCGTGTCTTTTTAAGCATTAAAAATGGCTGTAGCCCAATAGATTCGGGCGCAAGCAGCTATTTATTCAGTAGCAGTTGCCAGGTTGGCCAGCATATCGCGCTTGATCTTCGCCAGTGGGCTGTCAGGCGGGTAGGTGGGCGTGATCGGTTTGGGGGTGCCCAGCATCACGCACATCAGCGCGTCTTCGTCGCCAATGTTGGACTCTTCGCGGTACACGCCGGGCGGCACCGAGATCAAGTCACGCTCATTGAGCACGGCTTCCCAGCGCTGGCCGTCTTTTTCGCAGACGATTTTCATCTTGCCGCGCATCACAAAAAACACCTCTTCCACGTCGTAGTGGATGTGCGACGGGCCCACATTGCCTGCCGGAATCACCATGGTGGAAAACGTGAAGTGCGCCGACGGCACGGTGTTGGCATCAGTGGCAACGCCAGTGCCGCCTGTGCCGACGTAGCGCATTTGTGCGCGGCGATAAGTGGGGTCGTAGTCGGCCTGAAACTTCAGCGCGTCCCAGTCATATTTGCGCGATGAAAAGCGTGCCACGCGGCTTTCAAGCCAGGCGGCCAGGCTTTGGCCAGGGGCCGCCATCATGTCGCGTTGAATCTCGGCTTCTGGCGGAATGGTTGCGTCCATCAGGCCGCGTTCGTTGAACAGGGGTTGGTTGGCTGCGTTCATGGGGTTTCCTTTTTCGTATTTCAGCTATGTCTTAGTTCATGACAAAGCCGCCGTTGACGGGCAAGACTTGTCCGGTAATAAAACTGCTGCCGCGCGACAACAAAAACAGCACGGCGGTGGTCACGTCTTCAGGCATTTGCGCGCGCTCGACGGCACGGCCATTGCGGTAGTAGTCGTGGCGCGCCTGGGGCACGTATTCAGTCGCTTCAACCAGCGTCAAGCCGGGTGCTATCGCGTTGACAGTGATGCCCTGCGGCCCCAGCTCGCGCGCCATCGAGCGCGTCATGGCCATCACGGCGCCCTTGCTGGCCACATAAGCCATCAGGTTGGGCGCGCCCCACAAGGCGGTGTCTGATGCCAGGTTAACGACGCGTCCACTGCCTGAGCTTGCCAGGTGCGGCTGGGCAGCGGCTGTAGCCAGCCAGGTGCCGCGCACGTTGACGTTCATCACGCGGTCCCACATGTCAGTCGCAATGTCGGCCATCACTTTGCCGCCTGAATTGGTGATGGCACCGTTGTTGACCAGGCCGTCCAGCCCACCCATGCGGGCTGCCGCTGCGTCAACCCCGGCCTTGATGGCGGCGGGGTCGCTCAAGTCCATAGCCACGTAGTGCACCTGGCTGCCAAGTTCTTTGGCCAGCGCCTGGCCACGCTCATGCAGCACATCGCTGATAACCACTTGCGCGCCCGCACCCAGCAAGGCGCGTACAAACGCCTCGCCCAGGCCGCGCGCACCGCCCGTGACCAGCACCTTGCGGCCTGTGAGTGAAATTTCAGAGGGTGTTGATGTGGTCATAGGTAATCAATAAAATTTGATCAGGCAGAGCGCCGCTCTGACGAGGGCAGGTAATGCAGCACGCGGCGCTCGGCAATCACCACCGCGTAGTAAGCCGCAATGCCAATGACTGTCAGTGCAGCGATGATGACAAACACCGCAGCGGTGTTGCCCTGGCCTTCAAAAAACACCAGCAAATAACCCAGGCCCATGTTGCCGCCCACCAGCTCGCCCACCACCACGCCAATCACGGCCAGCGTGCTGGCAATGCGCAGGCCAGAGAACAAGGCCGGCATGGTGGTTGGGTATTCCACATTCCTGAAAACCTGCAACCGCGTGGCCGAAAACGAGCGCGCCAGATTGATCATGTCCACATCCATGGTGCGCATGGCCGACAGCACATTAATCAGTACCGGAAAGAAAACAATCAACACCGCCACCAGAATTTTCGGGTACATGGTGTAGCCCATCCACATCACAAACAGCGGCGCAAACGCGACTTTGGGTGCGATTTGCAGCGCCAGCAAATAGGGCGAGAGCACCGCCTCAACACGCGGCGACAGGCCCAGCGCATAACCAATCAGCGCACCCAGCACCGAGCCCAAAACAAAACCAATCACCACCTCGGCGGCAGTGATGCCCGCATGCCAAAGCAGGCGCTCACCGTCCCAGATGCGCATGGCTTCGGCGCACACTTTGCTGAGCTTGGGCAGCACAAAGTCGGGCGCGCCAACAAGCGCCGGACCCCACTGCCAGGCAGCTAAAAAAAGTACCAGCACTGCCAGGCTCCAGCTGGTGGTGATGAGGCGGTCGCGGTTGGCGTTCATGATGGTGCTTTGCAGGCTGAAGGGCTGTTATTTGCCCGAGACAAACTGGTTGGTGTACAGGTCTTTGAGTGGCGCTTCTTTGGCCACCACACCGTTGCCAACATAAAACTTTTGCAGTTCGCCCAGGCGTGCTTCGTCCATCTGGCCGGGTATTTTCTGGCCTGCATAAACGTATTTGTTGTACATCTCGAAGGCTTTCAATATGGACGCTTCTTTGCCTTTATGGACAGGTACATGCTTGACATAAACCGCTGTGGCGGCCTTGGGGTCGGCCATGATGTCTTTCATGCCCTTGAGCGTGGCGCGCACCAGCTTTTGCACCAGTTGCGGGTTCTTTTGAATCGTCTCGTCAGACGCCAGGATCGACTGCGCCATGCTTTTGAAGTACACATCCGCAGGCAAGATGTCTACCTGCGCCCCAGCGTCAAGTGCGCTGACAGTCCAGTCGGGTACACCGGCCATGGCGGTGGCTTTTTTACCTGCAAATTGCTGCCACACACCGGCTGGGCCAGCGGCTTGAATGTTCACATCGTTTTTGGTCAGCCCGACTTTGCTGAGCATGCCCAGCAGCGCGTAGTAGGTGGTGTCGGTATAAGAAATAACCGTGACGGTTTTGCCTTTGAGCTCACGCGGGCTTTCTATCCGTTCGTCCTTGTGGCTGACCAGTTGCATCAAGGAGCCGCTGCCCAGCACCGCCACGGCCTTGACGGGAATGCCCTGCGCCCGCGCGATGATGGGCGTGTCGCCAATCGCGCCGCCAATCACCGCATTACCCGCACCAACCTGCTTGGCCACGTCAACACCGCCGCGCCCGGCAACAAATTCAACCTCAAGGCCTTCCGCCGCGTAATAACCTTTGGCCTGCGCCAACATCCACGGGCCAAAGGCCGGCAGGGTGCCTGGTGCGGGCAGCAAATAAGTTATTTTTTGCAGTTGCGCATGGGCAGCCAGTGGCGCCATAAAGGCGCTTGCCGCCAACAGGGCCAGGACGGTGCGGCGCAGTGTGTCAGTCATGTGGGGGGCTTTGACGGTCATCAGGTTTCTCCGGTGGGGTGTTGAGTGGATTGAGCGAGTTGAGTGGGTCAGTGCACTTCAGTGTGCGCATCAAGCTTGAGCAAATCCATCAGGCGCGCCACATACGGGCCCACCTCGGTGCGTTTGCGCCTGGCCATCGGGTCGTTGCGGTCGGGTATATCGACGGTAATTTGCTCAATGATGGTGCCGGGGCGCTCGCTCATGACCAGGATACGGTCTGACAACGCGACCGCCTCAAACAAATCATGGGTGATGAAAAGCACCGTCTTTTTATGTTGCGCCACCGTTTGCGCCAGGTCTTGCTGCAAGATCATTTTGGTTTGCGCATCAAGTGCTGAAAACGGCTCGTCCATCAGCAGCACCAGCGGGTCAACGGCCAGCGTTCTGGCCAATGCGGCGCGCTGGCGCATGCCGCCCGACAACTGGTGCGGGTAATTGGCACCAAAGCCCGTCAGGTGGCATTGCTTGAGCAGCTTGTTGGACACGTCGGCTCGCTCGGCTGCGGGTACGCTGCGCAGCTCCAGCCCAAACTCGATGTTTTGGGCAATCGTGCGCCAGGGCATCAACAGGTCTTTTTGTAGCATGAAGGACACGTGTTTGTTTGGCCCCTCAACGACTTGCCCTGCCACCTTGACCATGCCCGCACTGGGTTTCGCCAGACCCGAGCCCATGTTGAGCAACGTGCTTTTGCCGCAGCCTGACGGCCCGATGATGGAGACCACTTCACCCGGCGCAATCGCAAAGTTCACATCGGTTGCGGCCAGCACTTCTTTTGATTGCCCACGCGCCGGGAAGCGCTTTTGCACGCCGATAAATTCAATCGCAGGCACGGCGCTGGTCATGCTGCGGCTTTCACAATGGGAATCTGCACCTGCACCCGGCCACCTTGCACCCGCACGGGGAAGCGATGGAGGTCGCGCTCACCCACTTCAGCCAGACACTTGCCGGTGGCAATGTCAAAGCGCGCCGCATGCAGCGGGCATTCAATCACGCCGTCTTCCTGAAAGCCTTGCGACAGCAGCGCGTAGGCATGCGGGCAAACGTCCTCCAGTGCATGCACCTCATCGCCGAGTAAAAACAGGCCCAGCTTTTGGCCATTGACCTCGACCCCCACTGGGAAGTCAGGGTCCAGCTGGTCGCGCTCGGCTGCGTCATGCCAAGGGAGTTCGGAGTCGCTCATGCTTGCACCTCAAAAGTAGGATTTGTTGATTTACTTATGAAACATTGATTCTCTAATGATTTATTATTCGCCTGCGGCTTTTTTCTGTCAATCAATATCCGACTGATTTGGTGGGGATAGGGGCAGCCGTGCGGCATGAAATCAGCCCAACGACACGACTCAAGCCAAGGCCTGGTTTGAATGATCTCAGAGTTTGCTATAATTTTAGTAGCAAATATAGTACATATTTGAAGGCTTGCGGAAATTTTTCACTCTCAAAAATCGCATTTCAAACGCCTGAAACAGGCCTACCAACAACTTAACGCGTCATAAATGAAGCATTAAGTTTCACCCACCTCAAGCGTTTCTGCGAATCGGGTGCGGCTGGGCTTTGGCCCTGGCCGTGCCTACCGCAAGCGGCACTCGCGCAACAGCTCAACCATGGCGCGTAATCCCGCCGCCTCCACGCCCTCGCCAAGAGAGTAAGCCTCGCCAGCCGGATACACCACAAAGCGCCGCGCAGGCTGTATATCTTCGCAAGCGCTGTAATACCCGCGCTTGGGTGGGCTGCCCAGGCCGCGCTTGATCTCAATCGCCCAAATGCCGTGGCCCGGAAGGTTTATCACCAAGTCAATTTCTGCGCCATTGCTCGTGCGATAAAACCCCGCGCTGGTGTTCACAGGCGCGGCATTAAGCAGCGCCTCCACCACAAAGCCTTCCCAACTGCTGCCCACCACCGGATGCGCCAGCACATCATCCGCCGACACAATGCCCAGCAGCGCATGCACCAGCCCAGAATCGCGGATATACAGCTTGGGCGATTTCACCATTCGCTTGCCCGTATTGCTATGCCAAGGTGTCAGGCGGCGCAGCAGCATCAGGTCAACAAACAAGTCCAGATAACGATGCACCGTCTTCGCGTCCAGCATCAAATTTTTGCCCAGCATAGACACATCCAGCAAACCGCCCTGGCTATGCGCCAGCATCGTCCACAGGCGGCGCAACGTCTCTGCCGGGATGCGCGTGCCATAGGCTGGAATGTCGCGCTGCAAATACGTGTTGATCAAGTTTTGCCGCCAGGCCATGCTTTTGGGCTGCGAGCTGGCCAAAAAGCTGCTGGGGAACCCGCCGCGCAGCCAGAGCTGGTCTTGCTCGGCAGCATTCAATTCAAGCGGTTGAAAAGGCGGCAATTCCAGGTATGCAATGCGCCCCGCCAAACTCTCACCCGATTGCCTGAGCAGCTCGCCTGAAGCCGAGCCCAGCAGTAAAAACCGCCCGGTGAGCAAACCCTTGCGCCGCCCTTGGTCAATCAGGCTGCGCAGCGCCTGAAACAGCGCTGGCATGTGCTGCACCTCATCCAAAATCACCAACTTGGTTTCATGCCCGAGCAAGTAGGCTTCCGGGTCAAAGAGCTTTTGCCGATCTTGTGGGCTTTCCAAATCCAGATAAATACTGCCCGCAAGCTGATCGCCGATGCGTTGATCCCCGATTTGCCTGGCCAGCGTCGTCTTACCCGCTTGGCGTGGACCGAGCAATGCCACAGCCGGGCTATCGGCCAGAGCTTCCAGCAAGGCGGGGTGTAACTCGCGATCTATCATCCATGCATTATAAGGAGTTTATTCCTCTAAATGCATTAATTAAGACGTAAAATTCCAAGCGATAAAGCTAATTAGCAAGCACCCACCTCAAGCATTTTTCCGAATCGCGTCCGCCAGCACATTCACAATCCGGTCAATGTGCTCTTTCTCGACGATGTAAGGTGGGCAAACGACCAGATTCTCCCCCGCAGGCCGCACCAGCACGCCGTGGTGGTAGCAGGTCATGAAAATATCAAAGGCGCGTTTGCCGGGCGCACCCGCAATCGATGTCAGCTCCACCGCACCGGCCAGGCCCAGTGTGCGAATGCCAATGACGTTAGGCAAGCCTTTCAAGCCGCTGTGCATGGCATCGCCCAGCACCTTGCCCATTTGGCCGGCGCGCTCAAACAGCTTGTCTTGCTTGAACAATTCAAGCGTGGCGATCGCCGCTGCGCAGGCCACCGGGTGGCCGGAGTAGGTGTAGCCGTGGAAGAACTCAATCGCGTGCTCGGGCGCGTTGGAATTGGCACCCATCATGGTGTCGTAAATGCGGTCAGAGCAAATCACGCCGCCCAGCGGAATCACGCCATTGGTCACGCATTTGGCAAAGTTCAACATGTCGGGCACCACGCCGTAAAAGTCAGCGCCAAAGTTGCAGCCCAGGCGACCAAAGCCGGTAATCACCTCGTCAAAAATCAGCAAAATACCGTGCTTGTCGCAAATCTCGCGCAGCCGCTTGACGTAGCCTTGCGGCGGCAGATACCAGCCGGCGCTGCCTGCAATCGGCTCAATGATCACGGCGGCGATGTTACTGGGGTCGTGCAGCGGCAAGATGCGGTTTTCAAGCTCGGCCAGCAGGTCTTCTTGCCACACCGGCTCTTCGCCGTGAATATACGCATGATTCACTGGGTCATGAATAAACCGCATGTGGTCAACCCGTGGCAGCAGGGCCGTGCCGTAGGCCTTGCGGTTGGCCGGAATGCCGCCCACGCTCATGCCGCCAAAGCCCACGCCGTGGTAGCCGCGCTCGCGGCCAATGAACACGTTGCGATGCCCTTCACCGCGCGCGCGGTGGTAGGCCAGCGCGACTTTAAGTGACGTGTCTGCTGCCTCGCTGCCTGAATTGCAAAACAGCACCTTGTTCAAGTCGCCGGGGGCCATGTCGGCAATCATTTCGGCAGCGACAAAGGCCTGGTCGTTGCTGGCCTGGAAGGCCGTGGCGTAGTCGAGTGTGTCGAGCTGCTTTTTGATTGCTTCATTGATGGGCTTGCGGTTGTGCCCCGCCGCCACGCACCACAGGCTGGAAATGCCGTCAATAACCTGCTTGCCGTCATGGGTGGTAAACATCATGCCGTCGGCAGCAACGAACACGCGCGGGTCTTTTTTAAAGCTGCGGTTCGGCGTGAACGGCAACCACTGGTGGTCCATGTTGAAATTTTGATAAGCCATGCGAATCTCCTGCTGTGATGCCCGTATTTTGGCACCGCACTGCGCCTGCGTTGACCTGCGACAATTCCAGCCTTATGAAGCACGCCTACATCCTCACCCTGTCTTGCCCTGACCGCATGGGCATTGTTCATGCCGTGTCCGGCTTTTTAATGCAGCGTAACGGCAACATTGAAGAAGCCGCCCAGTACAACGACCCGGCCACCGGGTTGTTTTTCATGCGGGTGCAGTTTGCCTGTGACCAATTGAGCTATTCGCAACTTAAAACTGAACTGGCCACCTTTGCTGCGCCGTTTGAGATGGCCTGGAAGTTGCATTCCACGCAAGACGCGATGCGTACCGTCATCATGGTCAGCCGCGACGGGCATTGTTTGAACGACATTTTGTTCCGCTGGAAGTCTGGCCTGCTGCCGATTGACGTGCGCGCCATCATCAGCAACCACCGCGACTTTTACCAGCTGGCTGCCAGCTACAACGTGCCGTTTCACCACATCACCGTCACTCTTGAGACCAAAGCGCAGGCTGAAGCCAGGCAGCTGGAGATCATTGAAAGCGAAAGCGCAGAGCTCGTTGTGCTGGCGCGCTACATGCAGGTGCTGAGCAACGACCTGTGCAAAAAACTCTCAGGCCGCGCCATCAACATTCACCACAGCATGCTGCCCAGCTTCAAAGGTGCCAAACCGTATTACCAGGCGCATGAACGCGGCGTGAAAGTAATTGGCGCGACGGCCCATTACGTGACGGCTGACCTGGACGAAGGCCCGATCATTGAACAGGACGTGACGCGGGTGGATCACAAAGACACGGTTGAAAATTTAACCGCACGCGGCAAAGACACCGAAAGCCGGGTGCTGGCACGGGCGGTGAAGTGGCATAGTGAGCACAGAGTGCTGCTCAACGGCCACAAAACCGTCATCTTCAAATAAAACCACCATGAGCGCAGCAGGCACACAACGCATCCCACCCATCCAGTGCCTGCTGACTTTTGAAACGCTGGCGCGGCTGCGCAGCGTCACGCAGGCCGCAGAAGAGTTGTGCGTCACGCCCAGTGCGGTCAGCCACCGCGTCAAGCAGCTGGAGCAAATCATTGGCACCAAGCTGTTTGGCCGGGCTGATTTTTCACTGACCACCGAGGGCAGTGAATACCTGGCGCATGTGCGCGAGGGACTGGCTACCTTGCAAAAGTTTCCAGGTGCAGCGGGGCAAAGCGGTAACCCCGGCAAACGCAAGCTGCGGCTGGCCGTCACGCCAACGTTTGCGCGCTCGATTTTGATTCCGCGCCTGCGCCAGTTCACTGAGGCCTACCCCGAGATTGATTTGACCTTGCAGGTGTCGATTCCGCTGCTGGATGTGCAGGCCGAAGACGCCGATTTGATCGTGCGCTTTGGCACCGGCCGCTACGCGGATCTGGAGCATGTCTGCCTCATCAAGGACGAAGTCACACCGCTCGCATCACCGGCTTTTGTGCGCGAACACGGGCCGTTTGAGTCGCCCGATGACCTGGAAGGTGAAAGCCTGCTGCGCTCGCCGCTGGAACCTTGGCGCACCTGGTTTGCTGCCCATCATCTTGACTGGCCAGAGCCGATAGATGGCTCGCAGCTCAATGACATTGGCCTGATGTGCGACGCCGCTGCCGCTGGCATGGGCATCGCACTGATTCGCCTCAAGCTGGGCGCACCCTGGCTGGAAAACGGCTCACTGGTGCGTCTTGGCAACAACGCTGTATTTACCAGCAACGTCCCTAGCCCACACGCCCACTACCTGTGCTGGCGCACCGGCACCATGGACCGCTGGGAGTGTGCAGCGTTTGTGGAGTGGTTGCGCAAAAGCCTGGGTTAGCGCAGCATATTTCACGCAGGCCTTTAAATTTCTTCACCCAAAAAGCTGCGGTTTGTCCTAAAGTCTGACGTTAAACAGGAATCAAACCATGAACGCACCCGTCGCCCCCTTACAGCATGACTTGCTTGAAAGAGCAGCCCGGCAGGCGCAAGTGGTACACGCCCTCCATGCGGTACTGCCAGCCCACGCCCTGCTGTGGAATAACGAAGACACCACGCCCTATGAATGCGATGGCCTGACAGCCTATCGTCAGCGGCCCCTGGTAGTGGCATTGCCTGAAACTTATGCCGAGGTGCAGGCGGTGCTTAAAACATGCCACGCACTGGGTGTGCCCGTGGTGGCACGTGGTGCAGGCACGGGGCTTTCTGGCGGTGCCATGCCGCACAAGCTGGGCGTGACGCTGTCATTGGCCAAGTTCAACAAAATCCTGCAAATAGACCCGCTAAGCCGTACCGCCGTGGTGCAAGGCGGCGTGCGCAATCTGGCCATTTCTGAAGCCGCTGCGCCACATGGCCTGTACTACGCACCCGACCCGTCGAGCCAGATTGCCTGCACCATAGGCGGCAATGTGGCCGAAAATTCGGGCGGCGTACATTGCCTGAAATACGGGCTCACCGTGCACAACGTGCTCAAGGTCAAGGGCTTCACGATTGAGGGCGAGGAAGTCGAGTTTGGCAGTGCTGCGCTGGATGCGGCAGGCTACGACTTGCTCAGCATCATCATTGGCAGTGAAGGCATGCTGGCCATCACGACTGAAGTCACCGTCAAGCTGATTCCCAAGCCGCAACTGGCACGCTGCATCATGGCCAGCTTTGACGATTTGCGCAAGGCTGGCGATGCAGTGGCGGCAGTGATTGCGGCGGGCATTATTCCCGCAGGGCTGGAGATGATGGACAAGCCCATGACGGCAGCTGTCGAAGACTTTGTACACGCGGGCTATGACTTGAGTGCCGCCGCAATTTTGCTGTGCGAATCTGACGGTACGATAGAAGAAGTGGAGGAAGAAATCGGGCGCATGAGCGAGGTGCTCACACGCTGCGGCGCAACCGCCATTGCGGTCAGCCAAAACGAAGCCGAACGCCTGAAGTTTTGGTCAGGCCGCAAAAATGCTTTCCCAGCCAGCGGCCGCATGAGCCCCGACTACATGTGCATGGACTCGACCATTCCGCGTAAACGCCTGGCCGACATTTTGCTGGCGATTGCCGAAATGGAAAAAAAGTACCAACTGCGCTGCGCCAATGTGTTCCACGCCGGTGATGGCAACTTGCACCCTTTGATTTTGTTTGATGCCAATGATGCCGACCAGTTGCACCGCTGCGAGCTGTTTGGCGCTGAAATTTTGGAAACCAGCGTGGCCATGGGCGGTACTGTGACGGGCGAGCACGGTGTGGGCGTGGAAAAGCTCAACTCGATGTGCGTGCAATTTTCAGCTGAAGAAAACGAGCAGATGTTTGGCGTCAAACGTGCGTTTGATAACAAGGGTTTGCTCAACCCGGGCAAGGTGATTCCGACGCTGAACCGCTGCGCTGAATACGGCAAGATGTTGGTTAGAGGCGGCAAAATCTCGCATCCCGATTTGCCACGATTCTAGTGTCCCAATTCAGATATTTCAAGGCAAATGAAAGTGATGATTTCGCACCCAGGCCTAGGCGCAAAACGCCGACATAGCTCCAGCTATGGCAAGGCTTTGCAACGACGGCATGGGGGCGAAAGCTCGCTTTCATGTTTTGAAATATCTGAATTGGGACACTAATGCAAGCCCTGTGCGGACTGGCCTGGTTGCTGGTTTTTCAATCTAGCGGTGAGCTGCTGGCGCGTGGCTTGAAGTTGCCTTTTCCCGGCCCTGTGGTGGGTATGGTTTTGCTGCTGCTGGCCCTGCGCTGGCAGGTGGTTCGTGAGCCCGTTAGCCTGTGTGCAGATTTTTTACTGTCACACCTTTCCTTACTCTTTGTACCGGTCGGCGTGGGTGTCATGACGCATTTATCGCTTGTCAACCAGTATGGTTTTCGTATGCTCGCGGTGGTGGTAGCGTCTACGCTGGCTGGATTAACCGTCACGGTGCTGAGCTTGCATTGGTTTAAAAGCGCTAAAGACGCACCAGACAATGCCTAAATTCGTTGAACTCTGGGTTTATTTATCGGCGACACCGCTGTTCGGTTTGACGGCAACCTTGGTTGTTTATGTTTTGGCGCAAGCGGCCTATGCGCGTCTTCATCAAGCGCCTTGGGCCAATCCGGTGCTGTGGACGGTGGTGGTGCTGGCCGCAGGCTTGTTGCTGTCTGGTGTGCCCTACCCCACTTACTTTGCAGGCGCGCAGTTCATTCACTTTTTGTTGGGGCCTGCCGTAGTGGCACTGGCCTGGCCTCTATGGCAACGACGTGCAGAATTGCGCCAGCGTTGGGCCAGGCTGCTGCTGGCTGCGCTGATCGGTGGCTTTGCTGCCAGTGGTTCTGCACTGCTGTTGGCATGGGCTTTTGGTCTGCCGCCAGCGGTGATGCTGTCGCTGGTGCCGAAGTCGGTCACAGCACCTGTCGCCATGGGTATTGCTGAAAAAATAGGCGGCATCCCCGCACTGGCAGCGGTGTTTGCTGTCATCACGGGTTTGGTTGGCGCACTGGCAGGCAAGTACCTGTTTGATGCCTTGCGCATACCCATCACCCGCGAAGGCTGGGCAGCGCGTGGCTTTGCGCTGGGTACTGCTGCGCACGGCATAGGTGCAGCACGTGCCTTGCAAGTCAACGCCGATGCTGGAGCCTACGCAGCTCTTGCGCTGGGCTTGCAGGTCGTGCTGGCCTCGCTGTTGATGCCGCTTTTGGTACCGCTGCTGTTCAAGCTGTTTTAAGCCCAGCGTTGATCTGAGCCAGTACCGGAGCCTTGCCGACGGCACCAAACAAAATTTCACCCGCCAACTGACCGCCTTCTTCAATCACCAGCTTGCCGTAGCGAATGGTGCCGGTGACTTTTCCGGTGGAGTAAATCACCAGTTTTTGGCGCACCGTGAGGTTGCCATTGAACTCACCACGGATTTCCGCCACGTCAATTTCTGCCGACCCCTTGAAGGCGCCCTGCTCTGCGATTTGCATCACGCGTGAGTCCATGGTCGCCTCGACCAAGCCCTCAACCACCAGCGTGTCGCAGTCTGTGATTTCAACCCCTTTGAGCTTGATGTTGGGTCCGACTGTCAGCTTACTGCCACCTTCATGCACGCTGGCCAGGGCTGTATCACTGGCTGGTTTTTGCTGGGTTCCAGCAACCTGTTGCGCGGCGGGCGTGCCTGGAGGGGTGTATCCGCCCGATATTCCTTGCCTCAAATGGGTGGGAGATGTAGGGGCGATAGAGGTGTCGATATCGCGTTTGCCAAAAAACGGTGTTGCCATGTGACTTCCTTAAAAAGAACGCATGGTACGTCTGCAAAAAATAAAAAACCTCCGCTTGATGCAAGAGAAGTAACGAAATTAATTTTTACATGCGCCGGGTTCAAGCGGAAAATGACAATGTTTTAGCATTCCAGAAATATGACCTACCACCTTAAAATTTTTTCTGCGGATGATGTGACAGACGCTGAACGCGAATGGGCGGTGCGGCGCTTTCGTGCAGCGCTTGAAGAGGTGTTGGGCGATGCCAGCCTGGTGCTGCCGTGCTACTGCGCTTATCAAAAACTTTTTCAGCAGTACGGCGATCACCCACGCCCTTGGCCCATCACGCCTGCGGAGCAACTGCTGGCCGAGCAGTGGGAAGCCGCTGAACTTGCAGCAACCCAGGCGGCCTTTGGTGTCAACCGCTACCTGGGTGATGCCGATTTTGAGATTCAGGCATCGCCATAAACCGTAACCAAGTATCTTGAGACCATGGCCCAACATCGGGCGCCTTACGTGGAGGTGATTTTTTACCGATAATCCATGAAGTTTCTGGAGGAGTGTTTGTGACGTTAGTTGTTTGGAGTCTTTTTGCTTTGGCCATGCTGGGCTTGCTCGGCTTTGCAGGCTATCGCTTCTTCAAACGCAAGCCTGTGGTCACGCCAGCAGCCAAAGCTCCAGCTGACGAAAGTGCTTACAAGATCAGCTATGCGCCGTCTGACATGGAGTGGAGTGGCAGTACCAATGGCGCCTTGCCGCTTAAAACACTCACCTACAAGCAGTATGAATGCCTGGAAGATGCCCGGTATGGCTTCAAAATCGTGGCGGTGTTACCCACAGCCAGACACCAGCTCCAGCCGCATAAAACCCGTGCGCATGGCATGAAAACAGTGGCCTCGCTTGCAAAGCACGGTTTTTTAAGCGAGGTTGACGATGGCACTTACGTGATAAATGACCTGGGTCTTAATGCCTTGGCCGTTTGCAGCGTGCGCTACTGACAGTCTTGTCGTTCGGGTGACGCACTAAATCGTTGCATTGGCTGGCGCATTACTGGCTACCCAAGAGTAAAGCGCGACAAAAACAAGCGCATCAAAAACCGCGCCGAAGCAAATATAGAGCACCGGCATAAACAGCACCGACAAGTGCTGCATGATGAAAGCCTGCGCCAGCACCTGGTGCGGAACCATGATCGCAAAAAATCCCAAAATCAAGGCCGTATGAAATAGCTTGATCAAAAGGCTCTGGTTCAAAATGTAGTAGCCCACCGCAAGCATCACGGGCGTGGCCAGCATCACCACATACCCTATTGTCATGAGTTCCTCGCTATGACGCGCAACGCTGTATGGGAAGCTGCCTGGCACAAACCAAAAATAAAGCAGCGCCACAAGCTGAACCACGCAAACGATGCGCAGCGGGTATTTGAGAGGCAGTGTCGTGTTTTTCATGTTGAGCGACAAAGCCAAGCCACCCAGAGCGGCCGCCGCCGTCACCAGCATCGTGGTGCTGTCTGGCATGAGCGCGCTTACCCCCGCGTTTGACAAGCGCGAGGCATATTGCCCCGTTTCAGTGAGTTGTGTAGCGCGGGCAAACGGCAGGCTCAGACCGCCAGACCAAAAAACAATGCAGTCCCGCCAAAAATCCAGAATCAGCGGCTTGCCCCACAGCAGTGCGGCGCATAGCACGATTGGCAAAATCAGCGCTTGTGCCAGCAGATACGGGGTCACCTTCAATGGCGTAATGGCCCGGTGTGGCCGTACCTCGACATGCTGGTTACGTGCTTGTTTGACAGCCAAAAAAGCTGCATGAAAGCCGCGGTCATGTTCCTTGGCTTCGCTAGATACGGAAATTGTTTTTGTAAGCATGACTGACTGTCAAAAATCGTGAAAAATACCAACATTGATGCCGGTACGGTTGTAAAAAGGATTGGTGTAGCGGTTGGCACCTATCAATACGCCGGTACGCGGAGCCAGCCAATGGCGCCAGGAAATACTTGTCTCCTGGCTGGCGAAGTTAACCAATTGCGTGTTGGCTGCAATGGTTTGATAGCCCTCCCCGCCCCAGGCATGGCGCACGGTTACCAGGTCTTGTTTGACACGGCCGTACGTCAGCGCCAGAAACTGCTGCTGGGTTTTGATGGTTCCGGGGTTGCTGCTGTTCAGGCGCACGCCACCCTCGACTATCCATGGTGATGCAAAGTAATAAACCAGGCCCAGCGACACGCTGCTGTCTGTGTGGCCGTCTGGTGCTTTGTAATAACCTGCACCCGCAGAAGTTACCAGACTGCGGTCAGCAAGCCATTTTTTGTAGAGAGTGGCATCGACTCGGTAACGCGGCAGATAAAAAGCACCGTCACCTAACCCCAAAGCAATATTGCTGTACCAGTCCTCGTTGAAAGTGTAGGTATCGCTGACACCAACAAAAGTACCGTCTTTGTTAAAGCGCCGATTGGCAGAGACTTCGCCCTGAAGCACTTGGGACGGCAAACCATAAGTGCCGCGCAAGGTCAAGTCGCGCCAGTTCCCAAACCCTGCACTGAGGTTTTGAAAACCTGTGCTGAGTTCGAGATTGCGTTGCATGTCGCTGTCTGTTGGTACCTTGTCTGTGGGTACCACAGCCTGGTCGGTCACCTGAGCCGAAGCAATGCCGAAGCCACAGGCATGAACAAGCAGGCTGGCAATTGCAAAAAAAATACCTTTAGACATGAAAGACCTTTTGAAAAATGAACGTGTTTGTCGGGCCAGCCTGATTTGGCGAAAGCTATGCACAAACAGTGCCCGTGGGTGCAGAGCTGATGCCTTTGCTGGCAAGTATTTGGAAGGCAACTTCATCGGTCACCGCCCAGCGCGATGAATGCCGCAGCATGGACGCTTCGCGCAACCAGCAGCGTGCGCTGGGCTTGTCGTCATGACGTAGCGCCAGCACGGCAAGCAGGCCCCAAGGGTAGTCCTTCTCGCCCTGGCTGAGCCAGTCCGCACGATGAGCGCGCATCCAGTTTTGGTAATACTGGCGCGCATCTTGAGGTAACAGCGGGAAGTTCACCAGCAAGGGAAATATCTGCGCCACATGATCGGGGTAGAAGAGCGGTTTTTGTGCCCGCTGTTCAAGCTGGGTGGAAACCAGAAAACGCTTATCTACCGGGCTCCAGAAGGTGTCATGAATGGCATGCGCCAGCATGTCCGTCGCACCCAGCCGGGCGGTTTTCAGATGCGCCTTGAGTGACCAGACCTCCAGGTTGTCCATGAACAAGCCATGCAGATATACAGGCGACACCATATAAATGCCGCGCGAGGGTTGAAACAGATGATCAAGTGCATTTTTACTGGCCTGATAGCTCTTCATCCACATCGGATTTTTAGCCAGCTGTAGCGGCATGGCTTCTAGCAGCCTCATCCAGATGGAAAGCAGCGAATCATCTGCATCAGCTGTTTTGCATGATGCCCAGTTGTTGTTTGCTACCCGGCAAAAACGGTCAAAAGTGCCATCTGGCTTTTGATGTGGCAGCAGCCAATTGACAAATTTTTCTGCGGGTACCAGCACGTCCAGCCCGTTGTCATGCGCCAGCAACAAAGCCTGCATGGCAAAGTACGGATCAGTCGTGTCGCCACTATTCAAAATCGTGATGGCACCCGTGCCGTCAGAATAACCACGCAGGTCAAGTGTTGCCGCAGCACTCACCGTAGTTGCATGCAATAGCAGCACGCCCACCACTAAGCTTGAGGCCATAAGCCTGAGCATCATTCTGACTTCACCATACCGATCTCATGAGCCCAGATGGCTCCGTGCACCGTGGCGCCCTCTTCAACAATGATGTTGCGCGCGGTAATGGTAGTGAGCGCGTCTGGCAAACCAATGACCGCACGGGTGCCAATCAGAATATCGCTTTCTGACACCACAGGTCCGTAAGCACGCGCATCCTTGAAAACATACACACGTTTTTCACAGGTGATAGCACCCTCTACGGTCGCACGTCGGCCAATGCTGATGCCTTCGCGTGCTTTGACATCGCCTGTTACCGTGGTTCCATTTCCCACTGTCAGAAAACCCGTCACAACCAACGAACCCTTGTAGAGATTTCCCTCTGGCAAGGCGCAATCACCCCGAATCAAAAATAGCAAAGGCGTTTGCTGAATCGCGTTGGGCAAGTCGGCGTAACTTGCGAGCGTTTGCGTCCAATGAATCTTCTCCGCAGGCTTCTGGGCGCGCAGGCCAAAGCGCAGGGTTGGCGCTTGCAGCCTTTCGAACCAAACTTCGGTGCCCAGTTCAATTGCAACGTCGGCAGAAATACGCCTCAAAGCAACGCCGCTGTGGCCCAGGCAAACCACGCCGCCAGCATGCGCCCAGTCGTGAATTTCACTCTCACTGCCCAATTCAATGTCGCCAGTCGCATAAAGCGCTGAAAAAGCAGACTCATTACCGACGCGAATATCGCCTTCAACATAAAGCGATCTGGCACTGCGAACAGCTGTTGATACATGAATGGATTGGCGCGAAATGAGGCGTTTTCGGGCAGCGCTCCATTGCATCACCTCAATAGGAAAATCTACAAAATCAAAGTCTTCAAAACCGGTGGGTGCGCCCAAGCCCAGCCTGGCTGTTGCGTCGGCATGCAGGCGTCTGGAAAAGTGATCAATGTCACTGGTGTAATTAGCAGCGACTGGTAATGCGGCAACATCGCTTGGGTGACGCCACTCCCGATAAGCAGGTATGAAAGGCAGTGTGAGCAACAACAGGCAAACTACTACAAACAAGAAAAAAGTGAGGTTATTTGCAGCCATCACTTAACCACCTTTTGGATGCCTGTTTCACGGCGATAACGAATGGTTTTGTCCCACACCATCTCGCGTTTGAAAATACTGTCTAGTATCAGACTCCAGACTGCACCAGAAATGGCAAACAGACTAACCAGAAAACCAAGCATATTAAAAGGCAGCAGACGCAAGCGCTTGCGGTTACCGTCTATCAAAACAGCGACAACGATTTCGAAAAAAGCTGCAAAATTACCCAGCGTTCCATAAACCATCAACGCAAAAACAGGTATCAATTGCGACAGCAGCGAACCCGCATTGAGAAAATACAAACCTAATGCCAGCACCCAGCCCAGTAGCATGATGAGCGGAATAACGAACACAAACAGCAATAACAAGCCGTCAACACGCTGCCCCAGCGTGAGGTAAGGACTGCTCGCAAATTGCCACCAATACCGTGCCATGACCTGGTTATGGCCCTTGGCCCAGCGGCTCACCTGTTTGATGCGCACGTTCCAGTCTTCGGGTACTTCTTCATAGCACTCGGACCGATTGGTATAAATGGTTTTCCAGCCATTGAACATGAGCCTGAAGGTAATGTCCGTATCTTCGGCCAGCGTGTCGTCATGCCAGCCACCCACCGCCTCGACGGCCGACAACCGCACACCACCCACCGTACCGCCATACTGCGGCAGCAAGTTCATATTCATGCGCGCCTGCTGATCCACCTGGTAGCCAGCCGAACGCTCCAGATCCAGCAGACGGGTCAGCAGGTTGGCACCGCTATTGACAGGCACAACGCGTCCCATAACGGCACCGACTTCGGGATCAAAAAATGGTGCCACCAGCTGTTTAAGCAACCCGCGACCTGGTACATAGTCAGCATCAAAAATAATGGCAATATCACCACTTGCAAATTGCAGGGCGTCCTTGAGCGCAGCGGATTTTCCGGCCTTGCCATCAATGCGGTGAAATGGTGAAATACGCGCTGGAAAGCGTACGACGTAGCTGTCAATAATCGCGCCCGTTGTGTCGCTGGAACGATCATTGACGGGAATAATTTTTAAACAGTCAGCAGGGTAATCCGTGTTGAGCAGCGCTTCAATGCAGCCGGCAATCACCCTTTCTTCATTGTGCGCAGCAATAAACACCGTGATCATGGGCCAGCGCGCAACTGAAATATCGATGTATGGGTGGCGCTGCGTTCCGGTGAGGCGGCTCATGGTGAAAATGAAGTGCCGAACACCGTAGAGCATCATGACCACCACGATTAAAAACAGCAGTAATGCCATCACGGAGGCAACAGGATAGGCACTAAATGAGGATGGCATGTGAAAAGTCCGAACGGTGGGGTTGGATTAAATTTAAGCTGTTTCGGCTTGAAGCGCACTGTGTGCAGCAAAGTGACGCGACAGTACGCGCACGATGCTTGTCGATGCTGTCCCGTTGCCAAACGGATTACCCGCTTGAGACATGCGGCTGTAGGCCGCTCTGTCGCTTGAAAGGCGCAACACCTCGCTGACAATCACGGTGCGCGCAGCACCAATGAGCAACGCGCAACCCGCATCCACCGCTTCAGGGCGTTCAGTTTCATCACGCAGGACAAGTACTGGCACTCCGAAAGTGGGAGCTTCCTCTTGCAAGCCACCGGAATCAGTCAACACCAGCCATGCATCTGACAGCGCCTGCTGCATTTGCGTGTAATCAAGTGGCGGCGTTAACCTCACATTGGCGATACCCCCGAGGATGGCGTTGACCGGGCCTTGAATCACTGGATTCAGATGCACCGGGAATAATATTTGCAGATCAGTTTGCTGCTGCGCGATTTCTGCGATGGCATGGCAAATTTCAGCAACATCATGGCCCCAATTTTCGCGACGATGCACGGTTACCAGCAAGTGCCCACGACCCGTCACCGAACGCCTGACGCCGCGATGTGCGCATGTCCAATTCTGGGCATCTATAACAGTATTGCCTGTTAAATGTATAAAGTCATCCGCAATGCCTTCTGTTTGCAGCGCTACCTGCGCGCGCTCGGTCGGCGGAAAGTGAAACCGGGTGAGCCGGCTGATCATCTGGCGCAGACCTTCCTCAGGAAAAGGCCGGTTCAAGTTGTAAGTTCGCAGGCCTGCTTCAACATGCGCGACGGGAACTCGGTTGTAAAACGCGGTCAGAGCGCCCTGAAAAGCGCTTTCGGTGTCGCCCTGCACGATCACCAGCGCCCACGCTTGCTGCGTCATTACCGTTTCCAGCTGCTGTCTGCATCCGGTGCTGAAATCCAGAAGGCTGCTGCCAAAGCGATTGAGCGTAATGTCTGGTACCACGTCAAAACACGCCAATATTTGGCTGGCCATGTCGCCGTGCTGTCCGGTGTGCAACCATTGCACATTCGCCCAGCGGGCGCTCCGCAGAGCGTGAAACACCGGCGCGAGTTTGATGATTTCAGGGCGAGTGCCTGAGACAAGAAGTATGTTGTGCATGGTCTGACGGCTTGAATCTATAAAATCAAATGATTTGAAACGATCACCTGCTGATGCCTTATGGGAGATCGCCTTTGCACACCGTAGGACGCTACCTTCAGTAACAGGTGTGGTTGTCTGCGTGTCATTTGTTGTAAGAGGCATAAGCTTCTTAACATGCACACCGATCAAAACGCGCAAGTTTTTACTTCACCCGACACACCGAATGTCGAACTGGATACGCATCAGCTCAGGCTGTTGCACGCCAGTATTGCCAGACTGAACGACATAGTAGTTATCACAGAGGCTGGCCAGTCGGGCGCGCCCGGTCAGAGGATCGTGTATGTCAACGATGCTTTTGAAAAGCACACAGGCTATAGCCGTCCTGAAGTCATGGGCCGCTCACCCGGCCTGCTACAGGGCAAGGCCAGCCAGCGTGCAGAGCTGGATCGTATTCGGCAGGCCCTTGAGCAGTTACAACCCGTGCGGGCGGAACTGATCAACTATAAAAAAGACGGCACCATGTTTTGGCTGGAACTGGACATCGTACCTGTAAGAAATTTTGCAGAAGGTAAAACACACTGGGTTTCAGCCGCGCGCGACATCACCCAGCGCAAGATAGCGGAAGAAGAAATTGAGTACTTGGCTTTTTATGATGCATTGACCAATCTGCCAAATCGTCAGCTGTTGATGGACCGACTGGCGCAAGCGCTCACGCGAAGTGATGATTCATCAAGTGCAGGCACCCTGGGCGCCTTGATGTTCATTGATCTTGACAACTTCAAGGTACTCAACGATAGCCTGGGGCATGCAACTGGCGACTTGCTGCTTCAGATCGTCGCGCAACGCCTTGGCAACTGTGTGCGTCTGGGTGATACGGTTGCCCGACTCGGCGGCGACGAGTTTGTGGTCATGCTTGAACAGCTGCCACGAGATATTCTTGCTGCTACAGATTACAGTGGACGAATAGGTGAAAAAATTCTGCGCGTGCTGAGCGATCCCTATGACCTCGCTGGCTACCAGCACGAAAGCACCTGTAGCGTCGGCATCACTTTGTTCAGCAAACACGAGCAGAATATTGGCGACCTGCTCAAGCAGGCGGATCTGGCCATGTATCAGGCCAAAGCCGCCGGACGAAATTCTTTGTGCTTTTTCGACCCTGACATGCAGGCTGCGGCAACTGCAAACGCTGCGCTGAATTTTGAGCTGCGTCAAAGCCTGCGCAAAGGTGATTTTTTACTCCACTATCAGCCGCAGGTGGGGCGGGACGGACGCATGTTTGGCGTTGAAGCACTGATACGCTGGCAACATCCACAACGTGGGCTGGTGTTTCCCAACGATTTCATCGCTCAAGCCGAAGAAAGCGGACTGATTTTGCCGCTTGGGAAATGGGGATTAGAAACCGCCTGTGCACAACTTGCAGTATGGGCGAGACACCCGCATACCAGCCATCTCAGCATCGCTGTCAATGTGAGTGTCAGGCAGTTTCGTCACCCGGAATTTGTGGAACAGGTCATGACAGTGATCAACGCGGCAGGTATCAATGCAAACCGGTTGAAGCTGGAACTGACCGAGAGCCTGTTGGCGACCGGCATGGAGATAACCATCGCCAAAATGGGCATGCTCAGGGATGCTGGTGTGACGCTGGCGATTGACGACTTTGGAATCGGTTACTCCGCACTGTCCTACCTGAAATATCTGCCACTAGACCAGCTGAAAATCGACCGTACTTTTGTCAAGGATATATTGACAGATCCCAACGATGCCGCTATTGCACGCACCATCATTGGTCTGGCACAAAGCTTGGGGTTAGGTGTGATGGCTGAGGGCGTTGAAACCAAAGCCCAGCGTGATTTGCTAATCCGTTTTGGTTGTGAGTGCTATCAGGGTCACTTGTTCTGTCCAGCATTGCCGATTGAAGAACTTGAGATTTTCATGCGAAATCTGACCCCTTGAGTTTGACAGTAAAAACACTTTCAGCGCTTTAACTGCGGCGCATCCGCAGCGCAATGGCAACAAACGCATTGAGAGAAGGATTGCCATTGGTCGGGCTAAAGGCCAGTGCCAGCGAATATTTGACCGCAGCGTTGCGCCGCCTGACCTGGAGATAAACCACGTGCTCGGTTCTGACGGCCTGCATGGCTTGCGGTACCAGTGCAATGCCAAGGCCACTGCTGACCAGCGCCAAAATGGTTTGCATTTCTGCCGCCACCTGTACAAAGTTGGGCACAAAGCCGCAGTCGTGACATGCCGCCATGACAACGCTCTCAAAACCTGGCCCTTCGCTAAAAGGAAAGCCTACAAAAGACTCTTGTGCCAGGTCTCTTAACTGCACGCGTTTTTGGCTGGCCAAGGGGTGTGACACCGGCACGGCCAGCATCAGTTCCTGATCACAAAAGCTGTCCACACGAAAATCTCCGGCATCGTGCAGTGGCGGTACCACAATGCCAACATCTGTGGCACCGCTCAAGAGCGTTGCCTTCTGCTGCGACGTGGTGTCGCTTGTCAGTACCAGTGTCACATCCGGGTAGTCCTGCCGAAAAGCGCGCAGCAAGCCAGGCACGACATTGAGCGCAGCGCTGGGCACAAATGACAATCGAAGCGTACCGAGCTTGCCGGCTGCTGTCCGTTGTGCAATCTCGATCGACAACTGGGCGTGCGCCAACGTACGTTTGGCCTCGCGTAAAAAAGCTTCCCCAGCGACCGTCAGACGCACATGATGGCGGGAGCGATCCAGCAGGGCCACGCCCACATCGGCCTCCAGCCGCTGGACGGCAATGCTAAGGGGCGGTTGCGACACGTGCAGTCGTTCAGCGGCACGCCTGAAACTGCGCTCCTCCGCAACTGCAACAAACTGTCTGAGCTGGCGTAAATCCATTTTTTGATTTTACAGTTGGTGATTCACGCTGACTATCACCATATAACTAAACAGTATTAGACGCGCTTGTTGTGTAGCCTCAGAATTAGTTCCTGTTATCAACAGAAACGCAGGAAAGCACTGTTATGCAAGCCTCTCTCCTTGAGGAACTCAATCCCGTTCCCAATCCCTATCCCATCAAATCCGAGATTGAATACCCGGAAGTCTGGCGGCTGTGCGAGCAGGCCCGTGACCTGGCCTGGAATCCATTGTCGATTGACTTTTCAGACCTCCGTGAAGCAGAGTTACCCGCAGAAGTGCGCGAAGCTGGCGGCGAGTGGTGGAGCCTGCGCGCCTGGATGGAACATGGCGCGATTCCTTACGGCACCGAACGGCTTCGCGAGGCCATCTTTGACCACCAGCCGTTCGAGATCAAGCAGCACATCATCAACTTCATTGCCGAAGAGCTGCGCCATCACGAGACTTCATTCCTGGTGGCACGCGGACTGGGCAATTACCAGGACGAGCCACGGGCCGATTACTTCAAGTCGGTGATTCCGCGCTTTCACGATGAGAAAGACGAAAAAGCCATGTCTTTTTTTGCGGGCCTGGCGGTCAATACTTTGTTTGAGCAACTCTCGGGTGAACTGCTGAAGGCGCGTTACGAGAACGCCCGCTTCAAATCCATTCGTAGCGCCTGCCAGCTTATCTTGCGCGACGAAGCACGGCACATCCATTTTGGCCGCATCATCATGCGCCGCTTCTTTGAAGACTTAAGCCCGCACGACAAAGAACTGATTGGCAAAAAGTTTGCTAAAAAGCTGCGTGGCAGTTTGCTCAATGGCGTGTATGCCGTCGTCAATTTGCCTGAAAACGAACGCGCACGCGCTGGCCATAACCGGGCATTGGCTGCAGAGCATGGTTTGGGCGCAACACACCCTGACGAAGAAATTTTCATCATCAAGCGCTCGCTTGACCAGATACGTGAAGAGATTGCGCCCTATGGTGTGGAGATCCCGGAAATCCCCGAGGTTGATCGCCTGGCTGTTATTCACTGAAGTTCACTGAAATTGAAACCCTTGAAAACCTACCGTCGATTATTGCTGGTTGCCACGCTGGCCTCCGCTTTGAGCTGCGTGTGTGGCAACGTTTTTGCACAAGCCACCTTTCCTGTACGTCCGGTGACGCTGGTGGTGCCTTACCCACCGGGCGGCTCGGCTGACATTCTTGCGCGGACCGTGGGGCAAAAACTGGGCGCACTGTGGGGCCAGACAGTCATCATTGACAACCGCGCAGGTGCGGGCACGGCTATTGGTGCCAAAGCGGTTGCTGTTGCGCCAGCTGATGGCTACACGCTGTTGATGGGAACTGTCAGCTCGCATGCCATCAACCCGGCCATGAACAAAGTCGGTTACGACCCCGTCAAAGACTTCACCGCCGTTGCGCCGGTGGCATCGATTGCTTTTGTGCTGGTCACCCAGCCAACGTTGCCTACAGCCAAGGTGCAGGATGTTGTGGCGCTGGCCAAAGCCAACCCTGGCGACATCAGCTATGCCTCTGCCGGGCCAGGTACGTCCAACCATCTGGCAGGCGCACTGTTTGAAAGCGCTTCAAACATCAGTCTGCTGCATGTGCCTTACAAAGGCAGCGCGCCCGCGCTCAATGACGTTTTGGCCGGGCACGTCAAACTGATGTTCGACCTGCAGGCTACAGCCTTGCCACATATCGCGTCTGGCAAGCTCAAGGCACTGGCGGTGACCAGCAAAGAGCGCAGTCCGCAACTGCCCAGCGTCCCCACCATGGCGGAGTCTGGCGTGCCGGGCTACGAGGTCAGCGCCTGGTTTGGCATCTTCGCGCCCGCTGGCATCCCGGCAGCTGTCACTGACAAGCTCAACCAGTCCCTGACGGCGATTCTAAAAACACCTGAGATGCAAAAGCAGTTGCGTGACCTGGGCGCGGAGCCCGAGTTTGCGACGCCGGATGTATTTTCTGCCTACGTGCGCAGCGAGTCTGCCAAATGGTCGCAAGTGGTCAAGGCCGTTAACCTGTCACCTTGATGTTTCCATATGGAGTGTATGGAGTGTTTTTTGATCATTACTAAAAGGAGATCGTCATGAGCCACGCGCGTTTATTCCGTCCCAGCCTCATCGCACTTTCAGTCTCGTTGCTGGCGCTACCGATAGCGGTGCGCGCCCAGACAGAAATCAACATTCCCGTGCTGGTTCCCGTTACGGGCTTTCTGGCGCTTGAAGGCACCAGTCAACGTAATGGCGCATTGCTGGCGATTAAAAATGCACCCGCTTCCGTCAAAATCAAATCGGAAGTGAGCGATACCGGTGCCTCGCCTGAAGGTGCCACCACGGCACTGGAGCGCTCCCTGGCGCGCGGCAAAGTCACAGCGGTAGCGGCCTCCATGTTAGGCCCACAGATGCTGGCCATGCTGCCGATTGCGCTTGAAAACAAAATCCCCCTGGCCACTGTGTCAGGCACTGCCAGCATCACTGAAAAAGGCAACCCCTACGTCTTCCGTTTCTTCCCTGGCGATGCGGTGGCTAAAAACGCCCACGTCCGCTACGTGCTCGAAGAGCTCAAAAAGAAACGCGTGGCCATCGTTTACCAAACCACCGCTTACGGCCAGGGTGGGCATGGGCATATTGTTGATCTGCTGAAAAAAGCAGGTCTGGCACCCGTTATGGAGGAAGCACTCGACGTGACCGTCAAGGACATGTCGGCAGCGATTGGCAAAGTGCAAGCCGCCAAGCCTGATGTCGTGATGCTGCACCTGCATGGCGGCCCGTCAGCCCTGTTCATCAAACAGGCCGCTGCCGCCAAACTTAATCTGCCCATTGTGGCGGGCTCTGGCGTGGCACAACCCTCAACAGCGGCGCTGCTGGAACCCGCAGAACTAAAAGGCGTGTGCGCTGAAACCAATGCCGCGCCGCTGGCAGGTGGTGGTGCAGATATGGCCAACTTTTTGGCACAGTACCGGGCCGAGTACAAGTCCGAGCCTGATGGCTTTGCCGTCGGCCAGTACGATGCCACCAACATGATCATCAACGCCGCCATGAAGGGTGCCAAAACTCCTGAAGACATGCGAAAAGCCTTGTCTGAAAACACCTACAAGGGCTTGGCTATGACGTATAAGTCCGATGGTAAGGGCAACATGGCCAACTCGGCGATGATCATTTGTTACGGCGATAACCGCACACCGCAAATCGTCAAACGCTATTGATCCACAGCAACGCAGGCAACTGATGGACACCGCAAGCTGACATGCTGCAAATCCTGGTCAATGCGCTGGCTCTGGGCGCATCCTATGCGCTGCTGGCACTGGGTTTTGTACTGATTCTTAACGCTACCAGCGCCGTCAACTTTACCCATGGCGACATGGTGATGGCCGGCGGATACGTCACGATTGCCCTGTTTAGCCTGTTGCCACTGCCCGGTGTGCTGTTGCTGCCCATGGTAATGCTGGTGATGGCCGCGTTGGGGTTTGTGTTTTCGTATCTGGCGTACTTTCCTCTCAAAGACAGACCGCCGGTGTCGGTGTTTATTTCCACCATTGCGCTGGGCATCGTGTTTCAAAACTCGGCCAATGCCATCAGCGGTGCAGAGCCGCACAAAGGCCCACCCTTGCTGGGCGAAGGCTCGCTCAGCCTGGCAGGCATCACGGTGGGCCAGCAGGCGCTGAGTATCGTGGTGATTGCGGCCCTTTTGATTGCAGCGCAGCACCTGCTGCTCAACCATACAGACCTGGGGCGCAAGCTGCGCGCCACGGCGCAAGACCGCCCGATGGCAGAGGCCATGGGCATTCGTGTCAACCGCATGATTGCCCTGACGTTTGCGATTGGCTCCGCCTTGGCAGGTGCGGCGGGCCTGATGTTGTCGAACACGTTTTTTGTGTCGCCCACCGATGGGTCTAACTACATCATCAAGGCCTACATTGCGGTGACGATTGGCGGCTGGGGCAGCCTGAGCGGTGCGGTGTGCGGTGCGCTCATCATTGCGCTGTTTGAGGTGTTGCTGCCATCGCTGCCGGTGCTGGTGCCCATTTTGAAAAACGTCACGCCCTGGCTGTTTACCCAAACGGCATCGACGATTTTGCTGTACATCTGCCTGCTGGCCATCATGTTTTTCAGGCCACAAGGCCTGTTTGGCGAGAAGGTACAAAAACGGGTATGAATGCCTCTTTGAGTTGGGCCAGCAAGGGCATGCGCCCGCTATTAATTTTGGGGATTCTCGGGCTGGTGGTGTGGGCTGCAAGCATCTCGTCGGCCTACCAGATGCGCCTGTTCACCATTGTTGGCATTTACGCATTGCTGGCTTTGGGCTTTCAATTTATCTTTGGTCATGCAGGTGCGCTGGCGCTGACGCAGGGCAGTTTTTTTGGTGTGGGTGCGTATGTCACGGGCATCCTCAGCGTGCGTTACGGCTGGGGGGCTGAATACACGCTGCTCCTGTCCATCCTGCTGCCCGTCATGTTGGCGGCGGTGGTTGCTGCGCCTGTGCTGCGGCTGGAGTCGCACTACTTTGCCTTGGCCACACTGGGCATAGGCCAGGTGCTGCTGCTGGTGGCCATTGGCTGGCAAGATTTGACCGGTGGCTCGAATGGTTTGTCTGGCATTGCGGGGCTGACGATTTTTGGATTTGAGGTTAAAAAAGGCCAAGGCATCATGCTGGCGGTGTGGGGCTGCGTGGCCGTGGGCGCGCTGCTGTCGTGGCGCATCACGCGCGGGCTGTATGGTGCTGCGCTGCAAATCTCACGGGAAAATCCCGTCGCTGCGCAAGCCATTGGCATCGACACAGCGCGTCTGCGCTACGCCACCTTTTTGTTGTCGTCGCTCTTTGCCGGGCTGGCGGGTGCGCTGTATGCGCACACCATTCGCGTGGTGTCGGTCGAGGTGCTGGAGTTTCCCGTCATGGTGGCCTGCCTGACGATTGCGGTACTGGGCGGGCGCACCCATGTGGCAGGTGCGATTCTTGGTGCGGTGCTGATTGTGAATTTACCCGAGTGGTTTCGGGTGATGGAAAAATACTACCTGATTGCTTACGGGGTTGCGCTGCTGGCCGCCGTCATCGTCGCACCTTACGGCCTAATTGGTTTGCTGGAGCAGTGGCGGGCCAAGCTTTTCCCTGAAGGCACCGACACATCGCACCAACCCATTGCCTTGCCCACACGTGCCGCGCTGCCAATATATAGCGGCCCGTTGCTGGACGTACAGGACATTCGCAAACGCTTTGGCGGCCTGAAGGCACTGGACGGCGTGTCGCTGCGGGTTGCCCATGGTGAAATTCTGGGCCTGATTGGCCCCAACGGTTCTGGCAAGACCACGCTGCTCAATGTCATCACTGGCATTTACCGTGCAGACAGCGGCAGCGTACAACTCAATGGCGCAGCGATTCATGAGAAGGCGAGTTTTGCTATTGCCAGCAGCGGCGTGGCGCGCACGTTTCAAAACATCAACCTGGTCGACGACATGACGGTGCTCGACAACATTGCAGTGGCACGCTATGGCTTTGAAAAAGCAGGCCTGCTGCAAGCCGCTGGCGCAGGCTGGCACCAGCCTGCGTGGCAACGAGCACGCGGCAATGCGACTTATTTGCTCGAAGCATTGGGCATTGGCCACACGGCGCAGTCGCATGCAGGCGGGCTGGCTTACGGCATCAAACGCAAGGTAGAAATTGCGCGTGCACTGGCGCTGGAGCCGACCCTGCTGCTGCTGGACGAACCCGCTGCAGGCCTGAACGAAAACGAGCAGCTTGACCTGGCCGACAGGCTGCGCGCCTTTGCCAAAACGGGCTTGTCAATTTTGGTGATTGAACACAACATGCCGTTCTTGATGCCGCTGGCCGAGCGCATGGTCTGCCTGGATCACGGGGTGGTGATTGCCGAGGGCACACCTGCCGATATACGAGCCAACCCGCTGGTGATTGCGGCTTACCTGGGTGCGCCCGAGGATGCAAAAACATGAGCACCCCGCTGCTCAACATTCAAAACCTGGCCGCCAGCTACGGCCAGATACAGGCGCTGTGCGGTGTCAGCCTGACGGTGGATGCAGGTGAAGCCGTGGCGCTGGTGGGTGCCAACGGCGCGGGCAAATCCACACTGATGAAATGCATCATGGGCATGCTGGCTGGCACAGCGGGCGACGTACGCTTTGATGGCCAAAGCATCAGCAAACTGCCCGTGTCCAGCCGGGCCGACATCGGCATTGGTTATTCGCCCGAAGGCAGGCGCGTGTTCCCCGGCCTGACGGTGCACGAAAACCTGCTGGTCGCCAGCCGCGACAAAGACAGCGGACGCGCACGCGCCGAAGAGGTGTATGACTTCTTCCCGGCCTTGAAAGAAAAAACCAGCGCCATGGGCTGGGCACTGTCGGGTGGTCAGCAGCAGATGCTGGCGATTGGCCGTGCGCTCATGCTGCGGCCACGCTTGCTGCTGCTTGACGAGCCTTCGCTGGGCCTGTCCCCAATTTTGATGGCCGAGGTACTGAATCGCGTCAAGGACATCACCGCATCGGGCACAGCCGTGTTGCTGGCCGAGCAAAATGTACACAAGGCCTTGTCGGTGTCGCACCGCGCTTATGTGATTCAGCTGGGCCTGATGGTGCGCAGCAGCGCGTCCAGTGAGTTGCTGGCAACGGGCGATTTGAGCAGCGCGTTTTTAGGCGGCACAGCTGTACCAGAAAAGAATGTTTAAAGGAGTTTGAATGTCTGCACCCTATAGTCCCACAGATTACGCCGCGCTGCTATCCGGCATGCCCGAAGGCAGTGTCTACATCGATGGCAGTTTTGTTAAAACGACTGACCAGCACGCGGTGTTTGGCAAGGCCGATGGCCAACTGATTACCCACTGCGGCTATGCGTCCAGCGGCGACCTGGATACCGCTGTGGCCGCCGCCAAAGCAGCCCTGCCCGCGTGGGCGGACAAGGCCCCAGCCGAGCGCGGCAAGGTATTGCTGGCGATGGCTAATGTGCTTCAAACCCGCTTCCGCGAATTTGTGGCCCTTGAATCGCACCACGGCGGCAAAACCATAGCCGATGCTGAAATCGACATTCGCGCCAGCATCGGCACGCTGCAATGGTTTGCAGGCTGCGCCGAGCGGCTCGATGGCCGCGTGGTGGCCAGCGCCAGCAGCATTCACCGTTTTGTGCGGCGCGAGCCGTTGGGCGTGTGCGGTTTGATTCTGCCGTGGAACTTTCCGCTGCTGCTGATGCTGTGGAAGCTGGCACCCGCGCTGGCTGCAGGCAACACCGTCGTCGTCAAACCCGCCAGTGAAACGCCGCTGTCAACGCTGCTGTTTGCCGCGCTGGCCGTTGAGGCGGGTTTACCTCGCGGTGTGTTCAATGTGGTGGCAGGCTCGGGCCGGGGCATTGGCATGCAGTTGGCGACGCATACCGATATTGCCAAGGTGTCGTTTACTGGCTCAACTGAAGTGGGCATTCAAGTAGCCCAGGCTGCGGCCAAAAGCGTCAAGCGCGTCACCCTTGAACTGGGCGGCAAGTCGCCAGCGGTGATTTTGGCTGATGCAGATCTGGACCGCGCCGCCATCGGCACAGCGGCGGGTGTGTTTGGCCATGCTGGGCAAAAGTGTGCGGCGCGTACCCGCTGCATCGTGGTCGAATCAGTTGCTGATGCGCTGGTTGAAAAAATCGCTGCCCGCGCCAAGCTGTTGAAGGTGGGCAACCCAATGGATGCCAGCACCACGCTGGGCCCGGTCATTAACACCGCGGCGCAGCAAAATATTTTGAAGTACTGCAACGACGCTTTGGCTGAAGGCGCCAGGCTGATATGTGGCGGCAAGGCACCGGATGGCTTGCCCGGCCCGTTTGTAGAGGCCACCATTTTTGACCACGCCAGCAATCAGATGAAGATTGCGCGCGAAGAGATTTTTGGCCCGGTACTGACCGTCATCCGCGTCAAGGACATGGAAGAAGCCATCGCCGTGGCCAATGACTCTGACTATGGTCTGGCCGCGACGGTGTGGACGCAATCCCTGTCGCGGGCGCATCAATTAGCAGCCAGAATTGAAGCGGGTACGGTGTCCGTCAACACGCCCGCCGTGATTGGCATTGAAATGCCCTTCGGCGGCTACAAGCAAAGCGGTTATGGCCGCGAGCTGGGCGTGGAGGGACTGGACGCTTACCTGCAGCACAAGAGTGTTGTGATGGATATTTCTTAGGATTTTTAAACCCATGCTTGACATCTGTACACTCTTTACCTTCGTCCACTCCAACCGCCGCGTTATCTCTGCCTGGAAGGGCGCGGGCATTCTCGGCGACCTGGCGCGCGAGGCCAACGCCAAAAGCGCTGCCGTAGTGATGGACGCATTTTTTGAAAACTCAGGCGTTGCTGCGCATGTGTGCCAACTGCTGCAAGATGCCACGGGCAACACGCCTGTCGTGCACTTTGTGCCTGCCCACGAGCCTGACACCGCCACCATTGAAGCCTGCCGCGATGCGCTGGCCGCTTGCAGCCCCGACTTCATCGTGGCGTTGGGGGGAGGATCGGCCATGGACACCGCCAAAGTCGCGCGGCTGCTGCTGGCCAACCCCGGTTCCGCAGAATCGGTGTCGGGTTTTGGCAAGTTCTTCAAGCCACATGCCAGCGTGCTGGTGGCCGTGCCCACCACGGCCGGTACGGGCAGCGAGGTGTCTGAATCCGCCGTGGCGGGCAAGGCCGGCTCAGACATCAAGCTGATTTTTCGCTCGCCTGAAATGACGCCGCAGATTGCCCTGCTGGACGGCAGCCTGAGCCTGTCTGCGCCTGCCAAAGTCACCGCAGCGTCTGGCTACGATGCGGTCACGCATGCGGTCGAGGCTTATGTATCAAAAGCAGCGTCCGTCATGAGCGACCCGTTTGCTGAATCGGCCATGCGCATCCTCGGCAAGTGGCTGCCCATCGCCTACAAAGAGCCCACGCATCAAGACGCGCGCAGCTGGTGCCTGATTGCCTCGTGCCAGGCGGCCATTGCCTTTAACAGCGCCAACCTGGGTCTGGCCCACGCACTGGCCGCACCGCTGGGCGCGCTGCATCATGTGCCGCACGGGCTGGGCAATGCGCTGGCACTGCCCGCTGTAGCTGCATTTAATGAAGCGGCCATGGGGCCCAAAGCTGCGGTTGTGGCCCATGCTTTTGGCGCTGCAACGGCAGCGGCGGCCTTGTCAAAACTGCGCTGGCAGCTTGACCTGGACTTGAGCCTGGACGGTTTTGTGACAACCGACGAAGCCCGCGAGCAGCTGGCCCAGGCGGCGATGAAAAGCGGCCAGGTGCGCATGAACCCGCGCCTGGCCACCATTGACGACATGCGCGGCATTGTGGCCGCCATGCGCATACCTACAGGTGGTTAAACCCAACACACAAATCAACATGACAAGCCAAAAACTCAACCCCGCCACCATCGCCGCACCCGCTGGCATTTACAGCCACGGCGTACTCGCGCCCAGCACCGGGCAGTGGCTGTACGTGTCTGGCCAAATCGGCATGCGGCCTGATGCCAGCCTGGGCACTGGCTTTGCCGAGCAAGCCCGCATCGCCTGGGAAAACCTGATGGCCGTGCTGGCTGCTGCAAACATGGACGAAAGCCATCTGGTCAAGCTCACCACCTACATGCTGGACGGCGCTGACCTGAAAGACCTGAATCCGGTGCGCTCGGTTTTTTTGAAAGACGCACGTCCGGCATCCACCCTGGTGGTGGTCAAGGCATTGGCCAAGCCCGAGTGGCTGTTTGAAGTTGAAGCCGTTGCCTACAAGCCATAAATCCCAATAAAACGATGACCCAGCTACCACTGCCCATGCAGCAACTGATGGCCCGCATTGGCCCGGTCTGGGGCACAGACATTCGTGGCCACAGCCAGATGGTCAAAGACGCCTATGCGCCGCTGCTGGCTGCGGCCAACAACGACGGTATCACCGTCACCCGCAACATGCCCTATGGCCCGCATGCGCGGCAGGTGCTGGATATTTTTCGCTCCACGTCGGTAGCAAATGCCGGCGTTATCGTCTTCGTACACGGCGGCGCTTTTGTGCGTGGCGACAAGCAGGCCAGCCCCGAGATTTACGACAACCTGATGTACTGGTTTGCCAAGCAGGGCTACGTGGGCATCAACATCGAATACCGGCTGGCCCCTGAATCTGGCTACCCCGGCGGGGTCGACGACGTGGCGCTGGCCATGGCCTGGCTACATGTGAATGCAGCATCGCACGGCGGCAACCCGGCCAAACTGTTTTTGATCGGCCACTCGGCAGGCGGCACCCACGTGGCCAGCTATGTGTTTGACCCCAGCTTGGGCTACTTCGGCAAACACACCGCAGGCGCGGTGCTGATATCAGCCAGGCTGCGTGCTGACGTGTCGCTAGAGAACCCCAACGCCGAAGGGGTGCGGGCCTACTTTGGCAACGACGCAGCGCTGTACGACCAGCGTTCGCCCATCAGCCACGCGGCGTGTAACAACATGCCTGTTTTTATCGTCACGGCAGAGTTTGAAAACCCGCTGCTCGACGTGTATGGATTAGAGATGGCCTACCAGCTCAGCCTGGCCCGCAGGCAAGCCCCGCGCTACTTGCGCTTGATGCGGCACAACCACATGTCCATCGTCGCGCACTTCAACAGCGGAGAAGAAGTTTTAGGCCGCGAAATACTGGACTTTTTCGACAACATTCTTTGAGCTGCTTGTTCCTGAACCTTCAATTGCTACTAAATAAATAGCTGCTTGCGCCCGAATTTATTGGGCTACAGGCACTTTTTATGCTCTAAAATGGCTCTTTTTAGTATCATCGCGCTCAAAAACAGGCGAGAAATAAAAGTCCGCATATAACCTGCGGCGAGGAGACACACCATGACAACAAAATTTGGGCTGTACAGCACGCTTGTGTGGCTGCTTGCCAGCGCGCTGGGCGCGCAAGCCGCTGAAACGGGTGTCACCGACAGCGAAATACGCATCGGCCAGTTCGCCGCTCAAACCGGCCCCGCTGCCGAGCTGGGTAAGCGCATGCAGTTGGGTATCCAGGCGCACTTTAAGGCCGTCAACAGCGCTGGCGGCATCAATGGCCGCAAGCTGACGCTGATTTCGCGCGACGACGGCTACGAGCCTGAAAAAGCCATCGCCGCCGTCAAGGCGCTGATTGAAGAAGACAAGGTATTTGCCTTGATAGGCTCTGTCGGCACGCCCACCACGCTGGCAGCCATACCCGCGATTAACGCTGAAGGCATTCCACTGATAGGCCCATTTACTGGCGCGCAGGCCCTGCGTGAGCCTTTCAACCGCAACCTGTTCCATGTCCGCGCCAGTTACTTTGACGAGACCGAGCGCATCGTGCAACACCTGAGCACGCTGGGCATTAAAAAAATTGCCGTGTTCTATCAAAACGACTCTTACGGCAAGGCGGGGCTGGAAGGCGTGATGCGGGCACTGACCAAGCGCAATCTCAAGCCAGCTACGGCTGTGACGGTGGAGCGCAACAGCGTAGACGTCGCGGCACCGTTAGCTGAAATTCTCAAGGCCAGCCCTGAAGCCGTGATTCAGATCAGCGCCTACAAATCATGCGCCGCACTGATCAAGCAGGCCAAAGCCAAGTCGTACGGCGGCCAGTTTTTCAATGTGAGTTTTGTGGGCTCGAAGGCTCTGGCAGAAGAGCTTGGCGATGCCAGCGCAGGTGTGAGCATTTCGCAGGTAGTGCCCTTCCCCTACATCCCGTCGTCAGCCGTCGTGCGCGAGTACCAGCAGCGCATGCTGGAGGCGGGCCACAAGGACTTTGATTTCTCCAGCATGGAGGGCTTTCTGGCAGCCAAAGTGCTAACTGAAGGGCTGCGCCGCGCGGGCACCAAAAGCTTGAGCCGTGACAGCTTGACGACGGCGCTGGAGTCATTGCGCGACTTCAACATGGGCGGCTTCACTGTCAGCTACAGCGCCAAAAGCCATGAAGGCTCGCGCTATACCGACCTGACCATCATTGGCCGGGGCGGTAAATTTGTGCGTTGAAGCGCACAAACGTGGGGCCTAGCGCCCGCCAAAAATCGCCGTCCCCACCCGCACCATGGTGCTGCCGCAATGAATCGCTGCCTCCAGGTCGGCCGTCATGCCCATCGACAGGGTGTCCATCGCCTCAAGCAGCACGCCTGCGCTGTTTACCTGGTCGAAAATAGCTTTGGCGCCCGAATGCAGGGCGCAAGCAGCTATAAAATCAATAGCAGGTTCGGGGATCATCATCAAGCCGCGCAAGCGCAGACGCGGCAGTTGGATGACCTCTTCAACCAGCACCAGCAAATCAGCCGGGGCAACACCCGATTTGTTGGCGCCGCCATCGGCATTGACTTGCAGGCAAATTTGCAGTGGCGGCAAGTGCGGTGGGCGCTGCTCGTTCAAGCGCTGCGCAATCTTCAGACGGTCAACCGACTGCACCCAGTCAAAGTGTTCGGCAACCAGCCGGGTCTTGTTGCTTTGCACCGGGCCAATGCAGTGCCATTCAAGCGCCGTGTGGGCGCGCAAAGCGAGAATTTTTTCAACGCCCTCGGCAATGTAGTTTTCACCGAACGCCCGCTGCCCGTCGCTCATGGCCTCAACAACCGCTTCAACGCTGAATGTTTTGGACACAGCTAAAAGCTTGACGCTGGCCGGGTTGCGTCCGGCAGCGACACACGCCGTAGTGATACGGTCGCGCACGCTCTGGAGGTTACGCACAATCATGGTCATAATCCGACTGTAAGCTTAAGTGACAACCGTTTCACCGTCACGCCCTCGTTTTAAGGATTTTCGGGATGGACATTACCCAGCTGCTGGCCTTTAGCGTCAAAAACAAGGCATCCGACCTGCACTTGTCGGCTGGCCTGCCGCCCATGATTCGGGTGCACGGTGATGTGCGCCGCATCAACGTGGACCCACTGGACCACAAGCAGGTACACGCCATGGTGTATGACATCATGAACGACACCCAGCGCAAAAACTACGAAGAGTTTTTAGAGGTTGACTTTTCATTCGAGATTGACGGCCTGGCGCGCTTTCGGGTCAACGCCTTTAATCACAACCGGGGCGCGGGCGCGGTGCTGCGAACCATTCCATCGAAAATCCTGACGCTGGAGCAGCTCAACGCCCCCAAGATTTTTGGCGATCTGGCCATGAAGCCGCGCGGCATGGTGCTGGTCACCGGGCCGACTGGCTCCGGCAAATCGACCACGCTGGCCGCCATGGTCAACTACCTCAATGAAAACGAGTATGGTCACATCCTCACGGTAGAAGACCCGATTGAGTTTGTGCATGAATCCAAAAAATGTCTGATCAACCAGCGAGAGGTCGGCCCGCACACCCTGAGCTTTAACGCCGCACTCAAGTCCGCCCTGCGCGAAGACCCGGATGCCATTCTGGTCGGCGAGATGCGTGATCTGGAAACCATTCGCCTGGCCATGTCGGCTGCGGAAACCGGCCACCTGGTGTTTGGCACGCTGCACACGTCGAGTGCAGCCAAAACCATTGACCGGATTATTGACGTGTTTCCGGCGGAAGAAAAAGAAATGATCCGCTCCATGTTGTCAGAATCACTGCAAGCCGTGATCTCACAAACACTGTGCAAAACCAAAGACGGCCAGGGCCGGGTGGCGGCGCACGAGATCATGCTGGGCACCAGCGCGATTCGCAATTTGATTCGCGAAGCCAAAGTTGCGCAGATGTATTCGTCGATTCAAACCGGCAACAGCGTGGGCATGCAAACGCTGGATCAAAACCTGACCGACCTCGTCAAACGCAATGTCATTTCTGCGGGCGAAGCACGCGGGAAAGCCAAAATTCCTGAAAACTTTCCGGGGTAGATATGGCTCCCACGTTCGTGCACTTCGTGTCACTCTCTGCCCTCCGAGAGGGCGCATTTTTCCTAGGGGCGGCCCGTCGGGAAAATATGGCCCCCACGTTCGCGCACTTCGTGTCGCTCTCTGCACCTTGCAGGCCGCCGCTCGCCAAAGGCTTCGCTTCTGTCGCCTGTCCAAACCTGCTCAAACAGGTTTGGAGCCGCAGGATCCAGCCCCAAGGGGGCGCTGCGCCTACGGCCTGGCAGAGCCAGTTCCGTGGCCCCTGCTTGAAGGTGCGGGGAAGTCAACAAATAGGAGTTTTTTAATGGAACGCGACCAAGCCAGTAAATTCATCAACGACCTTTTAAAGCTGATGATCAGCCGTAACGGCAGCGACCTGTTCATCACAGGTGACTTCCCGCCAGCCATGAAGGTGGACGGCAAGGTGACCAAGGTGTCGCCGCAGCCGCTCAATGCCGGACACACCATGGCGCTGGCGCGCGCCATCATGAACGACAAGCAGGCGGCGGAATTCGAGCGCACCAAAGAATGCAACTTTGCCATCAGCCCGCCGGGCGTGGGCCGCTTTCGGGTTAACGCTTTTATCCAGCAGGGCAAGGTCGGCATGGTGATGCGGGTGATTCCGGCGACTTTGCCGACCATAGACGGCCTGGGTGTGCCGCAGATCCTCAAGGAAGTCGTGATGGCCAAACGCGGCCTGACGATTCTGGTCGGTGCGACCGGCTCCGGCAAGTCCACCACGCTGGCGGCCATGGTGGACTGGCGCAACGAACAGTCCTATGGCCACATCATCACGATTGAAGACCCGGTGGAGTTTGTGCACCCGCACAAAAACTGCGTCGTCACGCAGCGCGAAGTGGGGCTGGACACCGACAGCTGGGAAGCGGCGCTGAAGAACTCCCTGCGCCAGGCGCCCGACGTGATCCTGATGGGCGAAATCCGCGACCGCGAGACCATGGAGCACGCCATCGCCTTTGCCGAAACCGGCCACCTGTGCATGGCGACCCTGCACGCCAACAGCGCCAACCAGGCGCTGGACCGGGTGATCAACTTTTTCCCCGAAGAGCGGCGCCCGCAGTTGCTGATGGACCTGTCGCTCAACCTCAAGGCCATGGTGTCGCAGCGCCTCATTCCCAAGCAGGACGGCAAGGGCCGTGCGGCGGTGGTGGAAATCATGCTCAACACGCCGCTGATCTCCGACCTGATCTTCAAGGGCGACGTCTCCGAGATCAAGGAGATCATGAAGAAAAGCCGCAATCTGGGCATGCAGACCTTCGACCAAGCCTTGTTCGACGCCTTTGAAAGCCACATGATCACCTATGACGACGCTCTGCGCAATGCCGACTCGGTCAATGATTTGCGGCTGCAGATCAAGCTCAATTCGCAGCGCGCCAAATCGGTCGATCTGGCCGCAGGCACCGAGAACTTTGCCATCGTCTAGGCGTTTCAGTCATTTCCTGTCAGCCACCCTTCAGCCGATCCCTTTTCGCCAATCCTTCAGCAATCACTTCACCCATCACGTCTCACCATCATGTCCAGCACCAACGCCAAAACTTACGAAGCCTGTGCCCCGCAAAAAGTCGCCTTCCTCGGCCTCGGCGTCATGGGTTACCCCATGGCCGGCCATTTGGCACTGGCCGGCCAC
>JAYWBS010000072.1:0-6349 GCA_043781295.1 Polaromonas sp.
ACGATAGCTTTGCATTTGATTGCTTTCAAAACGGCCGTGACCTGTTCAGGCTGATCGAATATTGACCCACGGGGGCAGTTTTCGGTCAGCGGCAACAAGCTATTTAACTTGAACGTGCTTCGTACAGATATGGGAAGAATTGAAACCGTATCCGCGACCCCTAGCAGTTTTATAGACGAGCCTGTTCTGTTTGCTTTCAAGTCGATGATGGCTGCAAAAATTAGGTATTTTTTAGATCAGCAATAAGGTAACGAAGTATGCAGTTTGACCATGGCCAAAATCGTCAACTGGACGTCACCAGTGTTCGAAAATACAAATCAACTTCCAGTTTGAAGTTTCTCAAACGCAATAGACCCCATCACGAAAAATATGAAACTTTCGTTTTGAAATTGGCTTACTTCGACGGACTTTACTAGACAGTTTTGAATATTCACACCAACTGGGAATTTCCGACGGACTTTGCTTGCTGAAATTGGGCAAAATCTACAGCCTAAAAGTCGTCAACATTTCGAAGTTTTCCGACGGACTTTATTCATGGCAATCAGCGCTGCGGGGTTTAGTTGACGCTCACTTCGCGTAGCGAAATTATGCGGCCACACAAACCAAGAAACATGGCGAATCTACTCTCTTGTTGCCTCTATCGCCTGAGGACCCGTATAGAACGCTGGCCACCGGTGCATGACCACGCCCCGCTCAGCAGCATAGGCATAGCAACTGTCCACCTTCATGGGTTTGCCATCAGCTTTCAGCGTGTCTGGCCGATCCATACGGATCATGGTTAGCGACTGGAAGGCAGTGGTACCCAAAGGGATTAAAAGTTGCATCAGGTGGGTACAGCTCTGGGCTCCGCCCAGGCGCTCTTTTACTTCACGGCTCCAGCCGCCTGAAATGTGCAAGCCCTTGATTTTTTGAAGTGCGTTGCCTGCTGCCAAACAGTCTGCATAGGGTGCTGAATTCGTGAATGCAAGAACATCGTGCACCAGCATATTTTCGTCAAATACCAGCTTGACGCCCATGTCGTGGATCGCCTCGTTCGCCGGAGTCACTTTGGAGCCGCTCGGCGACTTGAACGCATGTGGCTTTCTATCAACGACTCGGCCCTCGACCTCGAACAACCCGTCGGAGCGCCGCCATCCGCGCATGTCGATGCGCCGAAAATGCAATTCCTCACGCGTCACATCATCTTTTGTATTTGACATTTTTCAATCGGCGCGAGCCGATGTTATTTTGCATCTTGCTTGATAAGAAGGTTTAATTCACCGACTACTTTGCGTCGCCAGGGAACTGCATGGCAATCACATCCAACCCATCTTCCCCTGCTTCGAGCGGCATCGCCATGTCGTTGCCCGATACCCAAGCAAGCGACAACGGACCCAACGTTTGATCGCTGGCAATCATGCTGCCGCGGATGACGAGGTAATAACGCGCTAGGCCTCCGAGGTGTGTCGGCGCTGCCACGCTGCTTGCGGGGGGTATGTGAATCATCCAGGCGGCGAGGCCGCCGGCTTGCGGCATCATCATGTCAACAACCGTATGCGCTGAACTTTTGCCGTTGGGCAGCACGCTTGCGGACGTGAGCTGCAATTTGGGAGCCTTGAGATGGAGGCGGTCGCGTGCATCAGGCAGATAAAGAGCGCCACTTTGCGGGCTGGGCCGCAAGGTCATGTACTGCAAGCCATCAGAACCGGCGATGATCGGTCCGTAACCCGTATGTGGTGCCACATACTGCACAACAAAAGGTTTTACCGGTTTGCGGCCAATCATGCCCTCGCCGCCCACAAAAACTTGCCACTGGCTGTTGAGATGGAAATGGGGGCGGATTGAAAGACCTGGCCCTTGCTCGACCAAAAACGCGTTAGGGCCTAATTCGCCGTCGAAACCGGGTCCCAGAATCATGGTCTTGTGCAGCGGAACCGCGCCATCGCTGATGATCGCTCTGCGGTTCAACGGCCATTGATCACGCAATCCGATTTGTAGCATGCAATTCCTCCGACCTAAAGGACGCCGTCTCGATGAAGTTCGGCGAGGTCTTTTTCAGACAAGCCAAGCTGCCCATAAATTTCTTCATTGCACGCGCCCTTACGTTGCCCCGCGTAAGTCAGCTGGTGATCTCTGCCCGGAAATTTGGGCACGATACCCTGCATCAGGATGGGTCCAAAATCTTCGTCTGGCACCCTGACAAGATCATCCCGGGCCAGATAGTGGGGGTCATTGACAATTTCAGCGATGCTGTAAACCGGGCTGAAAACAGCGTCGGCTGCCGTCAGATCGGCCGTTAGCTCTGCATACGGCCGCGCCGCCGCCCAGGCCAGCAAGTGGACATTGCATGCGCCCAAAAACGCTTCAACTTTAGCGGTTGATGGATCTGTCATGACGTTCGTGTTGATAACTTCGACCAGCGCGGTCGCTCCGGCGCCGACCAGGATTCGCCGAATGGCCTGCGTACCTACCGAGCTGATGCACAGGTACTTGTCATCCTGCGTCCGATAGACGTTGCGCAACACGCCATGGTCGCCTAAAAAGTTGCCAGGCCGTCGCTGCGCTTTACCGAGCTGGTCATAGGTGGCTACCTGGGTCGGGATGATGCGAAACATGCTTTCAAACAATGCCACATCAACCACTTCCACGCCCTTCGTGTTGCTGCGAAGATTGCTCAGCAGTGCAGCCAAGACACCCATGGCACCGAAGACAGACGAGACGCCGTCAGCCAGTGTGGTTGACGGAAACGTAGGGGGTCCATCAGGGTAACCGTTCATGTGGGCAAAGCCGCTCATGGCCTCGGCAACAGTGCCAAAGCCGGGCAGATTTCGTGACGGTCCGGTTTGCCCGAAGCCGCTAATGCGCAACAAGGCCAGGTTGGCTCCGGCTTTCTCCAGGTCTTCCGGTCCAATGCCCCAGCGCTCCAGCGTGCCGGGACGAAAGTTTTCAATCAAAACGTCAAAGTCTTTGGCCATCGACAGAAAGATCTCCCGGCCACGCGGCGTTGAGAGATTCAATGTAATATTTTTCTTGCCACGTTGCACGACCTTCCACCACATCGATTCGCCGTCCTTCTTGGGCAACATGGTCCGGATCGGGCTACCCTGCGGATGTTCGATGGCCACCACTTCGGCGCCGAGGTCGCTGAGCAAAGCGGCCGCGTTGGCGCCGGAATACTGATGCGCGATGTCGAGCACACGCAGCCCCTGGAGCAATGGTGGGCGGAGTTTTTTGTCGGTCTTCATGATGAGTAATCCGGTTCAGGTGCGGCCACGATCTTGCTCTGGAGCAGCGCGTCGATTTCCTGCGCCTTCATGCCGAGCAGATCGCGCAGCACCCGCGTGGTGTCGGCGCCCAGACCAGGAGCCGGTATGGCCGTGTCGTCGCCCCACTGTTCGACGCGAATTGGCGTGTGCGCGAATTCCACGGACTGACCAGCAGCGCCCATCGTGGCCAGGCCGCCGTTATGCACCATCTGCGTCGTGCGGATGGCATCGTGCAACTCCAGCACCGGACTGTTCGGCACATCCGCCTCGGTCAAGATAGTTGACCATTCGTCGCGCACGCGGGTGGCAAAAATCGCCTCAAGCTTGCCGACCAGATCATCCCGATTCTTCAAGCGCGCCGGGTTGGTCACATAGCGAGGATCGGTCATCCATTCTTCGTGATTCAAAGCCCGGCACAGGTTATGCCAGAAGCCCCGCGTAAACGCACCCACCATCAGATATTCGCCGTCAGCACATACAAACGCCTGGTAGGGCACGATCTGGGCGTGACCTCGCCCTAGCTTGGGCACGGTGCGCCCAAGCGTTGCAACAGAAGGAATGTAGTTGCACATCATGTTCATCGATGCTTCGAGCATTGAGACCTGGACGTGCTGTCCAGCAGGGTGGGCGTGCCGCGCGTGCAGGGCCGCGAGAATTCCGGACAATGCAAACAGACCGCTCGAGAAATCAGAGATAGGCGCACCGATGCGTACTGGTCCGCCATGGACCTCTCCGGTGATCCCCATCAGCCCAGAAATGCTCTGCATGATGATGTCATTGGCTGGTCTTTCCGCCCAGGGCCCAGTCGGGCCGAAGGCGGAAATTGATGCATAGATAAGGTTGGGTCGCAAGACTTTGAGCTGGTCAAAACCAAGTCCCAGCCTAGCCATCACCTTGGGCCTGAAATTTTCGACAACGATGTCACATTTTTTGACCATGGCGCGTGCCAGATCTGCACCTTCGGGAGTCGTCAAGTCGATCACAATGCTCTGTTTGTTGCGGTTCAGGCTGACGTAGTAATCCGAATCATGGCGACCCAGTCCAGGCATCGGCACCCCCATCGAGCGGCTTCCATCACCGCCCTTGGGCTTTTCGATCTTGATCACCTCTGCGCCCATGTCGCCCAGAAACATGGTGGCAAACGGTGCCGCTGCAGCATGGCTGAAGTCGAGCACGCGAATGTCGTGCAGCGGTTTGCCGTGAGGTGTCATGTTGACCTCACGCCTGCCCGTCAGCTTCGTGGTCTAACGGAAATTGCGGCAACGGTGTGCCGCGTGAAGGCAATGCAACAACCGAAGTACCCGGCATGATGAGTTCGCCGCGTTGGTTGATGCCTTCGATCTTGCATTCGACATAACCCACGCCGGACTTTTTGCCGCGCCACTTGCGCATCACCTCACCTTTGATCCGTACCGTGTCACCGAGAAAATTCATGCCGCGGTATTTAGCAAACACTTCGGCGACCCATGCATCGTCGCCGGCCCAATTGGTCATCAGGTGCGTCGCCCAGGCACCGCGCTGCGAGCCGTAATCATACGGTGCCGGCATGCCGATTTCAGCAGCCATGAACTGGTCCCAGTGGACACGCTCTACCGCTTGTGGAATGCCGCTGTCTGGGTCTTTCACAGCAACCAGCGGCGACTGGTTGCGGTAAGCCAGCCAGTATTGCCCACTACGGATGTGCGGCGAACCAATGCCCATCATCCAGGCGATCATGTCCGACACCGTCAGCGGCCCGCGCACGATAGGTGTGACCGGGTCGCCGACGTTAACGTCTTCCCAGTAACGCGGCGTGGAGCCACGCACTTCTTCGGCTGCGACCTCGGCGTCAATGGCGCGAATCTCGTCTTCGCTGTAACGCGCTGGCGCAATCGAAGCGTATTTCCCGCCTTCCTTACCCGCCTCACGCTCCGTGCGGACTGCTGACATGATGCAGCGGGCGACCAGCTCGTCACGTTGATTGAAAAACTTGATCTCACGAACCTGCATCAATGATCGCCCGGCATACGCTCCGGTTCGCTCGTCCAACGCGACCGCTTCCTTGGTCGCATGTACCTCGTCGCCATCGAGCAACGGGCGCAAGTAAACCCAGCGATCGCTTGCGTGCAGCCCATGAACGCCTGGCAGCCCCTCGCCGCGGCGTAAGTCCCAACTGCCCCAGGCTACGCCGTACAGCAGCGCCGGTGGTGCGACCAGACGCCCATAGCGCGACGCCTTGGCATGCTCGCGATCAATCCACAGCGGATTCATGTCACCTATTGCGCGTGCGGCGTGGCGAATGCTGTCGCCATTGACATAGCGCAGAAACGGTTGCTCGATCGGATGAACCTGGTGCATCCTGCGATGCAAAGTGTCGATGCCTTCCTGCGTAATTTTTCCGTAAGTACTGGTATTGGACTGCAACATGAACTTTTCCTTGATAGACGGCTTTTAATGCCGGACAGATTGCTTGGGATGACAGTTTATCTTACTACATGTAATATGTAGTTTATAGTAAAGTGCGTGAACTTGGACTTATGCTTTCAATGACTAAATGGATAGAACCCACGAAGGACAACTGATGCATTACGTTTTACGTCTAGCAAAAATCGCATTGTTCATGGCTGCAATGAGCCTGCTGGCAGGCCATGCGATGGCGCAGGACTATCCCAACAGACCGATCCGCTTTGTGGTGCCCAGTACTGCAGGCGCAACGTCAGATCTGCTCGCGCGCGTCATCGCAACTGAGATGTCCAAAATTCTTGGCCAGCCGATTGTGGTCGACGATAAACCTGGCGCAAACCAGATCATCGCCCTTGAGAATGTTGTCCGGTCCCCAGCGGACGGCTACACCGTGGGCGTAGTCGGCGTGGATGGGGTGGTATTGTTACCGCTTACCACGAAGGCCCTGCGATTTGACCCGGTGAATGACCTGGTGCCGGTCGCCGGGCTAGCCGAAGGCCGCTATGCGTTGGCGGGTCCGGCGGACCGCTCCTGGAAAAACTTTAACGAGCTGGTCGCCTTTGCCAAGGCCAACCCGGGCAAGCTTAACTACGGTTCGTCCGTGCACCAGGTCCGTTTTCCGATCCTGCTGCTGATCCAGAAGCTCGGTATTGACGTCGTCC
>JAYWBS010000073.1:0-17903 GCA_043781295.1 Polaromonas sp.
GTCAAGGCTGCCAAGCCTGATACCGTCAAAGGCCAGGCCAGCTTTGCTTCATGCGTCAGCTGCCACGCTGCTGACGGCAACTCGGGCACACCCGCCAACCCCAAGCTGGCCCAGCAGCATCCTGAATACCTGGTCAAGCAATTGCAAGAGTTCAAATCCGGCAAACGCGCCAATGCCATCATGATGGGCATGGCGACCAGCTTGACTGAAGACGATATGAAAAATGTCGCCTACTGGCTGGCATCGAACAAAGCCAAACCCGGTTTTGCCAAAGACAAAGAACTGGTATCGCTGGGCGAGCGTATTTACCGGGGTGGCATCCAGGAACGGCAAATTGCTGCCTGCTCTGGCTGCCACAGCCCCACGGGCGCTGGCATTCCTGCGCAGTACCCACGCCTTGCGGGTCAGCATGCTGAATATGTGGCCACGCAATTGACGTCTTTTCGCGATGGTGTGCGTAAAAACAGCCTGCAAATGAACCAGGTAGCCGCCAAGCTCAATGACCGCGAAATCCGCGCGCTGGCTGATTACGTTGCCGGGTTGCGCTGACACCCACATTGAAGTGCGGGGATTGAACCCTTGGCCCTTAAAACACTCACATGAAGCGAGCCTTTGCAAGAAGGTTCGCTTTTTTTGTGCCCAGGCGATAAATCCATGTAAGAGATGTCTGCGTATTCATACTAACCAGAAGTCATCGGAAATAAAAGGAATTGCCATGCTCATCAAAACCAGTGCCAATGGATTTAACCATCCGCATCCCAGCGAAATCACCCCCCATGGCACGTATCAGGGCCGTCGTGATTTGATGAAGCTGATGGCGACCGGGGCAGCTGGTGCCGCGCTGGCCACCTGGGCGGGTCGTCAGGCCATGGCGCAAACAGTTGTCAAACCCGGTAAATTAGCCGCGCTGGCTGGTGGCAAGTCGGCAGTTGCGGGTGCTGTGACGATGGAAAAAATCACCGACTACAAAGACACCACGTCCTACAACAACTTTTACGAATTTGGCACCGACAAAGCGGACCCCGTCAAAAACGCCCACACGCTGGTGACCAAGCCGTGGTCTGTGGCCATTGAGGGCATGGTCAAGCAGCCTAAAAGCTACACGCTTGAAGACCTGATCAAACTTAGCGCCCAAGAAGAACGTATTTACCGCCTGCGCTGTGTTGAGGGCTGGTCCATGGTGATCCCGTGGGTGGGTTACTCGCTGTCAGAACTGATCAAAAAAGTTGAGCCACTGGGCAGCGCCAAGTACGTGGAGTTCATCACCCAGGCTGACCCGAAAACCATGCCGTTTGTAGGCTCCCGGGTGCTGGACTGGCCGTATGTGGAGGCGCTGCGCATGGATGAGGCCATGAACCCGCTGGCCTTGCTCACGTTTGGCATGTACGGCGAAGTGCTGCCCAACCAGAGTGGCGCGCCAGTACGCATGGTGCTGCCGTGGAAGTATGGTTTTAAAAGTGGCAAGAGCATCGTCAAAATCCGCTTCACCGACAAAGAACCCAAGACCGCCTGGAACAAGGCCGCCGCCAGCGAATATGGGTTTTATTCCAACGTCAACCCCGAAGTTGACCACCCACGCTGGAGCCAGGCGACTGAACGCCGCATTGGCGAAGACGGCCTGTTTGCCAAAAAACGCAAGACACTGATGTTCAACGGCTACGAGCAGCAGGTGGGGCAGTTGTACGCGGGCATGGATCTGAAGAAAAACTTCTAAAAATGAACAAGCAGAAAGCGTTGATGCACCCTGCGGCCAAGGTGGTGCTGTTCGTGCTGTGTATGCTGCCTTTTTTGTGGTTGATATACCGCGTCGCCACCAACGGCGCGGGTGCCAACCCGCAAGAGTATTTGATTCGTGCCACCGGCGACTGGACGCTGCGTTTTATCTGCATCGTGCTGGCTGTTACGCCGCTGCGCAGCATCAGCAATACACCGTCGCTACTGCGCTTTCGGCGCATGCTGGGCTTGTTTGTTTACTTTTATGTGGTTGTTCATCTGCTGAGTTACAGCTGGTTTGACATGGGTTTTGATGTGGCTGACATCGCTAAAGACATCGCCAAGCGGCCGTTTATTTTGGTGGGCTTTACCGCTTTTGTGTTGCTTACGCCGCTGGCTGCCACATCTTTCAACACCGCTATCAAGGCCATGGGTGCCAAACGCTGGCAACTGCTGCACAAGCTGGTGTATGTGATTTCAGGATTGGGCTTGCTGCACTTTTTCTGGATGCGGGCGGGCAAAAACAACTTTGCAGAAGTGTTTGTGTATGTCGCCATTATTGCCGTGCTGCTGGGCTGGCGTGTACACCAATTTATGGGTAAGAAAAAGGCTACAGCCCAACAAATTCGGGCGCGAGCAGCTATTTAATTAATAGCGTCTGGATTAGCGGCTGACGAGTTGCTCACCACGCATCTGGTCTTCGGCCGTTTCCCTTTGGCGAATCAAATACGCCTTGTCACCATCAACCAGCACTTCCGCTGCACGGCCCCGGGTGTTGTAGTTGCTGGCCATGCTCATGCAGTACGCGCCTGCTGACAGCACCGCCAAATAATCGCCTGCCACCACATTCAGTTCGCGATCATGACCAATCCAGTCACCGCTTTCACACACCGGGCCAACCACGTCGTAAGTCGCTGCAGGCTTGCCTGTGATGGACACCGGCACGATGGCGTGAAAGGCCTGGTACATGGCCGGGCGGGGCAGGTCGTTCATGGCAGCATCAATGATGCAAAAGTTTTTTTGCTCGCCAGGTTTGATGTACAGCACTTCCGTCACGCACACACCCGCATTACCCACCAACGAGCGGCCAGGTTCAATCATCAGTTTTTTGTTTGCAAAACCATGCGCGTCGATTTTTTCAAGCAACTGCTGCCACAGCGTATCGGCCTGGGGTGGCGTGTCACCGTTGTAGTCAATGCCCAAGCCGCCGCCAAAATCAATATGCGCAATCGGTATGCCTGCGGCTTCGATGCTGGCAACCAGCTCCAATACCCTGTCCATCGCGTCCAGGTACGGCGCGGTGGTGGTAATTTGTGAGCCAATGTGGCAGTCAATGCCCACGACGCGCAGGCCTTTGAGGGTTGCTGCGTGTTGGTAAATGCGCAGTGCGTCAACGTGGGCCACACCAAATTTGTTGCCCTTCAAGCCAGTTGAAATATACGGGTGCGTTTTGGGGTCGACATTGGGGTTGACGCGAATGCTGACGGGAGCGGTTGTTCCCATGCGCATTGCGACGTTGGACAACACATCCAGTTCGGCTTCACTCTCAACATTAAAGCAACCGATACCGGCTTTCAAGGCCTGGGTCATCTCGGCGCGGGTTTTGCCAACACCTGAAAAAATCACTTTTGCAGCGTCACCCCCCGCCGCAATAACCCGGTCCAGCTCGCCGCCAGACACAATGTCAAAACCGCAGCCTGCGTTGGCAAAAACTTGCAACACACCCAGCGATGAATTCGCCTTCATGGCATAGCAAATCTGTGCGTTACGCCCGGCAAAGCCGCGCTGGTAGGCAGCCAATGCACTGAGCATGGCGGCCTTGGAATAGACAAACAATGGCGTGCCGTGAGTAGCCGCCAGACTGCTCAAAGCCGCGCCTTCCACATGAAGTGCGTGGCTCTTGTAGGCGACGAAGGGATGGCCCGGGAGTTGTGACGAGGTCATCATTTAGCGGCAGACGCTGGTGTAGCGGGTGCTGATGCGGCTGGGGTTTGCGCAGCTACCGAAGCACTCGGGAAGATGCTGTAAGGCACGCTTTGCGGAGCCAGGAAGAGAGGGCCTTTTTGGCCACAAGCTGACAAGGCATGCAATGCGAGAAGGGCCGCTATGATTCGATATGAAGAAAACATCCCCAGATTGTAATGACCGACCTTGACTATTTAAACCACGCCGAGAAGGCCCTGGCTGCCATTGAGCTGGCCTGCGACCACCTCAACGAGGCGCTGGACGTTGACATTGACAACCAGCGCACCGGCGGCATGATCACGCTGACGTTTGCAAACCGCAGCCAGATCATCATCAATTTGCAAAAACCCTTGCAGGAAATCTGGATGGCCGCCAAAGCGGGCGGCTTTCACTATAAATTCAACAGCAATCAGTGGCTAAATACCAAGGACGGCAGTGAGTTTTTTTCTGCGCTGAGCCAGTACGCCAGTGAGCAATCGGGTCAGCGTGTGGTGTTTAATTCTTGAACAGATCAAGAATCCGTTTGCGTTCATCGGCTGGCGGTAAAACCGAAATAGGTGTGCCAGTTGCTGGCGCGGACTGACCATTGTTTGCAGCGGCTGCTGCATCACGCATGCCCACACTGCTAACACCGGCCCCCTTGGCGTATTCGTCGTAATACCATTCGCCGCCAACATTGACCACGCCTTCGGGTACCGGCATCTCGCTGACGGGTACGTTTCTCAAAGCGTAGCCCATGAAGTCAATCCACACCGGCAGGCTCAAGCCGCCGCCGGTCTCACGGTCACCGAGTTTTTTCGGTGTGTCATAGCCCATCCAGACTGCTGCAGTCAGGGTTGGCTGGTAGCCCACAAACCAGGTGTCAATGGAATCGTTGGTGGTGCCGGTTTTCCCGTAGAGGTCTGGCCTCTTCAGGGTGGCCTGTGCCTTTGCGGCGGTGCCTGAGCGCGCTACTTCTTGCAGCAGGCTGGACATGATGAAGGCATTTCGCGCATCAATGCCACGTGCGGATTCATCGAGCACTGGCGCTTTGGTCTCGACCAGTACCTTGCCTTTCTGGTCAGTGATTTTGGTGATCAGGTAGGGATTGATACGGTAACCACCATTGGCAAACACCGAGTAGGCGGTGGCCATTTGTATTGGCGTGACAGAGCCCGCACCGAGCGCCATGGTGAGGTAGGCAGGGTGTTTTTCTGCTTCAAAACCAAAGTGGGTAATCCACTCTTGGCCATACGATGCGCCTATGGCCTGAAGGATGCGAATGGAAATCATGTTTTTTGATTTCTTCAAAGCCGTTCGCAAGTTCATGGGGCCTTCAAACGTGCCGTCATAATTTTTCGGCTCCCAGGGCTGACCGCCAGTCACCCCCGCGTCGAAAAACAGGGGTGCATCATTGACCACTGTGGCTGGCGTGAAGCCTTTTTCAAGCGCTGCCGAGTAAATAAAGGGTTTGAAGCTGGAGCCCGGCTGACGCCAGGCCTGGGTGACGTGGTTGAACTTGTTTTTCTCAAAGTCAAAGCCGCCTACCAGTGCGCGAATCGCACCATTGCGCGGGTCCAGTGCCACAAAGGCACCTTCAACTTCTGGCAGCTGTGTGATTTCCCAAGTGCCTTTTGGTGTTTTCACCACGCGAATCAGTGCCCCACGGCGTATTTTTATATTAGGTGCTGCCTTGTCGGCCAGACCCGATTGCGCGGGTTTCAGGCCGTCGCCCGTGATCTCTACACTCTCGCTGTTTTGCCGCATCGCCAGGATTCTTTTGGGATTGGCATCCAGCACAACTGCTGACATGATGTCCCCGTTATCCGGGTTGTCGGTCAGCGCGTCATCAATGGCTTCCTCGGCTTCTTTGGTATCAAGCGGCAGATCGACAAATTTTTCAGGCCCCCGGTAAATCTGGCGGCGTTCATAGTCCATGATGCCTTTGCGCAGCGCCTTGTAGGCCGCAGTTTGATCTGCTGCATTCAGGGTGGTGTAGACATTCAGTCCGCGCGTGTAGGTTTGATCACCGTACTGGTTAAACACCAGTTGGCGTACGGTTTCAGCAATGTATTCGGCGTGCACACGGCCTGCGTCCGGGCCGGTTTTAACATTCAGTTCTTCTGCCTTGGCAGCCGTTGCCTGCGCGCTGGTAATGAAACCGTTGTCTTCCATGCGCTCAATGATGTAGAGCTGCCTGGCCCTCGCGCGCTTTGGGTTGACGATGGGGTTGTAGGCTGAAGGCGCTTTGGGCAGGCCAGCCAGCATGGCCGCTTCGGCAATGCTGATGTCTTTGAGAGGTTTGCCGAAATAGGCTTCAGACGCGGCCGCAAAGCCGTAGGCCCGGTTGCCCAAAAAGATCTGGTTCATGTAGATTTCCAGAATCTGGTCTTTGCTGAGCAGGTGCTCAAGCTTGAAGGTCAGCAAAATCTCGTAAATTTTTCGGGTGTAGCTTTTCTCCGCAGAAAGGTAAACATTGCGTGCCACCTGCATGGTGATGGTTGATGCTCCCTGGCTTTTGGACCTGCCGACGTTGGCCAGTCCAGCCCGAACGACACCCAGATAGTCCACGCCGCCATGTGAAAAAAAGCGCGCATCTTCAATCGCCAACACAGCATCTTTCATGACCTTGGGAATATCCTTGATGGGGGTCAGGCTGCGCCGCTCTTCGCCAAATTCGCCAATCACCACGCCGTCTGCCGAGTAAACCCGCATAGGCAGCTTGGGTCGGTAGTCAGACAGGTCCGAGATGTCCGGCAAGTTGGGGTAGGCCACCGCCAATGCCACCGCAATCACCATGAGAACGCCCAAAACCCCAGCCGCAGCAATGCCTGCGCACCACAAAGACAGTTTTATCAGCCAATACACCCAGGCAGGGCGCCCGGATAGGCCAAGCTTTGGGTCGCCCGAGGCGGCAGAAGTGGTGGGGGCAGGAGGAGAGGGATTTGACGGCATGGAGACAATCGTAAAGGCGCACTTGGGCGTATTAATAATTAAACGGGCTCGCCCGTTTGATTGTTAACACCCCTTAACATTATAAAAATCAATAACCCTCAAGTTGCGACTTAATGCACAGAAAGATACGCATGAAGCCATACATTTACCGGAATGTTCAAATTTGGTAACTGCTTGCAAAAACCACGGCTTCCCGAAAACGTCTGCTTTTGGCAACGGTAATAGTACGCGAAATCGAAAAAATCCTTACTGTACAAGGAGCTTGCTGATAATATTGAAGTGATTTCTTAAGTATGTAAGACTGTAGGTTAACCATGATTTGGGGACTGTTTTGATCTCTTTGGGGTCTTTATTTAACCGCCAGGATCCGCCATTGCTGGGTCTGGACATCAGCTCGTCCAGCGTCAAACTGGTAGAGCTAAGCCGTGACAAGGCAGGAAACTTGGTGCTCGACCGCTGTGCCATTGAGCCGCTTGAACGCGGCTGGATTACAGACGGCAATGTCGAAAAATTCGACGAAGTGGCAGAGGCCGTACGTCGCGTCGTTAAAAAAAGCGGGACTCGAACCAAGTTGGTGGCCATGGCTTTACCGGCTTCGGCAGTGATTACCAAAAAGATCATTTTGCCTGGCGGCCTGAATGAGTCCGAGCTCGAAGCCCAAGTGGAGTCTGAAGCCAATCAGTACATCCCGTTTTCGCTCGACGAAGTGAGTCTGGACTTCTGCGTGGTGGGGCCAAGCCCGACGTCCAGTGGTGATGTTGAAGTTCTTATTGCTGCGTCCCGCAAAGAAAAAGTACAGGACCGACAGGGTTTGGCTGAGGCTGCTGGCCTCAAGCCGATTGTGGTTGATGTCGAGTCCTATGCCTCGCGGCTTGCAACGGCACGGTTGATTGAAAATCTGCCCAACAAAGGCATCGACACCCTGGTGGCATTGTTTGAAGTGGGTGCCCTGACCACCAGCATGCAGGTCATCAAAAACGATGAGGTGCTGTACGAGCGTGATCAGGCTTTTGGCGGTGCCCAGCTGACGCAATTGATTGTGCGGCAATATGGATTTTCCCCTGAAGAAGCCGAAAGTAAAAAACGCAGCGGCGACTTGCCTGATGACTACGAATCAGGCGTTTTAAAGCCGTTTGTCGAAAGCATGGCCCAGGAAATCGGGCGTGCGCTTCAGTTCTTTTTTACCAGTACGCCACACAACAAAGTGGACTACGTCATGTTGGCAGGCGGCTCGTCCGCGCTTCCTGGACTGACCGAGTCCGTTACCCAGCAGACATCGTTCGCCTGCATGCGGGCTGACCCGTTTGAGGGCATGACCATCGGCAGCAACATCCGTGAAAAGAAAATGCGGCGTGAAGTTGCATCGTATCTGACGTCCTGCGGTTTGGCTTTGCGGAGGTTTCTGCGGTGATTCTGATCAACCTGTTACCCCATCGGGAAGCTGCCCGCAAGCAAAAGCGCGAGTTCTTTTTCATCACGCTGGGCATTGCTGCACTGGTTGGGGGACTGATCTGCGGAGCCGTTTACTCCTGGTATCAAACCCAGATTTCTGGCCAAAAAGACAAAAATACGGTTCTCAAAACGGAGATCACCAAGCTGGAGGGTCAGATCAAGGACATCGCTGGTTTGCAGCAGGAAATTGCCGCGCTTCGCGCCCGCCAAGGTGCGGTTGAGGAGCTGCAGGGCAACCGTAACCTCCCGGTTTACCTGTTGAGCGAGTTGGTCAAGCAACTTCCTGATGGTGTGTACATCAGCAGCATGAAGCAAGACAACCAGGTGGTGCTGCTGACCGGCGTTGCGCAGTCCAATGAGCGGGTCTCAGAACTGCTGCGTAACCTGGCCAACAACAGCCCGTGGCTGACCCGGCCCGAGCTGGTCGAAATTACCGCCTCCAGCGTAGCATTGACGCCGCGTGACCAACGGCGGGTGTCCAATTTTTCGATGCGTGTTTCACTCAAGCGGGCAAGTGATCAGCCCAAGCCTGGCGCATCCGCGGCTGGTGCATCCGCCGCTGGTGTGAAACCTGCGCAGAGCGCTGCCAGCGCAGCAAAAGTCTGAATCAGAGTTACCTATGGCAAAAATTCCCAAACTCGATATTGATTTCGCTGGTATGCAAACCAGTTTGAAGTCGCAGTTTGTCGGGCTCAACCCCAACGATCCACCGTCTTGGCCTGCGTTGCCGCGCTATCTGTTGTGTGTAGCGGTAACCGTATTGGTAGTTGTCGGGCTCTGGTTTGCATGGCTCAGTTCCTCCGATGAAGAGTTGACGGCTGAACGCACGACAGAACTCAAGCTCAGAGAAGACTTCACAAAAAAGCTGACGCAGGCGGCCAGTCTGGATGCCTTGAAAAAACAGCGCGAACAGGTTTCACAGTACGTGACACAGCTTGAAAAACAGTTGCCCAGCAAGGCGGAAATGGATGCCCTGCTGTCGGACATCAATCAGGCAGGTCTGGGGCGAAGCTTGCAGTTTGAGTTGTTCAGGCCAGGTCAGGTCAGCGTCAAGGAATATTACGCAGAGCTGCCGATCGCGGTACGCGTGACGGGTCGTTACCACGACATTGGCGCATTTGCTGGCGATATTGCCAATCTTTCCCGAATCGTGACATTGAACAACCTGTCGCTTACACCGGCTAAAGACGGCACCCTGACGATGGACACAACGGCGAAAACATTCCGTTATCTGGACACGGATGAGGTCGCCTTGCAGCGTAAAACGGCTGCGCCTGCCAAAGGAGATAAAAAGTGATTTTCTGCAAAAAAATATTTGCAGTATGGCTGATTGCTGGCTTGTCGGTGCTGGCCGGTTGCGGATCGTCCGATCAGGAGCAACTGCAGCAGTGGATGACGGAGCAGCGCAATCTCACCCGCTCCAAGGTAGACCGCTTGCCAGAGCCGACCAAATTTTCGCCACAGGCTTATACCCAGGAAGGTTCCATAGAGCCTTTCAGCAACCAGAAATTAGCGCAGGCTTTGAAGCGTGACTCCAGTCAGGCGACTTCCAATGCAGCCTTGATTGCGCCTGAGTTGGCCAGGCGCAAAGAGCCGCTTGAGGCATCGCCGCTGGACACGGTTGTCATGGTGGGTAGCCTGGTCAAGGTTGGGCAACCTGTAGCGTTGGTACGCGTTGACAACCTGCTTTATCAGGTGCGTGTGGGAAATTATCTGGGCCAAAACTACGGACGAATCACCAAAGTTTCGGAGACGGGTTTGAGTTTGCGCGAAATCGTGCAGGATGCCGCAGGTGAATGGATAGAGCGAGCGGCGACTTTACAGCTTCAAGAGGTATCAAAATGAACAAGCAAACGTGGATGACGAAAGCAGTTGCTGCGCAGGGCGCACTGCAGCGTTTGCCTGCAATCCTGGCGGCGTATTTATCGGCTTGTGTTTCGGTGGGCGCGCTGTTGATGGCTGTTTCACTTTCAGCCAGCGCACAGGCACCGACCACCAACACCATTCAGTCAGTGACAGGCTCTGTTCAGGGCGGTTCAGAAATCATCAGGATTGACCTGGCCGAACCTCTGACGGCTGTGCCCACGGGTTTCAGCATTCAAACGCCAGCGCGCATTGCACTGGACTTTCCGGGTATCGGTAACGCCATGGGGCGTACGGCTGTAGATATAAATCTGGGCAATTTGCGCTCAGCCAATGTGGTTCAGGCCGGTGAGAGAACGCGGGTGGTTCTGAACCTCAAAGCGGCTACCGCCTACAAAGCTGAGATACAAGGCAAATCATTGTTTATCACGCTTGATCCGGTAACGGTTGCCGCACCGACTGCCATAGCGCCTCCGGTATTTGCTGAAAACCGCAATCGTGACATCCTTCCTCTGAAAGATCTTGACTTCCGGCGTGGTGCTGAAGGGTCTGGCCGTATTGTCGTGGACTTGCCGAACAATCAGGTGGGGGTAGATATTCGCCAGCAAGGGCAAACGCTGGTGGTTGAGTTTTTGAAGACGGCATTGCCTGAAGGTTTGCGCCGCCGCCTGGATGTGTCTGACTTTGGTACCCCGGTGCAAAGCGTGACGACTTTCCAGACTGGTGACAAGGTCAGGATGGTGATTGAGCCCAAAGGTTTGTGGGAGCACAGCGCCTACCAAAGTGACAACCAGTTTGTCGTGGAGATACGGCAACAAAAAGTGGATGCCAACAAGCTGACACAAGGTCCAGGTTACAGCGGTGAAAAACTCTCATTGAATTTTCAAAACATTGAAATTCGTTCACTCTTGCAGGTCATTGCAGACTTCACCAACTTCAATATCGTTGCGTCTGATAGCGTGACTGGTGCAGTGACGCTCCGCCTGAAAGATGTGCCGTGGGATCAGGCGCTGGACATTATTTTGCAAGCCCGAGGACTCGGCATGCGTAAAACCGGCAACGTCTTGCTGATTGCGCCAAAAGACGAGCTGGCAGCTAAAGACAAGCTTGAGTTGGAATCCAAAAACGCGATTCAAAATCTTGAGCAGGTTCGCACGCAAGATTTCAGGCTCAACTACGCCAAGGCGAGTGAAATTGCAGCAGGATTAATAGGCACAGGTGGTGCCGCAGCGAACAATAGAATTTTGTCAACGCGCGGCAGTGTGATTTTCGAGACACGAACCAACCAGTTGTTTGTGACGGATATTCCTTCCAAGCTTGAGCAGGTGCAGGCCATGATCGCCAAAATAGACATTCCTGTCCGGCAGGTATTGATTGAAGCCCGAATCGTGGAAGCTGCGGATTCGTTTGGCAGGTCTTTAGGTGTCAGGTTGGGTGGGCGGCCTTTCAATACAACTCGCAACGTCATGGCTGGCAACTCTTATATAGCGCCTAATGTTCCTATTGGTGCCAATCCTACTTTAGGTATAAACATAGGTACCAATGCTGGTGATTTCGTCGCTCTGCCCGCTGTAGGTCAAAACGGGTTTCAACCAGCGACTTTTGCTTTATCTTTGTTCAGCGCCAATCTGTCCCGTCTTTTAAATCTGGAAATTTCTGCGGCTGAAGCCGATGGAAGAGGCAAGATTGTGTCCAGTCCTCGTATCGTGACAGCCGACCAGGTCAAGGCGCTGATTGAGCAAGGTACCGAGTTGCCGTATCAGCAGGCGACATCCAGCGGTGCAACGTCGATTGCTTTTCGCAAGGCCAACTTGAAGCTGGAAGTCACGCCGCAGATCACACCAGAAGGCAATATTATTTTGAATGTGGACGTGAACAAAGACAGTGTCGGTCGCTCTACGGCTAACGGATTTGCCATTGATACCAAGCACATTCAGACCCAGGTGCTGGTTGAAAATGGTGGCACGGTGGTCATCGGTGGTATCTATGAGCAAAATGACCGTGAAGATGAAACCAAGGTGCCTTTGCTGGGCGACATTCCAGTTTTGGGGAGTCTGTTCAAGCAAAAAACCCGCACCGCGACCAAGTCTGAATTGCTGGTTTTCATCACCCCCAAAATGCTGACGAATGGTGCGCCCCTGCGCTGATTTTGCGGGTTGCAGTCTGAGGTTAAATTGAATGCAAATCCAGCCACCATTGCTTGCGTGGGTTTACCGGGGTCCGGTAAATCGACGATTGGCAGGCAGCTTGCCCGTCGGCTAGATGTCCGGTTTTTCGATTCGGATCAGGTCATAGAGCAGCGCATTGGTTGCTCCATCCGCGAGTTTTTCGAGCGCGAAGGTGAGCCTGCTTTTCGCGATCTTGAAGAAGAGGTGATTGACGAGCTGACCCAGCGTGGTGCTTGTGTGCTGTCCACCGGTGGCGGCGTTATTTTGCGCCCAGCCAATCGTGATTTTTTGAGGCAGAGAACCCAGGCGGTTTATTTGCATTCAGCACCTGAAGAGGTATTCCGCCGCCTGCGAAATGACCAAAACCGCCCCTTGTTACAAGTGGCAGACCCTTTGAGCCGCCTGCGGGAGTTGTATACGGTGCGCGACCCCCTCTACAGAGAAGCCGCGCAATTTGTGGTGGAGACGGGTCGCCCTTCCGTGTCTACGCTGGTCAACATGATTTTGATGCAACTCGAGTTGGCGGGTACCGCCCCCAGCCACTGATTCCGATCCCCAATAGGAGCAATAACTGCGTTGTTTCGCCTTCGCCGTGCTACAGCACTGTCTTCGGCTTCACGCCTTGTTCTCGCTCCTATTGGGAATCGGAATGACAAGGCCATTGAGTTTGGTTTTTGAGTGCCTCTACACTTGCAGGCTATGCAAGCAAATCCCTCAAGCGCACCTGTGCAAGTTCGCATCAACCTGGCTGATCGCAGTTACCCGATTGTCATTGGCTCCGGCCTGTTGGCTGCTGCTGAAACCTACCTGAATCTGCCATCTGCAAACACTGCGCTGGTGGTGTCAAACACCACGGTGGCCCCCCTTTATGCCGACCGGCTCCAGGCGGTGCTGCGCGCCCGTTACGCCAGAGTCATCCTGCTAACGTTGCCCGACGGCGAGGCGCACAAAGACTGGCCGACGCTGCAATTGATTTTTGATGCGCTGCTAGAAAACGGCTGTGACCGTAAAACGACTTTATTCGCGCTGGGCGGTGGCGTGGTGGGTGACATGACGGGCTTTGCTGCTGCCAGTTACATGCGCGGCGTGCCGTTTGTACAGGTGCCAACAACGCTGCTGGCACAGGTTGACTCATCGGTAGGTGGTAAAACGGCCATCAACCACCCACTGGGTAAAAACATGATTGGTGCGTTCTACCAGCCGCAGCTGGTGGTGTGTGATCTGGATGTGCTCAAGACCCTGCCGCCACGTGAACTCAGTGCCGGCTTGGCCGAAATCATCAAATACGGCCCGATTGCCGACATGCGGTTTTTGGACTGGATTGAAACCAACATCGAAGCGCTGCGGGCTGGTGAGCCAGCCGCTTTGGCGCATGCCATTCAGCGCAGTTGTGAGATCAAGGCGCATGTGGTTGGCCAGGACGAGCGCGAGCAAGGGCTGCGCGCCATTTTGAACTTTGGCCACACCTTTGGCCACGCGATAGAGTCCGGTCTGGGCTATGGCCAATGGCTGCATGGTGAAGGCGTGGGTTGCGGCATGGTCATGGCCGCGCATTTGTCGCAGCGGCTGGGTCTGGTGGATGCCGCTTTTGTTGAACGCTTGACACGGCTTGTCAAGCGCGCCGGTTTGCCCGTCAAGGGCCCGGTGCTGGATGCGGTTGACAACGCTGGGCGCTACCTTGAGCTGATGCGCATTGATAAAAAATCCGAGGCGGGTGAAATTCGCTTTGTCTTGATCGACGGGCCTGGCAAGGCTGTTGTGCGTGCGGCACCTGATGCCTTGGTGCGCGAGGTGATTGATGCCTGCTGCGCTTAGCCCATTTTTAAAGCACAATTAAATCGCTATGAATTTAGTAGCTTCTTGCGCCCGAATCTATTGGGCTACAGGCTTTTTTAATACCTAAAAAGAGCCTTTTTTCATGATCTTGGCCCCTTTTTTGGCTCCCACCTTGATGCCCTTTGCATGTGACCCCGCCCAGTCAAGGGGGCGCCGCTTTCCAGAAACGCCAGCCCCCACACGCTCTGACTTCCAGCGTGACCGGGACCGCATCGTGCATTCCACGGCGTTTCGTCGGCTGGTCTACAAAACCCAGGTGTTTTTGAACCACGAAGGCGATTTATTTCGTACCCGACTGACGCATTCGCTGGAAGTCGCCCAGCTAGGCCGGTCTATCGCCCGCACCCTGAGCCTGAACGAAGACCTGGTAGAGGCAATTGCGCTGGCCCATGACCTGGGCCACACCCCGTTCGGGCACGCCGGGCAGGATGCCCTCAACGAATGCCTTAAAAGCCACAACCCCAGCAGCGCCGGGTTTGAGCACAACCTGCAAAGCCTGCGGGTGGTTGATTCGCTGGAAGAGCGTTACCCCAGCTATAACGGCTTGAACCTGACATTCGAGACCCGTGAAGGCATTTTGAAGCACTGCTCCCGGCGCAATGCCCGGCACATTGAGGCACGTGAACCTGGCGGCGTGGCGCAACGCTTTGTCGATCAAACGGGCACCAGCACGCCATGGCTACAGCCTGGCCTGGAGGCGCAACTGGCCAATCTGGCCGATGAGATTGCCTACAACGCGCATGACATTGACGACGGCGTGCGTTCTGGGCTTTTGACGCTGGAGCAATTGCAGGGCGTTGCGCTTTTTAGCCAATACAGCGCTGTGGCACTGGCGCAGCACCCCAGCCTGAAGGGCCGCAGGCTGCTGTTTGAAACCATACGCCTGATGCTCAGCGCCCAGGTCTATGACGTGATGGCGGCCACTGGCCAGGCGCTGAAAGATGCCAGGCCGCAAGACGTGACTGCCGTGCGCCAGCATGCGGCTCTGGTCTGCTTTACCCCCGTTATGGCCGCGCAATCAGCGGCCATGAAAAGCTTTCTGTTTCACAACCTCTACCGTCACCCACAGGTACTTGACAAAACCCAAGCCGCCCAGCAGGTGGTGAAGAGTTTGTTTGCCGCCTACATGGCCGACCCAGCGCAAATGCCTCACGCCCATAGCGAGCGTTTTGACGGCAGCGACGACGTGCATTCCCAAAGCGCCAAGCCCGAACGTGTGGTGGCTGACTACATCGCCGGCATGACCGACCGCTTTGCTGCCAAAGAGCATGAGCGGCTCAGTGGCCAGGCGATGTTTGCAGCGTGATATTGACGGGTTGATGCATTGATGGCACTGACTTCAAAAACCTTCCCAGCCTTTTGCATATTGGCCGCAGGCGTGGGCGCGGCCATGCACATTGGCAAGCTGCCACCTGCTTTGCCAGTACTGGGCCAGGTGCTGGGCGTTTCTTTGCTACAGGCTGGGTTTTTGTTGTCCAGCATGCAATTGGCGGGCATGTTGCTGGGGCTGCTGACAGGGCTGGCCGTGCAGCGTGTGGGCCTCAAGCGCAGCATGATGCTGGGGCTATTGGTGATAGCTCTTGGCAGCGCCTTGGGCGCGCTGGCGCAAAGTGCGGCTTGGCTGCTGGCCACTCGGGCGATGGAAGGCCTGGGCTTTTTGTGGGTGGTGTTGCCTGCACCTGCCTTGCTGCGCCAATTGGTCGCTCCACAACGCATCAGTCGGGTTATGGGTTTTTGGGGGGCTTATATGCCCCTGGGCACATCGCTCGGCTTGTTGCTCGGGCCCTATGTGATGCATCTGGCCATGCCTGACATGGGCTGGCGCTTGTGGTGGGGGGTGTTGTCTGTGTGGTGCGCTTTGCTGGCCCTGCTGGTGCTTTGGCTTTTACCTGCCGATTCACCAACAGCAACTAGCAATACCGCAAACCAGAAGATTCTGGGTTTAACCTTGCGCTCCCGGCCCGCCTGGCTGCTGGCGCTGAGTTTTGCTGTTTATTCAGGCCAATGGCTGGCGGTGGTGGGTTTTTTGCCCACCATTTATGCGCTGGCAGGTGTGGCCAGTGCGCAGGCGGGCTGGCTCACGGCACTGGCAGCAGCAGCCAATATCGTTGGTAATGTGGCGGCAGGGCGCTTGCTTGAGCGGGGTATGCGCCCACTGACTTCGTTACGTATTGGCTTTGTGGCGATGGCCGTGGGGGCTGTGCTGGCTTTTCTGCCGCTGCTTGATGCGCGCTTGCAATATGCCGCCGTGCTGGTCTTCTCAGCCGTCGGCGGTTTGATTCCGGCGACTTTATTCAGCCTCTCGGTGCGGCTGGCACCCATTCCGGCGGCCGTGTCCAGCACCGTGGGCTGGATGCAGCAGTGGTCGGCCATCGGGCAATTTATCGGGCCACCGCTGGTTGCCTGGGTGGCGGTACAGGCCGGTGGCTGGCAATTGACGGGCCTGGTCAGCGTTGCCTGCTGCGCTGTGGGCTTGTTGCTGGCCAGTGCCATTCATCGCGCGCTTGGTCAAGCTGGCCGGGCATCACCAACTCGCACGGCATAGCTTTATAACTTCTTGGCATTCGCAGGTCTGTTTTTGACAGCCTCGCAGGATTACGCTTGCGGCACGTGAACGTTTTGTGACATTTTCACAAACAAGCTTGCAAAACCAAAGGTCAAGTCATGCATTTCAATCGACGCAGATTCATTCAAAGTGGTTTGTCTGGCAGTGCCTTGGTGGCCAGCCCAGCGCTTTTTGCGCAAGCCAAAGGCGGGCGCAAGCTGCTTTTAGGGCAGTCAGTACCGCTAACTGGTGCTGCTGACCAGATTGGCCTGGCCTACTTCAACGGTGGCAAGATGTACTTTGACGCCATCAACGCCAAAAACGGGGCGGCTGGCTACAAGATTGAAGTTAAAACGCTTGACGATGGCTACAACGCCACCAAAGCGGCAGCCAACGCCAAGTTGTTGATGGATGAAGGCGTTGACGCACTTTTCGGTTTTGCAGGTACTGCCAGTTGTGATGCTGCTTACGCAGTGACAAAAACATCGGGCCTGCCGTTTTTTGCCCCTTTTGCTGCGTCCGACAGTCTGCATGATGCGGCCGCCAGCAACGCCTTTCATGTGCGCCCGGCCCTTGCCGATGAGGCTTACAAGGTGGTCCGCCACTGTGCCACACTCAACCAGGACCGCATCGCCGTGTTTGCTGAAGAAGACGCCATGGGCCGTGCCGGCATAGCTGCCATCACACAGGCGATTGTTGATCTGAAACGCCCGCCACTCGTAGCCAGCGCGCTGTCGCCCGTCAACAGCGACAAGGTGGATACCGCCGTTGCTGCATTGATGAAGGCCAACCCCCAGGCCATTATTCAGGTCAGTTTGTTTAACTCGTCGGCAGCGTTTATTCGCAAGGCACGCAAAGCTGGTTTTGGCGGCCAGTTTTTAAACTTTTCAGTGGTTGGCATTGACCCGCTGTTTACTGCACTGGGCAAAGAAATCGGCGGCATCGTCATCTCGCAAGTCGTGCCGTCGCCACGCAGCATCGGCACACCGCTGGTCAAGGAATATTTGGACGTCCTCAACCAGACCGACCAAACCCCCAGCTACGAAAGCGTGGAAGGCTACGTCGCCGCGCGAGCCTTTGCCGAGGGCGTGCGCCGCGCCGCTTCTGGTAGCGGCAAACCGGACAAAGCCGGGCTGCAAAAAGCCTTTGAGTCCATGACCGACTACGACATGAGCGGCTTTCGCGTCAACCTGCGCGCCAAGAAGTACGAGTCGGTACGCGCGGTTGACCTGGTGACCATCACTGCAGATGGCAAAGTGGTGCGGTGAGGTTTTTTGGATGCTATTTATTTAGCGGGAAAACAATCGGGAAAACAATCGGGGTTAGACTCAATGCTGTTCACTTAATAAAAGGCATCCAATCAAACCGCCGATTCATAGGCTCCCCGCCTTTTTTCGACGGGAATTTCTTGATCCGCCTTTTGACCA
>JAYWBS010000074.1:0-6236 GCA_043781295.1 Polaromonas sp.
AGAAAAGGCGACCTAAACCATTACCGCTGCTGACCGTGCCGCGTCAGCAGGCTCGCGATCAAATACTGGCATCGAGAAAGCTTAAGGTAGTGCCATGAGAATCTGAATCCCATTACTCCTCTCCAGCTGATTGAAAACGCACCGCGTGACAGGTTGGCGGGTGTGGCGCACGATTTTCTGGCGGAGATTCGGGTGGCGCTGGACTCTTGAGGCGTTTGCTGTTTAAGCGCTACGATTTATATAGCTGCTTGCGCCCGTATTTATTGAGCTAGAGGCCAAAATAGCACCTGAAATCGGGTCAAAAAAAGGCTTTTGCCCTTTCAATGGTTCAAGTTGCTGTGGGAATGCGTGAAACGACTTAAAACTCCCCGTTTTCAGGTACTAAAAGTGCTCACAAGCCAATAGATATGTGCGCGAGTAGCTACCTTATTGATAGTATTTTGGGAATCACCTATGGGTCTTGCGATGTGGTGGATCTCGGTCAAAGTGTTTTTGCTTTTCCGGAGGGTATCTGACCTGGGTTTTGCTGACAATCTAATAATGAAAGACCCGACCCCCGAATTTCCCCATTGGACGTCTGGAATTTAAATTGGTACGGGGATTGGAGCCAGGTCAGCCGGTGCGAAAAATTACCGGCAGACTCTCAACTCTCCTTGCTTGATACTTTGAGTGATCAGTGCAATAACTGTCTGCTCGGTCTCCATCATTCCTTTCAAGCTATTTTCCTGCAAAGCGAGACTGTTATGTTGCCGGATTATCTTATTGCAGTCGGTTTCATTCATTGTGAGTGCGCTCGCAAGATCGCCTAATCGGGTGCTCTGCTTATCGCACTCCGCCAATAGCTTGAGTGATTTAAGGCGACTGGAGGAGACCTCGTTCCACTCTGTTAGGTGCCCTTGATATCGGTCGTACATGTCCACCAATTTTTGGCGGCTAGATGCAATTCGGTCAGGGGTGACACACTGGCTAGACGGTTCTTGCGCATCTACCGCGAGACAGCAGCCCAGCAACAGAATAGCGAAAGCTTTCAATGCAAGAGTTATGTACGAGAGCTTCAAGAACAATCCTATCTCAAAATTTTAATGATCATATCCCTGCTTTTTACTGAAATCTGAATCACATACGGGACGGGTAAGCATTCAACTGGGGCCCTGGATTTTTGGCTTCAATACTTTGGCACTGGTCAAATTAAGCATCAGCATCAGCGGGGTCAGGTCTTTCAATATCGCATCTGCTACCGCTCATCCCTCGCACATGCAGAGCGTCAGATTCGAGGTCAGGTCTTGCAAAGCAACATTTAATCCCGCCTTTCAGGCATCATTTAAGCCTACAAGCCAATAAATACATGCGCAAGCAGCTCTTAAAAATATAGCAAATTACGACCCTACCGCTCATCCCCCTCACGCGGCGGCTCACCAGCTACACGTGACTTGATGTGATCAAACGCAGCCAGGTCAGCTCGCGCAACACGGCTGAAAAAGTAATCTTCTGCATCCAGTGCGGCCAGCTTTTCAGCAGCCGCCATGGCTACAAACTGGTTGATGCTGGTGCCGTCGCGTTTGCTCACGCGCTCGATGCCCGCCTTCATCTCGTCGATGTTCATGACGAAACAGACCGCCGTGATGCCCCCAAACCCTGTGCAATGAATGTCAGCACCAAGGCATTGAGCGACACGCCTTCTGATTTGGCACGCATGGTCAATTGAGCATGTACGGTTTTGGGCACACGGGCTACAAACTTACCCGATGCCACGCCGCCGCTACCCGGCTGCGGCACCGGCAGCTTGTGGGCTTTTAGCGCAGCGATGGTGGCGTGTAGCGCATCAGCGCCGTTGGCAATCGCCTCACCCACAGTCTCGCCGTCTGAAATACATTCGGCAAAATCTGGGTAAGAAATCAAAAACCCGCCGCCATCGTCATGGCTGAGGGGTTTGATTTCAAACGGATAGTCAATCAGTTGCTTCATGGCGCAGTTCCTTCCATTAACTCAATAAATTTGCGGATATAAATCGGCTTGATTGGGCGATGCGCGGGCACAGACAGCGTGCGCCCATCGCCCCGAACAAACACGCAATGGCTGCTCTTGTCATGCCGCCAATCAACACCGTGCTGCCGAGCCACCGTTTGCAATTGGGCAATCTGCCAATCCAGCGGGTTGCGCCGCATCGCAATTAGCAGTTTTGTTGCGGTATTCATTGATAAATGATACTACAGGCAGGATCATTTCAGGTGTCCTTCATCGCACTTTAAGTACCCAGCAAGCGCAGGGGCACACAACATAGCTTTAGACTTTTAATCCGTCGGGTTTTGGCCTGCTGCACAGCGTCATAATGACAAACCTTTAATCGTTGGGCGTGACTAAAAAATCAGGCTTCAATCCAAGAGCGTTTTTACCGCAATACATACAAGGACTCAACCCATGTCTTGGCTAGAAAAACTCCTCCCCCCCAAAATCACCCCCACCGACCCGACCGAGCGCCGCAGTGTGCCTGAGGGCTTGTGGATCAAATGCCCGAGCTGTGAGGCGGTGCTGTACAAGACGGATCTGGAGAAAAACCAGAATGTCTGCCCGCAGTGCAGCCACCACCACCGTATGGGTGCGCGGGCGCGGCTGGATGCTTTTTTAGACCCGGAAGGCCGCTATGAATTGGGCCAAGAGGTCATACCTGTTGACCCGTTGAAGTTCAAGGACAGCCGCAAGTACCCCGAGCGGCTGAAGGAAGCGCTGGAAACCACGGGCGAGACGGACGCGCTGATTGTGATGGGCGGTGCTGTGCACAGCATTGGCGTGGTGGTGGCCTGCTTTGAATTTGACTTTATGGGCGGCAGCATGGGCAGCGTGGTGGGTGAGCGGTTTGTGCGCGGCGTGCATGCGGCGATTGAGCAGAAAGTACCGTTTATCTGCTTTACCGCCACGGGCGGCGCGCGTATGCAAGAAGGCCTGCTTTCCTTGATGCAAATGGCTAAAACCAATGCGTCGCTGACCCGCCTGGCCAAAAAAGGCCTGCCCTACATCAGCGTGCTGACCGACCCAACCATGGGCGGTGTGTCGGCTGGCTTTGCGTTTGTGGGCGATGTGGTGATTGCCGAGCCCAAGGCTTTGATTGGCTTTGCCGGACCACGGGTGATCGAATCAACCGTTCGCGTGACGTTGCCTGCAGGCTTTCAGCGTGCCGAGTTTTTGCAGACCAAGGGCGCAGTTGACTTTATCTGCGACCGCCGCGAGCTGCGTAAAACCATTGCGTCAACCCTGGCGATGCTGCAAAAGCAGCCTGCGGATGCGGTGGCTTGACCCACGCTGAATGCTCTGTTTTCAATAGCTGCTTGCGCCCGAATCTCTTGGTCTAGAGGCCTAAAACATACCTGAAATCGGTCATTTTTAGCAATTTTCAGGCACTTTTTGGCTTACTTTTTGTCCAAAACTGTTTAAAGCACTTCTCTAAAGGCATTTTTCATGTCTGACACGCTCAAGCTGTCCAGCCTTCCGCTCTTTCCCTTGGGCAGTGTGCTCTATCCTGGCGGTTTGCTGCCGCTGCGGATTTTTGAGGTGCGTTACCTGGACATGATTGGCAAATGCCACAAAAATGGTGCGCCGTTTGGTGTGGTGGCCTTGACTGCGGGCGCTGAAGTGCGCAGGCCCGAGCCAGGCAAGCCAACTGATAAACCGACAGGCGATGGCTTTGCGGTGGAAGAGTTTTGCGCCACGGGCACGCTAGCTACCATCACCGAGTTTTCATCACCGCAGCCGGGGTTGATGGTGATCCGCTGTGTGGGTGCGCAGCGCTTCAAGATCAGCAATCGGGAAAAGCTCAAGCACGGCTTGTGGATTGCCGATGTGGAGCGAATAGATGAAGACATGGTGGTAGCGGTGCCAGAAGATTTGAAACCCTGCGCCAATGCACTGGGCAAGCTGATCAAAAGCCTGCAACAGAGGAGCATCCCCGACGACCAAATGCCCCTGCTACCGCCTTACCAGCTGGACGACTGCGGCTGGGTGGCGAATCGCTGGTGCGAGCTGCTGCCACTGCCGTTAGAGCTGAAACAGCGCTTGATGGAACTGGACAACCCGCTGGTGCGGCTGGAATTGATAAGCGATATCCTGGAACGGACTGGTATAGCGCTTTAATGTTGCGCTTTATATTCCGGCAAATGGCTGCATAGCCAGGCGCGTACGTCGCGGCTGCTAGGCGCTGGCCCTGCTGACTCAATCCACTGAATCACACCATCAATAGCCACCGCCTGCTGGCCAGATGTTTTGGCCACCCGCAGCTTGGGGTGCGGCGTTGGCTCGGTGGTTTCGTCGTCGGCAAGCAGCTCTTCAAACAGTTTCTCACCGGGACGAAGGCCAGTAAATGACAGCGGGATGTCCTGCTCGGTCTTGCCAGACAGGCGCACCATCATGCGGGCCAGGTCGGCAATCTTCATCGGCTCGCCCATGTCCAGCACATAAATTTGGCCGGTGCTGCCCATCAGGCCGGCCTGCAATACCAGGCGTGCGGCTTCAGGGATGGTCATGAAATAGCGCACGATGTCGGGGTGTGTGACGGTGATCGGGCCGCCCTTGGCGATTTGCTCGGTGAACAGCGGTACGACTGAACCACTGGAGCCCAGCACATTGCCAAAACGCACCGACACGTAAGACGTGGCAGGGTGCTCAAGCGCCACACTTTGCACCACCAGCTCAGCCATGCGCTTGGTCGCGCCCATGATGTTGGTGGGGTTCACGGCTTTGTCGGTAGAGATCAATACAAACTTTTGCGCGCCGCATTCGCCCGCTATGCGCGCGGCGTGCAGGGTGCCGAGAATATTGGTGCGAATCGCCTCTATCTCGTTGTGCGACTCCATCAATGGCACATGCTTGTAGGCGGCTGCATGAAAGAAAACCGACGGTTTGTACTGCATGGCAATAGCGCGCAGCCTGTCCAGCTCACGCACATTGGCGGTGTAGTACAGGCCCTGCATTTGCGGGTGCGCCTCTTGCAGTTCTTGCTCAAGTTTGTAGACAGCGATTTCTGACGAATCAACACACACCAGCCGTGCCACGCCCAGTCGGGCAATCTGGCGGCACAGCTCAGAGCCTATCGAGCCACCCGCACCCGACACAAACACGGTTTGCCCCGAAAATAATTCGGCCAATCCTTGTACGTTGAGTTCCACAGCCTGCCGCCCCAACAAATCTTCAAGCTCAATTTTGCGGGGGCTGCTGCCGTCAGTGCGCAGCCATTCGTCTGGCCTGGGCATGGTGAGCAGCGTCAGCCCGGCTTGAGACGATTGCAGCAGCACGTCGCGCCTGTCCTCAGAACCCGGCGGACTGGCAATCAGGGCCGTGGTAGCTCCTGTGGATTTTGAAATGTCAACCACCGACCGCGACAGGCCCAGCACGGGGATTTGGTTCAGGTAAGTGCCCTGCTCTGCCGCCAGGGGTGACGCAATGCCCACGCAATGCCATTGGGTTGACCCTTTGAGCGCGCGTAATGCATCAGCAGCATCTTTGAGCGAACCCACAATCAGCAGAGGCTTGGAGCTGTCACTGGGCGCATTGCGTTCAGTCAACGTACGCCAGCCGGCGCGTACGGCGCCTAGCATGACCAACACCAGCAAGGGGTGAATCAGCAACACAGAGCGTGGGAAAAAAGGCACGCGCAGCATCAAGATAACCGTAGCAGCCATCACGCTCGAAAGTAAAACGCCCCAGCCGAGCTGGCGCAGCTCTGGCAAGCCGATATAACGCCACACCTGCCGATAAACCCTGGCAATGGCGAGCCCGACGATAAAACAAGGCAGCATCCAGCGGGTGCTGCGCAACGCCATCGCCACAAAATCATCCGGAATTTCAAAGTTAAACCGCAGCCAGAATGCGGCCCACCAGGCCACGCACACCAGCACGATGTCGATGGCCCAAAATAGCAAAACCTCTTTACGCAAACGCATGACGCTCCTCACCCATTGTTAATGCATGACGCAGATGACCCATCACGCGGTCCTGCTCTGCCTCGATCAGATTGGAGCCAGATGGCAAACAGATACCTGCCTGAAAAAGATGGGCAGACACATCCATGCCAGGCGCATGTGCAAAGTAAGGTGCGCCCTTAAATAAGGGCTGCAAGTGCATAGGTTTCCATACGGGCCTGGCTTCAATCAGATGGCGCTCCAGGGCTTTCATGACTTGACGGCATTTCTGGCTGGCATCCGGCCCGCTCAAAGTGAAGCAGGTCAGCCAGCGGGTTGAGTGGTAGC
>JAYWBS010000075.1:0-17760 GCA_043781295.1 Polaromonas sp.
CTCCAGCTCACCCGTCAGCTATACCGTACCGGCTGGATTCACACCGCCCATCGTGCCGGCCATTGGCGGGTTCGCGCCTTATTCAGCGCTTGTGGGGGCCGACTGGGTAGACAACGGTGACAGCCGACTGAATGTTGCCAAAGCGGGCGTTTCGGCCATTTTGTCTGCCTACATGCAAAACACTGATTTTGCGCTGGCTACCTACAGCACCAGCGGGCTTGCGAGCTATACGACCTGGGTGTATTACATGTCTGCACCTGGCGGTTTTACTTTTTCGACAACCGCCGTAGCCAGCGTTGGGACGGGCACATTTACAGTCGCTAATCCGTGCTTTAACTACCAGACGGCGGTCAATCCGGTCAATGCCAACTGTGCCGCCATGGTGCCTACTTTGTATACCGCTGCAAACCTGAACTCGAAAACTTTCATGGTCGTCAGTGCCACCAGTGATGCTGCCAGTGTGAACGACGTGCTGTATGCGTCTGGTCAACCCGCCATATTTGTCAACTACGGCGGGGCAACACTGACCAACAACACGCTGGCCCAATACAACCTCGGCAATGTGCGAAGCACGTACCCCAGCAGCTTACCCAATGCCAACAAAGTTACCGGCCCCACAAATGCGGGCTACGTACCGCAATCCAACCAGGTGATGTACGCCCAGCGCGGGTTTGGCTACGGGGCGAGTCAGTCAGCTACTGCTGGCAACCTGGTGGTCGCCATGACCAGCGCAGGTATCACCCCCACCGTGGCTAGCGTATCGACAGCGGTGGCCAAATTTGCCCCTTTTTTGAAGCCTGAAACCAACAACCTGGCCAGCACAGAAATCAAGGCGTCTGCCGGGCAAGCGGCCATGGCGGGCCTGCTTAATCAAGCTAAAACCAGCCTGGATGCCGCCAGAGGCGCTGGTGCTTGCCCACCGCAGCAGTATGTGGTGTTGATATCCGATGGCCTACCGACAGTAGACCTGGCGGGCAATGCCTGGCCACCGCTGGGTAGCTCTGCCGGTAACGGCTTTGGGGTGACTGCCACCTTCAGCGCCACCGACGGGTCTTTGACGCCGACTACAGCGTTTACCAACGACACGGCCTTGATAGACACGATCACCCGCCTACAGGTGCTCAAAGCTGCGGGCATCAACACCTACATCATCGGTCTGGGGGCGGGTGTGAACCCGGTACTGAATCCGGCGGCTGCGGCAACGCTCAAAGCCATGGCCATGGCGGGCGGCACGACGGCCGCTTACCCGGCCACCAGCCCGGCTGCGTTGGTTAGCGCGCTGAACAATATTTTGATTTCAATTCAAGCCGGCTCGCTCGCCACCACCCAGTCCGCAGTAAGCTCAAAAATATTGAAGACCGGTAGCGTGCAATACCAGGCCAGTTTTTCTGCCAATGACACCCCCTACCAGGATTGGACGGGCAACTTGCTTCAACAATCGCTAAACCCGAGCACGGGCCTGACAACAGGTACGGCAACCTGGTCAGCACAAGCTTTGCTCGACACCGCCGCAGCCGGTGCCGGCTGGTCAAGCAACCGCAACATCGTTACCTGGGACCCCACACTTGGCAGCGGGGTGGGGGCCGGCATCCCTTTCAGGACGGCTAGCCTGAATGCAACGCAAACCGCACAGCTCGGTGGCACCGCAACATTGCAGTACCTGCGCGGCGACACCAGCCTGGAAATACGCAACGGCGGCACGCGGCGAAATCGATCGCATATTTTTGGCGACAGCGTGAACAGCACGCCCCTGTTTGTGGGCCCGCCAGGGGGCGCATTTTTCTCTACGAGCTACTTTTCATTTGTAACGACCAATGCAGCACGAACGGGCATGATTTACATTGGTGCCAATGACGGTATGCTGCACGCGTTTAAAGCCAGCACCGGGGCCGAGCAGTTTGCATTTGTGCCTAACGGCGTGTTTAGCAAACTCAAACAGCTAGAGACACCGCTGTACAACCAGGCGCACCAGTTTTATGTAGACGGTGCACCGCAAGCGGGCGAGGTGCAATTCAGTGACAACACCTGGCACACGTTGCTGGTGGGTGGGCTTAACGGGGGCGGCAATAGCATTTATGCGCTGGACATCACCACGCCAGCCACATTAACGACTGAAGCGGCCGTAGCCAGCGCAGTTAAATGGGAGTTCACCGACCTCAACATGGGCTTGAGTTACAGCGTTCCTCAGACCGCGCCAGTGAACGCCACCGCACAATTTGCCGTGTTTTTTGGTAACGGTTACAACAGCCCGTCGCAAAACCCCTGGTTTTACGCCGTCAATGCCCAAACAGGCCAAAAACTCGCAGGGATTGATTTGTGCGCAGCGGTGATTGCCGCATCGCCCACCGCCTGCGACAGCACCAAGCCCAACGGACTGTCCAGTGTGTCGGCTTTTAATTCAGATGGGCTGGTGGGCGCCCCGGTGACGCAGGTTTACGCCGGCGATTTGCAAGGCAATTTGTGGGCCATTGATGTGTCTAGCGCCACGCCTTCAAGTTGGGTGGTGCGCCTGCTTTACCAAGCCAAAGATTCAGGCGGTAATCGGCAGCCCATCACGACCCCGCCAGTTGTGAGCCTGCACCCCAACTACCCGATTAAAACGGGCAGCTTTGTGATGTTTGGTACCGGGCAGTTTCTGGCCCTCAGCGACCTGACCGACCTAAGTAAGCAAACTGCTTACGGTGTTTGGGACACAGGTGTTGCGGTACCCTACTCGCGCAGCAATCTTCAGCTACAAACCACCGTCACAGCGACAGTGGTGATCTCTGGGTCAAGCACAAATATATTGACCTCTTCAAGCACGACGTTTACTTATGCAGCGCCAACAATTGTCGGTTGGTACAACGACCTGACTGTGCCAGGCCAGCGCTTTTTCACGAACGCGTCGTTGTTGAACGGCTTGTTCGTCGCCACCTTGAACACGCCACCAGCTTCTGCGTGCAGCGTCGTTCCTGAATCCACATTGCTAGAACTCAATTTTAAAAATGGCGGGGCACCACCTCAGGTTGTGCTGGACATCACTGGTGACGGTTTATTCAACAGCGCAGACCAATACGGCGGGTTGAACCCATCAGGAATCGGTATTGGGCGAGGCTACGCGAGCCCGCCTACATTCCTTTATCCCCCAGGGCAACCCATACGGAAAAACATCACGCTCTCAGGGGGTACCATGTCATCGATTGCGAATAAAAATACCACTCAACGCAGCACATCCTGGTTGCAAATTCAATGAAAAAACTTATGCGCAACACATCACTTCGCGTCCCGTATGCACTGCATCCACCTCAATTTCACGGTGCGTCTGGCTTCACTCTGATTGAGTTGATGATTACTGTGGCCATCGTGGGCATCCTGGCTTCCATCGCCATACCGTCGTACAAGAGCTATATTTTGAAATCACGACGTGCAGAAGCGATGTCCGAGCTGACAAAAGCGCAGACCATCATTGAGCGCTGTTACGGTGTGTACTTTGCTTACAACAATGCCGCTTGTGTTCCGGCTTCACCAGTGACCACCCCGAATGGGTTTTACACCATCACAGCATTAACCCCAAGCTCGGCGACCACATACACATTTACGGCCACCGCTGCGGGATCGCAAGCGGCAGACACAACCTGCACCACCATGAGCGTGGACCAGGCCAACCAAAAACTCGCATTTGATTCTGCTGCTACAGCACAGCCAAGCTGCTGGAGTCGTTAACGATTTAAAGCAGCTCGTTACAGTCAATGCTATGAATTAAAGAGCTGCTTGCGACCGAATCTATTGGGCTAAAAGACTTTTTACTACCGAAATTTAGATTTTAAAGGTTGACTGACCGCTTTACCCGACCCGTTGTCGCGTGGCGGCATACCCGTGTGCTGGGTCAAAATGCGGCCCTTGATGGGTGATACCACAGCAGACGTTTTAGAAATCGTTGTTGAATTTTTGCGTCGCGCGCTCTGGTAGGTGCCATCTACCAGCGGCTGAAACGTCGGTATCAAATGGTGCTTGCCATTGCCAATCAAATCAGCCCGGCCCATGGTTTTTAATGCCTCGCGCAGCAGCGGCCAGTTGTTCGGGTCGTGGTAACGCAAGAAGGCCTTGTGCAGGCGGCGGCGCTTTTCACCGCGCACGATGTCTACCGTTTCGCTGTCGCGGGTGATTTTGCGCAGCGGATTTTTATTCGTGTGGTACATCGCCGTGGCGGTGGCCATGGGCGATGGGTAAAAGGTTTGTACTTGGTCAGCGCGAAAACCGCTTTTCTTCAACCACTGGGCCAGGTGCATCATGTCTTCATCACTGGTGCCGGGATGGGCGGCGATGAAGTAGGGAATCAAAAACTGCTTTTTACCGGCTTCCAGACTGTATTTGTCAAACAGTTGTTTGAACTTGTCGTAGCTGCCGATGCCCGGCTTCATCATCTTGGTTAACGGACCTTGCTCGGTGTGCTCCGGTGCAATTTTCAGGTAGCCGCCGACGTGGTGGGTGACCAACTCTTTCACATATTCAGGGCTTTGCACGGCCAGGTCGTAGCGCAGGCCTGAGCTGATCAAAATCTTTTTCACGCCCTTGAGCGCCCGAGCGCGGCGGTACATTTTGATGAGTGGGTTGTGGTCGGTGTTGAGGTTGGAGCAAATGCCGGGGTACACGCATGACGGCTTGCGGCAAGCCGATTCAATCTCCGGGCTTTTGCAGCCGATGCGGTACATGTTTGCTGTTGGGCCGCCCAGGTCTGAAATTGCGCCTGTAAAGCCCTTGACGGTGTCGCGTATCGCTTCAATCTCACGAATCACCGAGTCCTCAGACCGGCTTTGAATGATGCGGCCTTCATGCTCGGTAATCGAGCAAAACGTGCAGCCACCAAAGCAGCCGCGCATGATGTTGACGCTAAAACGAATCATCTCCCAGGCGGGGATTTTGGTGCTGTGGTCATGGCTGCCGCTTTCGTCTGCGTAGCGCGGGTGCGGGCTGCGGGCGTAAGGCAGGTCAAAGACATAGTCCATCTCGGCGGTGGTGAGTGGTATCGGCGGTGGGGTGATCCACACGTCACGGGCGGTGACGCCCTCGCCGTGAGCCTGCACCAGTGCACGGGCGTTGCCGGGTGTTTCCAGGTGCAGCACGCGATTGGCATGGGCGTAAAGCACCGAATCGCTTTTGACCTGCTCATATGACGGCAACCGAATGACCGAACGGTCACGCGGCGGAACTTTGATTTTGCCTTGCATGTGCGACAAGGCGGGGTTTGGTACAAAGCGCAGCGGCTTCGCCGCGCCCTCACCCCTGCCCTCTCCCGGAAGGAGAGGGAGCAAAACCGAACTTTTTTCGGCCTGTTGGGCAACCGCTTCAGCCTCGTCTTCGCGTGCACAAGTCGCGCCCTGCTCTTTGGCCACGTCAGAGATCATCATGTACGGGTTGACATGCGCCTCAACACGGCCGGGTGCGTCCACACTGGTGGAATCAATCTCAAACCAGCCTTGTGATGTTTCGTCCCCAGAGCGGCGGATAAACGCGGTACCGCGAATATCGGTCATCGTCGCTATGGGTTCCTTGGCGGCCAGGCGGTGGGCAATTTCAACAATCGCGCGTTCGGCATTGCCGTACAGCAGCAAGTCACATTTGGCATCCACCACCACCGAGCGGCGTACTTTGTCTGACCAGTAGTCGTAGTGCGCAATGCGCCGCAAGCTGCCTTCAATGCCGCCCAGAATAATCGGCACGTCTTTAAATGCTTCCCGGGCACGCTGGCAATACACCAGCGCAGCGCGGTCTGGCCGTTTGCCGCCAATGTCGCCGGGGGTGTAGGCATCGTCGGAACGGATTTTGTGGTCTGCCGTGTAGCGGTTGATCATGGAGTCCATGTTGCCGGCTGTCACGCCCCAAAATAAATTGGGCTTGCCCAGCACCTTGAAGGGCTCGGCGCTTTGCCAGTCAGGCTGGGCAATGATGCCAACCCTGAAGCCCTGCGCTTCGAGCATGCGGCCAATCACAGCCATGCCAAAGCTGGGGTGGTCTACATACGCGTCGCCGGTGACGATGATGATGTCGCAACTGTCCCAGCCCAGCGCGTCCATCTCTGCCCTGCTGATAGGCAAAAACTTGGCCGTGCCAAATCGCGCTGCCCAGTACTTGCGGTAACTGGTTAGCGGCTTGGCGGCACGCGCAAAAAAGGAGACATCGATGGGGGCGTTCATGAATACTTCAGGTAACCTTGTATTGTAAGGTTTACCCCATGTTTTGCCTCAAATATCAGGGTTTAAGCCTTATATACGACCAGCGACCCGCGTTTAGCAGCGTGCAGACAGCACCTGGCCCTGGCACTCGCCAAACCCGATACGTCGAAAGCCGTCTCTCGTGCAATGGGCACGCAGGATGATCGAATCGCCATCTTCCAGAAAGGTGCGTGTCTCACCATTGGCAAGAGTCAGCGTCTTTTTGCCGCCTGCACTCAGTTCCAGCAGCGATCCGGCCTGCTCTGGCGCGGGGCCTGACAAGGTACCTGAACCCAGCAAATCACCAGCCTGCAGATTGCAGCCGTTGACCGTGTGGTGGGTAATCATTTGGGCGACTGTCCAGTAGGCATCGGAGAAGTTGGACTGTGACAAGCGTTGCGGGCCCAGCCCGGCATCACACATCCCCTGAGTCTGCAACCAGACTTCGAGGTGTACATCCATGGCACCCTGCTTGCGATTGGCAAGTGAGTCCAGGTATGGCAAAGGCTGCGGGTCGCTTTCGGCGCGCACAAAGGGCACCCGAAAAGGTGCGAGAGCTTCCATCGTCACCATCCACGGCGAGATGGTGCTGGCGAAGTTTTTGGCCAGAAACGGGCCGAGCGGTTGGTATTCCCAGGCCTGCACGTCGCGCGCTGACCAATCGTTAAGCAGCACCATGCCAAAGGCATGTGATTCGGCATCGTCAAGCTTGACGGCCTCACCCAGGGCATTGCCGCGCCCCATGAAAATACCCAATTCCAGCTCGTAGTCCAGCCGGTGACTGGGCCGCAAACTGGGCACAGCCTCGTTCGGCCCTTTGGTCTGACCCAGTGGTCGGTGAAAGGCCTGGCCGCTCACGCCAATCGACGAGGCCCGGCCATGGTAGCCAATCGGCACCCATTTGTAGTTGGGTAGCAGCGGCGCATCGGGGCGAAACAGCTTGCCAACAGTGGTCGCGTGGTGAATACCGGTGTAGAAATCGGTGTAGTCACCAATGTGGCAAGGTACGGCCATTTCAAGCGACGACTGTGCCAGCAAAGCGCCCTGCCATTCGGCTTGTTTCACACTGCCTTCGCGCAGGCCGTCAGAGATCGCGGCACGCAGCACCTGGCGCTCGGCTGCGTTCATTGCCATCAGCGTGTTCATGTCGTTGGACGTGATCAAGCCGACCGCCTTGAGGTCAAGCGCATGGTCGCCAATCGCTACGCCGATGCGCCAGGCTTGCGCGCTGCCAGCCTGGCGGAAACGGCCAAAAGGCAGGTTCTGGATGGGGAAATCGCCCTCGGCGGTGTTGGCAGACGCCACCCAACTGCGCAGTGCGGGCTCATGGGTGGCATTGATCGAATCAGTGATTGAAGCTGTCATCTTGTTTCTTTGTTAGTAAAGCAGTTAGCGACCTGGCAGCTCAGCCCTTGAACTGGTCCTTGAGGCCATCCCAGCAGTTGAGATAACCAGCATCCATCGCACCGCCTTCCATCGCATAGACGGTCGGTACAAAGCGGTAGCGGCTTTCAAACATGAAGGCCAAGGTGTTGTCGAGCTTGTGCGGGGCCAGCTCGGCGCTGCTGGCTTTTTCAAAGGCCTCAAGATCGGGGCCATGGGGCACCATGCAGTTGTGCAGCGATGCACCGCCGGGTTTGAAGCCTTCGGGTTTGGCGTCGTACTGGCCATAGACCAGTCCCATGAACTCGCTCATCAGGTTGCGGTGGTACCAGGGCGGACGAAAGGTGTTTTCAGCCACCAGCCAGCGCGGCGGGAAGATCACGAAGTCGCAATTGGCCGTGCCAGCGATGTCCGATGGCGAGGTCAGCACGGTAAAAATGGACGGATCCGGATGGTCGTAGCTGATCGAACCTATGGTCATAAAGTTGACCGTATCGTATTTGTAGGGTACCAGATTGCCGTGCCAGGCCACCACGTTAAACGGGCTGCGCGACTGGCGTGCCGTCCAGAGGCTGCCGCCGTATTTTTTGATGATTTCAAAACCATCGTCTGGCGCTTGAGAGTCATCAAAAGCCGCTGTGGGTGCCAGAAAATCACGCGCATTGGCCAGACCGTTGGAACCAATGGGTCCGAGTTCTGGCAGACGGAAATGCGCGCCGTAGTTCTCGCATAGATAGCCGCGTGACGAACCATCGGGCAAGCCCACACTAAAAGCCATACCGCGAGGTACCACGACCACCTCGCCAGGTTTGACGTTGAGGATGCCAAGTTCAGTCGTCACAACCATGCGGCCCTGCTGCGGTATCAACAGCATTTCCCCGTCAGCATTGACCAGTGCGCGCTGTGACATGGAACGGTTGGCCACATAAATGTGCGCAGCCATACCGGTTTGGCTGTCGGCGTCACCGTTGGCAACCAGCGTGCGTATGCCATCTACAAAATCCAACGGTTCAGGCGGGATTTCGAATGGGCTCCAGCGCAGGGGATCAGGGGGCACCGATTTGCCACCTGCCGCACCGCTTGTCCACAGCGGTTGTAAATAAGGCTGGTAGGCAGCGGTCATCACCGAAGGCTGTCGGCGGTACAGCCACGTGCGCCGATTCTCGGCACGCGGCGCGGTGAATGCTGTGCCAGAAAGCAGCTCGGTGTAGAGGTCATGCGGCGCGCGCTGCGGGCTGTTGCGGCCCTCCGGCAAAGCACCGGCGATGGCCTCACTGACAAACTCGTTACCAAAACCGGACAGGTAGCGCAAGCTAGGCGTATTCATCGTGTGTCTCCGGAGAAAATTCAGTCGTCAACTGCATTGGTCGGGTCAACAGCCCTGGCCTCAACAATCAGCCTGTCAAAAAAGTCGCTGAGCTGGATCTTCTCTGCAGCGCTCAGCACGCCAAAGATATCTTTGTTGCGCTGGCCGACCACAGCCATTGCACGCCGCCATGCAGCCTGGCCTTGGGGTGTCAAGGTCAGTACCACACCACGACCATCCGTCAGGCTGGCAGATTTGAGCACCAGACTTTGTTCAACCAGTGATTGCGCGGCTCGGCTGGCCTGACCCTTGTTCAGATTGGCTTTTTTGGCCAGCTCGTTGACCGACAGCGGCGCAAAAGTGCCTATCGCGCTCAGGCAGCGGCCATCACTCATGGACAGCCCGGCCCCAGCCACATAGGCACGCTGACTTTCAATGTCGGTCAGCTTGTGCAGCAAATGCAGACGGTAGGTCAAGGTCCTGTCGAGCTTGATCATCTTCAGTCCAGCTTGATACCGCTACTGCGGATCACATTTGCCCATTTTTCGCGCTCGGCCTTGACGTAGCTGGCCATCTGCGCTGGTGTGCCGGGCCTGGGCTCCAGCCCCAGCACCTGGAAACGCGCTTTTACTGCGGTGGAATTCAAGGCATCCACCAGTGTCTTGTTGAGTTTGGCAATCACGTCGGCAGGCGTTCCAGTGGGCGCCGTAAGACCTTGCCATGCAAACGCCTCAAAGCCCTTGAGGCCTTGCTCGTCCAGGGTGGGAATGGTTTCGAAGTTTTTCACGCGCTTCAGGCTGGCAATGCCGATGGCGCGCAAACGACCGCTGTTGATAAAGCCCATGCCGCTTGCGGTATCGACAAACATGAAGGGTAACTGGCCACCCGCCACATCCTGCACCGCAGGTGCCGCACCACGGTAGGGAACGTGTACCAAGTTCAGTCCTGTCTTGCCGCGAAACAGTTCGGTCGTCAGGTGGTGCGGGCTGCCAGCACCCGGTGTCGCGTAACTGGCACCGTCCTTTTGGGTTTTGGCCCAGACCAGGAATTCGGCCAGGTTCTTCACTGGAATCGCCGGGTTGACCACCAGGATCATGGGAAAGTGGGCCAGCAGACCGATGGACGTCAAGTCTTTTTCGGCGCTGTAGTTCAGCTTGCTGTACAGCGCAGGGTTTGCCGCCATGGTGGCTGTGTCGCCAGTCAACAGCGTATAGCCATCCGGCTTGGCGTGGGCTACATAGTCAGCGCCGATATTGGTGGCAGCGCCTGGCTTGTTGTTGATGATGATGGCCTGGCCAAGCGCCTGACCCATGGCATCTGTCAGCGAACGCGCCACCACATCGGAGCCACCACCTGCCGGATAAGGCACCACCCATTCGATGGGCTTGGCAGGATAGTTTTGCGCTGAAGCCATGGTTACGGCCAACGCCATCGTGCCAAAAAGCATCAAAGAGCGGCGGGAAAAATAGTCAAGTGCGGTCAAGCGTTTCATGTTGTCTCCAAAAAAATTAATACATTGACGGAAATTCAGGTATCGGCAAGTCGCTCAGCCTGTGCAATCAGTGCCAGCGCCTCTACAGCGTCGGCTTGACGGCTGAGAAGCGCAAGTGCAAGCGTCGCCAGAAACAGCGGTGCTTTTGCCTCGCCGACGCGTGCTGTCGCCTCGGCGAGCGCCGTGTAACTTTGGTCCAGATGGTCGATTTTTATTTGCATGGTGGTCGTGCTTGTCATGTTCATTCCTAAGGCATCAAACAGCGCGGGCCACGCCAGCAGTGATACTTTGCTGAAAAGGCCGCAAAGCCGCAGCGATGTCGGCGGCCTGGGCCGCGCGCCAGCGCCCCATCACGTAGCCGTCAGGCCTGACGAGATAGGCAGAACCGTCGGCAGCACCATAACGCTGACGCGCCTGCCCGGCTTCATCAATGAGTGTGTCCCGCGCAGGCTGGCCCAAGCTGGCGATACAGATCACGGTAACAGCAGCAGCACTGGCTTTGGCAGGTGAGGCCAACGCAGCCAAATCTGCTGGCAGGCCCGCATGGTCAGCGAAATACAGCACGACAAAACCAGTGCCAAAGCAGGCGGTCAGGTGTATGTCGCCGCTGGTGGCGCGCAGCTTGGCCTCAGGTGCCGGCAAACCAGCATGGACACCGCTGCTGGAGTCGCTTTCCTGCGCAGGAAGGTTGAGTACCGAGTCCACGTATTCCACTGGCGTGGACTGGCGTGGGTTAAGCAATGCGCTGACGGCAGTGTCGACAGTGGCCAGACGCAGGGCAGCTTCGCGCAGCAACTTGAAGCCGTAATTGGGTGGCGCCATGAACTCCGTACTTTTAGCGCCATAGACGATATTTTCGCGGGTGGCCTGCACGCGCTCTGTGGAATAACTGTCGAGCAATGCATCGGCCGCCAAGCCTTGCTGCACCAGTGCGAGCTTCCAGGCCAGATTGCCCGCATCGTCAAGACCCGAGTTGAGACCTCGCACCCCAAAAATCGGCACCAGATGCGCCGCGTCGCCCGCGAACAGGACGCGGCCATGACGGTAGCTGGACAAGGTGAGGCATTTGGCGTTGTAGATCGAAATCCACAACGGCTCCCAGGGCTCATCCTCGCCAATCATGGCCAGATGGCTTTGCACGCGCGGCAAGACATTTTCGGGCTTCACGGCCTCCACCGGGTCCTCGTCATCGCGAATCTGGTAGTCAATGCGCCAGACATCATCCGGCTGGCGATGCATCAAAATGGTTGATCCAGGGTTGGACGGCGGGTCAAACCAGGCCAGGCGCTCCACCGCACGGCGGGTTTTTTGCACCACATCGACGATCACATAACGGCCTTCGTACTGCGTGCCTTCCAGTTGCAGACCGAGCCGCTCGCGCACCGTGCTGCGGCCACCATCGCATGCCACCACCCAGTCAGCCTCTACCGTGTGCAAACCGTCTGCCGACTCTATGTCAACCTGCGCGCCGTCAGCAAGCGGTCGTACCGCCAGCACTTTGCTGGACCAGCGCACATCGACCAGCCCATTCTGGGCAAGCGCCGCCTTGTGCGCAAACTCCTCGGCATAAAACTGCTGGATATTGACCATCGGTGCAAAGCGCTGGGTCGGCTCGCTCGGCATCTCGAAATGCAGCACCTCCCGGTCACGAAAATAACTGCGCCCACCTTCCCAGGGCAAGCCCTTTTCAAGCAGCGGTTTGTCGGCACCTACCCAAGCGAGTATTTCCTGCGAACGGCGCGACATGCAAATCGCCCGGCTACCAGCGCAGTAACCCGCATCAAGCTCCACCACCATGCTGGCAACGCCGTAGCGGGCCAGCAAAGCCGCCAGCGTCATGCCGACCGGGCCGCCACCGGCGATGAGTATAGGGACGCGCCTAGGCCAGTTGCTAGAAAATTTAGTTGTCACGACAGGTTTGCTCCGATTCATTTTATAGTTGCATGCGCAACTATAAGTCTATTTAGTTGTGCGCACAACTATTTATTTTAAGGGTTTTCCCTCATACATCAGGAGTCAAGTATTACCAGAGCGACTACTAGAAATAGGTGCACCAACAGCGAGGGCTGAAGGCGCAGCACTGCTACAGTTTTGCTGATCAGCAAGCACGACCTGCCACGCATGCCAACTTATGCACGCCAGGCAACAAAAAAGGGCCTGATTTCAGTAAGAAATCAGGCCCCAGACCAACAAATACAGGTGCGAGTAGCTACTTTATTAATAGCATCCAGTCGGCAGCGTCAAGTTGGCAAGATCAATTACGCACCGTCATCTGGCCGCGCAACTCGCCACCCGGGTTGGCTGCCGTGTGGATGTTGGCATACCACTTGCCGGCCATCAGGTCAGCTGCTTGAGCAGCGGTCAGCGTGGCGCTGCCTTCCATGCCGTTGGCTATCGGGTTGGCCCAGCCAAGTGCAACGCCTGCATTGGCACCCACTGCTGCGGGGCCATGAAAGTGAGCTGCCGTTGCATTGCCCGTCAAACCGCTGTAGTTGACTTTCCAGCTCAGCTTCATGGTGTCTTTGTTCAATGCTGCATCGACTGAACCGCTGCCCGTGCTGGCGTTTGCTGGCACCTCATTGGCACCGCGCAGTTGTGTGGTGAAGGCCACCATATTCGATGCCGGGGCCATCATGCCGCAGCCAGAAATAGCGACCACCGCACTGGCGGCAACCAGGGTAAAACTGGCAAGTGCCAGGCGACTGATGTGACGACGTGATTGCATGAGGAACTCCTGAAGGTTAAAAAAAAGATTGTGATGGTGAATAAAGGCGTGTTGGGCTAGGACAAACCCGCCTTTTTCAATCTTCAATGTTGTGACAAAACCAGTTTGTAGGTGGACGCCGCGAGTACGTGGCAAGCGCTGGTGTAACGGCTAACTGATGCTTATGATGAAAGTTGTAAGTAGTGCATAGGATGTCTACATCCTCAGAATCAGAATTGCTTCAGGAGATGCCATGACCAAGTTGCTGCCCTTCGTTTTTGCAACCACCATGCTGTGCGGCTGCCCAGACACCAAAATTCCCAAAGTTCCACCTAAAGCACCGGAGCCCAAAATGTTGATGGATGATAAAAAAAAGGGCGACACAGCGACGTCACCCCCTGAGCACCAGGCGGGCACCCTGCGTTAAAAATTTTCAGTATCTACGTCAGATTCGCCCTGCGGGTTGTAACGCGGGCCTTGCACGGTGTGCTGATTAATCAAAGCCTCGACCATGGCTATTGTCTCAGCGCTGAGTGCGACGTTTACCGCGTCAAGATCGTCCAGCAAATGGTCAATGCTGGTGGTGCCAGGGATGGGAATGACATGCGGTGCTTTGTGCAGCAGCCAGGCCAGGGCCAACTGCGAAGGGCTACAACCGATGTCTTGCGCCATCGCGTTGTAAGTCGGCAGCAGCTTCAGGTTAGCCGCGTAGTTCTCAGGCGTAAAGCGCGGCATGGCACGCCGTATGTCTTTGGCATCCAGCGTATCCACGTCGATCAGGTCGCCGCATAAAAAGCCGCGCGCTAACGGGCTGAAAGCCACGAAAGTGGCCCCCAGTTCGTGGCTCGCTTGCAGTACTGCAATTTCAGGGTTGCGCGTCCACAGCGAATACTCGGTTTGCACCGCCGCTATGGGGTGTACGGCATGGGCTTTACGCAAGGTGACGGCTGACACCTCTGACAGGCCGATGCTGCGGATATGGCCTTTTTTCACCATGTCAGCCAGAGCGCCCACGCTGTCTTCAATCGGCACGCTTTTGTCCCAGCGATGCAGGTAGTACAGGTCAATCACATCCGTCTGCAAGCGGCGCAGGCTGTCTTCAAGTGTTTTTTGAAGAGTGGCAGGCCTACCGTCAATCACGCGCACCAGCTTGCCGTCCCCCGCTACATCCACACCCTGCATGCCGCATTTACTGGCCAGGGTGAACTTGTGGCGATGCGGCTTCATCACCTTGCCGACCAGCGTTTCGTTGGCACCAAAACCGTAGAGTGTGGCGGTGTCAAACAGCGTCACGCCAGCATCAAGGGCCGCCAGCAACACGCGCTCGCCCTGCTCCGCGCTGACGGATGAGCCATAGGCATGGCTCAGGTTCATACAGCCCAGGCCGATGGCTGAGACATCAAAAGGACCCAGCTTGCGTGTTTGCATGGTCATACGAGTTGCTGCTCAAGATCATGCAGTACTTGGTAGCACGCTAAAACGCTGGCCACGCTGCTGTTGGGTTCGCGGCCTTCCTTGATGGCGGCGAAAAATTCCCGGTCTTGCAACTCAATACCGTTCATGCTGATGTCTACCTTGCTCACATCGATTTTTTCGTCTTTCCCATTGAACAAATCGTCATACCTAGCCAGGTAGGTGGCCGTATCACCGATGTAGCGAAAGAACGTGCCCAGCGGGCCGTCGTTGTTAAAACTCAAACTCAGGGTGCAAATCGCACCGTTGGCCGCTTTGAGCTGAATGCTCATGTCCATCGCAATGCCAAGCGCCGGGTGAATCGGGCCCTGCACGGCGTTGGCTTTCACAATCGGGCTGCCGCACTGGTAGGCAAACAAGTCCACCGTGTGTGCAGCATGGTGCCACAGCAAATGGTCTGTCCAGCTGCGTGCGTGGCCCAGTGCGTTCATGTTGGTGCGGCGGAAGAAATAGGTTTGCACATCCATCTGCTGGATGTTGAATTTACCTGCCGTAATTTCTTTATGCACATACTGGTGGCTGGGGTTAAAGCGGCGGGTATGGCCGCACATCGCCACCAAGCCGCTGCTCTTGGCCATCGCCACCACAGCGTCAGCACCCTTGATGCTGTCGGCCAACGGAATTTCAACCTGTACATGCTTGCCCGCCTTCAGGCAAGCGATGGTTTGGTCGGCATGCATCTGGGTCGGCGTGCAAAGAATGACGGCATCAACTTCTTTTAAAGCCAGGCTTTCTGCCAAGTCCGTCGTGACGTGTTTGATGCCGTATTTGGCGGCAGTCTCTTTGGTTTTTTCAATGTCGCGGCTGATGAGCGACACCACTTCAACGCCATCAATATTTTTAATGCCGTCAAGATGCTTGATGCCAAATGCGCCCGCACCAGCAAGCGCTACTTTGATTGTCTTAGTCATGATTGAGACTCCGTAGAGCCGCCTCAAGGAGGCGAACGCCCCCTAGGGGGGCAGTGAATGAAAATGAACGTGGGGGCATTACCTATTCTCCAGAATCAAGTGGCCAACGGCCGTGTTGGATGCAGGCACATGATAAAAGCGGTGCTTGACCGTGGGCTTGTTGCCACCATTCAAATCAGCCATCGCGCCGCGTGCAATCAGCCACATCACCAGCTCAATGCCTTCACTGCCTGCCTCACGCACGTAGTCAATGTGCGGCACGGCGGCTTGTCGCTCGGGGTCACTGATCATCGTGTCCATAAATGCGGCATCAAATTCTTTGTTGATCAAACCCGCACGCGGGCCCTGCAACTGATGGCTCATGCCGCCTGTGCCCCAAATGTGCACATTCAGATCTTCGTCGTACGACTCTATCGCTTTGCGAATCGCCTTGCCAATGTTCAGGCAGCGCTGGCCTGACGGTACCGGGTATTGCACCACGTTCACGGCAAATGGAATCACCGGGCAAGGCCATTTAAAATTAGACTCTGGCGGCTGGCCACACATCAAACTTAATGGCACTGTCAAGCCGTGGTCAACATCCATTTTGTTGACAATGGTCAGGTCAAAGTCTTGCTGAATTACTGAGTGAGCAATGTGCGCAGCCAGCTCGGGGTGGCCTTGCACCACAGGCACAGGGCGTGGGCCCCAGCCTTCATCGGCCGGTTGGTAAGAAGCAGCCGTACCGATGGCGAAGGTCGGAATCATGTCCAGGCTGAAGGCCGTGGCGTGGTCGTTGAACACCAGAAAAATCACGTCAGGCGTGTTGTCTTTCATCCATTGTTTGGAATACTCGTAGCCCTTGAACAAAGGCGCCCAGTACGGCTCGTGGGTTTTTCCCATATCAAGCGCCGCGCCGATGGCAGGCACATGCGATGTAAAAACGCTGGCGGTAATTTTTGCCATGTCAGGTATTTCCTTTTTGTCCAGCTTTGCCTTGCGGCTGATTGTGGGCTTGCGCCGTGCCGTCTTCGCCCACCACACGGTTGCCTTCCACTGAGCGCCCGCCGCCAATCATCATGTCGCGGTATTCAAGCTCTGTCATGCCCGTCATGCTGCCCGCCATTTGCTGAAAGCTTTTGCCATGTACGGCGCCGATCTTGGCCAAAAAATAGATATTGCCACCGAGTGAGATCGCTCGGTTCAAATCCACATCCAGCACGGCCTGCTTTTGCGCTTCCGTCATCGGCCATTCGTCGAGATAAGCCCGCTGGTCAGCCTTGAAGCGTTCGCGGTTTTCATGCGTCATCAGGCTCATGCAAAACTGGTTCAGGTGGTAGCCCTTGCGGCTTTCGTCGGCATCAAAAATCGTGGTGCCGGGCACGTCCAGGTAATTTTTATTTAAAGACATATCAGCTCCAGTAAAGACGTGTTGGATTGTCCACCAGCAGCTTTTGCTGTAGCTCAGGCGTGGTCGCAATCTGCGGAATAAAGTCCACCAGCAAGCCGTCGTCTGGCATGTGGTCTTTCAGGTTCGGGTGTGGCCAGTCGGTGCCCCACAGCACGCGGTCAGGGAAGGTTTCAACCAATCGCTTGGCGAATGGCACGACGTCCTGGTAGGCGTGTTGCTCACCATTCAATGCTTTAGGACCGCTCACGCTCAAGCGCTCTGGGCAGCTGACTTTGCTCCAGATGTTGGTGTGCTCGCGCATCATCTTGACGAACAGCTCAAACTCCGGACCGTCCACAGGTTTCGTTACATCAGGCCGGCCCATGTGGTCTACCACCACAGTCGTTGGCAGCGCGGTAAAAAAGTCATACAGCTCAGGCAAGTCCACCGCTTCAAAATAAATCACCACATGCCAGCCCAGCGGTGCGATGCGGTTGGCAATCTCCAGCAGCACATCACGCGGGGTGAAGTCGGCCAGGCGTTTGACAAAGTTAAAGCGAGTTCCCCGCACCCCAGCAGCGTGCATGTATTGCAGCTCGGCATCCGTCACATTGCGGTTGACGGTGGCGACGCCCCGCGCCTTGTTGTTCGATGCCTTGAGCGCATCCACCAACGCCCGGTTGTCACTGCCGTGGCAGGTGGCCTGCACGATCACGTTTTTGTCAAAACCCAGATGGTCGCGCAGGGCGAAGAGCTGGTCCTTGGACGCGTCGCAGGGCGTGTACTTGCGCTCTGGTGCATAGGGGAACTGGTCGCCGGGGCCAAACACATGGCAGTGCGCGTCCACAGCGCCGGCGGGGACCTTGAAGCGCGGCTTGCTGGGGCCGCTGTGCCAGTCGAGCCAGCCGGGGGTCTTGGTGAATGGGGTCAT
>JAYWBS010000076.1:0-6208 GCA_043781295.1 Polaromonas sp.
TGAAGCGCACGGCTGACTGGTATCGGCTGTACCTTGAAAAAGGCGAAGTCAGCACAAGCGCGCAACTGGCTGACTATGTAGAAGCAGCGGCTGCAAAACGTGTTGGCTGGGCGGTGTGACGTGAAGCTGGCTCCAACCGCAATAGCTGGCGTCTTTGTTGCACAAACAAATGCTTTTGAAGACAACAGAGGCGCTTTTGCGCGACTGTATTGTGAAAGCGACCTGGCCGAGGCTGTAGCAGGAAGGCAAATCCGGCAGATCAACCATTCGCGTACCGCTACAGTTGGTGCCGTCAGAGGCATGCACTTTCAGTTTGCCCCTCATGCTGAAACGAAAATGGTGCGTTGCCTAAAGGGGCGTGTGTGGGATGTCGCAGTCGATTTGCGCGCAGGTTCGCCCACATTTTTGCAGTACCACGCACAAGAACTTTCACCCGGAAATGCGCTGATGCTGGTCATTCCAGAAGGCTGCGCACACGGTTTTCAGGTGCTGGAACCTGATTCGGAACTGCTGTACCTGCACACCGCCAATTACGTACCTGCCGCAGAAGGCGGTGTCCGTTTTGATGACCCAATATTGAGTTTGCCATGGCCTTTGCCAATGGCTGATTTGTCCGAACGGGACAAAAAACACCCACTCCTCAATACAAACTTCCGGGGTATTACCTTATGAATTGCCGTCACTGTTATGCGCCACTTGCGCATGTTTTTCTGGATCTAGGCTTTGCCCCGCCGTCCAACGCTTACCTCGCCGCATCTGACCTTCAAGCCCCCGAACAGTATTTCCCACTGAAGCTGTTCGTGTGTGACACATGCTGGCTGGTACAAACCGAAGACTATTCGCGATCTGACGAACTCTTCACCAAGGACTACGCTTACTTTTCATCGACATCGACCACCTGGCTGGCACATGCGAAATCGTATGTCGATATGGTGACTTCCAGGCTTGGTTTGGATTCCCAAAGTTTTGTCATTGAAGTGGCTTCAAACGATGGCTACCTGCTCAAGAATTTTGTGGCTAACGGTGTGCCTTGTTTGGGTGTTGAGCCCACAGACAGCACGGCGGCTGCGGCTGAAGCGCTCGGCATTCCTGTGGCGCGTGAGTTTTTCGGTCAAAACTTTGCTGAAAAGCTTGTGAAGTCCGGTAAACAGGCCGACTTGATCATCGGCAACAACGTGTATGCGCACGTGCCCGACATCAACGACTTCACGGCAGGCATGAAGACTGCGCTCAAACCCGGCGGAACCATCACGCTTGAGTTCCCTCATTTGATGAACCTGATGGGCTTGAACCAGTTTGACACGGTCTACCACGAGCATTATTCCTACCTGTCATTGCAGTCGGTGCGTTCCATCTTTGCAAAAGCTGGACTGCGCGTGTTTGACGTGGAGCAAATTTCAACGCACGGCGGTAGCTTACGCATTTTTGGCTGCCATGACGCTGACAGCCGTGCGGACAGTGCTGCGGTGGCGCGTATCCTCGCTGAAGAAATCAGCAACGGCTTGCAAGATTTGCCAACTTATCAGCGGTTTCAGCGCGCGGCCGATGTTGTCAAGAATCGGTTGTTGGCATTTTTGGTCGAGGCTTCACTAGCTGGTAAGAGCGTGGCGGCATACGGAGCTGCTGCCAAGGGCAATACCTTGATGAACTATGCGGGCATCAAACCCGATCTGATTACTTTTGTGTGTGACGCCGCCGCTGCCAAGCAAAACAAGTTCATGCCGGGTAGCCATATTCCTATATTCACCCCTGACGAAATGCGCAAACGTCGACCGGACTACGTCGTCATCTTGCCCTGGAACATTGCTGATGAAGTGGTGGCATCCAATTCTTTCGTGGGTGAGTGGGGTGGCAAGTTTGTAGTCGCCGTACCCGAGCTGCGAATATTCTGATGAAAGTTCTCGTCACGGGCGGCAGTGGTTTTATTGGGCAGCATTGCCTGGCGCAGCTGCATAACAAAGGCTATGAAGTGCATGCCGTCTCGTCTGCACCCAGACCTTCTACGCCGTCAGTTCAGTGGCACCAGGCTAGCTTGCTTGATGCCGGGCAAACCCGTGCACTGGTACGCACGGTCAAGCCATCGCATTTGCTGCACCTGGCCTGGTACACCAAGCACAGCAAATACTGGACGGCTCCGGAAAATCTGAGCTGGGTGGCGGGCAGTCTTGCACTGCTGCAGGAGTTTACGGAGTCGGGTGGCCGCCGTCTGGTATCCGCCGGTACCTGTGCTGAGTACGATTGGAACCATGGCGTGTGTGTTGAGGATCAAACGCCACTGGTTCCTGCAACGCTTTACGGAACCTACAAGCACGCCATGCAACTGATGCAACGTGCTTGGTGCGCGCAAAACAGTGTGTCGGGCGCCTGGGGAAGAGTGTTTTCTCTGTATGGACCTGCGGAATATCCCGACCGGCTGGTGGCGTCGGTTATTCGAGCGTTGTTGCACGGTGAGGTGGCAACCTGTGGCAACAGTAGCCTGGTGCGTGATTATTTATATGCTGAAGATGTTGCCTCGGCTTTTGTTGCGATGCTTGAAAGCTCGATTGAAGGTCCAGTCAATATTGGTTCCGGGGAAGGTGTCAGCTTGCATGATTTGGTTGAAAAGATTGCATTAAAACTCGATGCCAGCAGTCTTATCAGATATCGCCCACCATCTTTGTTGCCCAGCACTGAACCTGCGCTGTTAACGCCTGACATTACGCGTCTTCTTTCAATCGGTTGGCAAAAGAAGTTTGACCTCAATGACGGACTGGATAACACCATTACCTGGTGGCGCCAACAGCCGGGCATGCCTGGTAACTGAGAACGACAGGCAAAATTTTGGCTCGGCTTAAATCCAATATCATTTTTAACTTTTTGGGAAGCGCCTGGCTGGGTCTGCTGACGCTTGCCGTCACGCCGTTGCAGGTTCACTTTTTGGGCGTTGAAGCATTTGGATTTGTGGGCTTGATCACCATACTCCAGGTGCTGCTCGGTTCTCTGGATCTCGGCATAGCTGCCACAGTCACCAAGGTAGTTTCTTCTGACCACAGCGCTCAACGCCGTGACAGTGCGGCAGCTTTAAACACGGCATCCAGTGTCTATTGGGCGATTGCTATTTTGATCGCCATACTTTTGTGGACTAACTCCGGTAGAGTTGCCTCTTTCTGGTTGCGCAATACACGGCTTGACCCTGTCACCGTGACGCTTGGCATACAAATCATTGCGGTTTATCTTGGCTTACGCTGGCCCGTTGCGTTTTATTCCGGGGTTATTAGCGGGCTACAGCGTATGGATGCTTTGAACATGATCAAAGCGTCGGTGAACACATTGCGCTTGCTGGGCGGGGTCGTAGTATTGTTTTCTCTGCCTGATTTGCTGGCTTTTCTGGTTTGGTTTGCCATCAGTTCTGCCGTCGAACTGCTGGTTTATGCGGTGGTGACCTACCGGATGCTGCCGACTTTGCGTTGGTGGCCATCATTCTCTCTGGCTTCATTCAAGGACATCTGGAAGTATTCAGCAGCCATGAACCTGATAGCGCTGACGGCTTTGGTATTAAGCCAGGCTGACAGGCTGGCAGTGACCAAGCTTCTGAGTCTCGAAGCGCTGGGCTATTACTCGATTGCTTACAATGCTTCGATTGTGATTTCTCTTGTTCAGAGCGCGATCAACAACGCATCGTTCCCGGCTTTTTCTCACTCCTTCAGCAGCGGTCAGCATGCGGAACTTCTGTCGCGGTACAACAAAACAAGCCAGCTGATGGCGGTTGTGGTCGCGCTGCCGTGCTTTGTGCTGGTATTTTTTGGACATGAGGTCTTAACCGTCTGGATCAACGCCAAGGTGGCTGACGAGGCGGCGTTCACCATGGCATGGCTTGCAGTCGGGTTTTTTTTCAACGCGGTGGTCTCCAACGCCTATATGGCGGCTGTAGCTTGCGGACGACCTGATTTGCCTCTTAAAGTTAACCTGTTGGCACTGATGGCCTATTTGCCGACGCTTTACTGGCTGGTCAATGCCCAGGGCGTGAGTGGCGCTGCAATGGCCTATGCATGCCTCAATGCCTATTATGTTTTTTCAATGGTACCGCTGGTTCAGGCCCGCGTCATGCGCCAAGGCTTTGGCATTTGGCTGCGCGAAAATTTGCTGCCATTCATGCTGGCAGGACTGATCGCGTTTGGAGGTGCGAAAATGCTGGCATCTTCGATGCAACCAGGATGGTTGACGGTTTTTCCAGCAGTTCTGGGGCTCGCGTTTTACTCTGTAGCGACATGGTTTTTATTGTCTAAATCCTTGCGCGCTGATTTTCAAATACTCATCAAACGGTCTTTTTCGTGATGACGAAAATAGTTCTTTTCCTGTCTCAGCGTTTGCGCCTGGAATCCCTTTTGTCCATTCCGTATGGGTGGCTGTACCGGCTGGCGTTTCGCAGCATCGGTTCGGGCTCTTTTGTCAGCCCCTTCATTCAAAGCATTGGACTGGATTGCATCAGTCTTGGACGTAGCTCCAGAATCAGCCGCAATACCCGTTTGCTGGCGTTGAAGAGCTATGGTGCACAGCAGTTCAACCCGCAGCTCAACATTGGAAGCAACGTCAGTGTTGGGTTTGGCTGCACTTTGTCATGTGTCAACCGGGTGGACGTGGGGGACGATGTAACAATCGGCGACAATGTCTATATTGCAGACTCTCACCATGAATATGGCAACCCGGTTTTGGGGGTTCTCAATCAACCGCTGCTTGTGGGAAAAATCTCTATAGGCCAAGGTGCTTGGATAGGTTACGGTGCTTTTGTGGCAGGTGACGTATCGGTAGGTGAGCATTCGGTGATTGGTGCCAACAGTGTGGTGACTCGTTCAGTTGCTGCGTACACCGTCGTAGCTGGTGTTCCAGCTCGGCTCGTCAAACAGTTTGACCACGCTACCGGTTGTTGGGTACGAGCAGGCAGTGGCGTAAACAAGATCTAAAAGCTGAATCAAAAAATGAAATTCTCGGTGTTACTTCCTACCCGCAATGGCGGGCCTTACCTCGAAAACTGTATCAACTCTGTCCTTGGGCAAGGTTATGACGATTTGGAATTGATCATTTCTGACAACGCCAATACGGACCAGACGGCTCAAGTCATTGCGGGATATGCGAAAGATCCACGGGTAACCATATTGCGCCTGGAGCAACCCATTTCCGTGACTGACAACTGGAACAATGCGCTGTTTTCTGCATCTGGCGATTACATCATGATGATGGGTGACGATGACTTGCTGCTACCCGGTTATTTTGTCAGGATGGCCCAGATCATTGACCAGTACAGTCAACCTGATTGCGTTTTGCATAACGGTTATTCGTATGTTGCCCCCAACTCGATTGGCCAAAATAAACACGGGTTTTACAGCCGCGCACATTTCAATTTTGCTGAAGACATGATGCGAGAGGGCGTCATGTCGATGGATCAGCGGTCTTCCATCGTGCACGACATGTTTCGCTTTAAGGTGCGAATACCCTTGAACATGCAAACGACGCTGGTACGTCGCGACAAGTTGCCGAAGTTTCACCCGCCCTTTCCTGATCACTATGCGCTCAACTCACTTCTGCTGACTGCTGATAAATGGGTTTTCAGTCCAGAAAAACTACTTGTCGTCGGCGTGTCTCCCAAATCGTTTGGACATTACTTTTACAGCAGCAAGCACAAGAGCGGTCTTGCCTACCTGGGCATTGATCCTGAATTTCCAGGCATGCTCCCTGGCAGTGACCTGACCAACGGCATGCACATGTGGCTCAACCTGCTGAAAAAAAATCTGGGTGACAAGCTGCGCGGCATAGAGATAGACCGTGGCGGCTATGTACGCAGACAGGTTTTCGCCTGGTACATGCAAAAAAAGCTGGGTGTTTTGAGTTTTGCCGACTTTTTGGCAAATCTCAAACTTTTGTCGCTCGGTGACTGGGGCGGCTTGCTGCTCTCCTTTTTTGACAAAGCCAGCTGGAACCGTTTTACAAAGATAATTCAATCGTCTAGAAAGAGTACGGCGGAACTGCAATGGAGCAGCCTTCAGCCTTTGCCGGGGGTGGTGACGATTGCCCAGTTTTCAGACTGGATCACCCACCACGCCACGCCCGAACAAAAAGGTTGAGCACGTCTGCTGGACTGGCACAAAGAAAATCATGAAGAACTGGATACCTACAAAAAGAAAATTAGTCCAATTGGCGAATGGGTTTCTGCTGTCCGTGGCCAATGCAAAAA
>JAYWBS010000077.1:0-6196 GCA_043781295.1 Polaromonas sp.
GACGGGTACCGATTTCAATTTTGTCCAGGACAACCACAGTCGCTCAGAAAAAGGCGTGTTGCGCGGCCTGCACTACCAACTTGGTAAACCGCAAGGCAAGCTGGTGCGGGTCGTTCGCGGTTCCGTTTTTGATGTGGCAGTAGACATTCGTCCAGCATCGCCGACTTTTGGCAAGTGGATGGGCATCGAATTGAATGAGCATGACAACCGACAGCTTTGGGTGCCGCCGGGTATGGCGCATGGTTTTTTGGTGCTAAGTGACAGCGCTGATTTTGTGTATAAAACCACCGATTACTATGCGCCAGAACTCGAACGCTGCATCGCATGGAATGACCCTGAGCTGGGCATTGAGTGGCCACTGGAGGTACCTCCTAAACTGTCGCCCAAAGATATTTCAGGTGTGGCGTTCAGCCATGCTGAACTTTAAACTTCTCGTCCAGCGTCATGGACCAGCTGGCAGCGTGTTGACCTGCCTAGTGAACGACACCGTGCCCGAGTAAAACTTTCAGGGCGGTCAGCCAAAATATTTTGATATCAAACCAAAAAGACTGACGTTCAAGATACTCGGTATCAAGCGCGACTTTCTCAGGTATCGGCAGTTCATCCCGACCATTGATCTGCGCCCATCCCGTCAGGCCCGGTACCAGTTTGTGAACGCCTTTTTGCGTCCGTAACTCGATCAGATCTTGTTGGTTGAATAACGCTGGGCGAGGGCCGACAAAGCTCATGTCTCCGGTCAAAATGCTCCACAACTGGGGCAGTTCGTCAAGACTGCTTTTGCGTAAAAGTGGCCCGATAGGTGTGAGGTGCGCGCTTGGATTGGCAAGCAAATGCGTAGCAACTTCTGGCGTACCCATGCGCATGCTTCGAAACTTCGGCATGCTGAAAATCTTGTTGTCGCGCCCTACCCGATCAGACCAATACAGAATAGGCCCCGTCGATGTGAGTCGTACCAGTAAAGCGACTATCAATAAAGGTGCTGCAAGAATTAGCGTCAACAGCAGGGCCAGTGCAAAATCAAATGGTCGTTTCAATGACTAACCTCGCGCTTTATATGTAGTTATCGCCACAAAAATTTTCTAAAAGCTATCAAATAGCGATGAATTGCGGCAATTATGAAAATAGAAGTGTGATGATTTGAGGCACTGATGTTAGTCGGTGAAGCCAAAACAATTTACAATTTTAACCTGTGATGATGATGCCAAAAGTGTTCTTCTTATTTTGTCGGATCCCGTGGTTGAGCCAACATACCTTCTGGCCCTTCAGAGTGCATGCAATACTAGACCATTTTTTCAAGCTTCAGCACTGCACAATATCTCATGCATAACTACCCCATCATCACTGGCCGCAAGATCCGCCTGGCTGTTGTCGGCTGTGGCCGTATTTCCAGCAATCATTTCGATGCTATTCAAAAACACGCCGATCGCGTGGAGCTTGTGGGTGTTTGCGACACCGATGCCGCGGCGCTTGAGGCAGCTGTTGCGCGCACCGGGGCGCCAGGATTTCGAAATCTTTCTGCTTTGCTTGAAAAGACGACAGCAGATCTGGTGATTCTGGCGACGCCAAGCGGTTTGCACCCAGAGCAAGCCGTGCAGGCAGCACAAGCTGGCCGCCATGTCATGACTGAAAAACCTATGGCGACGCGCTGGCATGACGGTCAGCGCATGGTCAAGGCTTGTGACGAAGCGAATGTCCGGCTCTTCGTCGTCAAACAAAATCGGTTGAATGCCACCTTGCAATTGCTCAAACGGGCGGTTGAGCAAAAGCGTTTTGGCCGTATTTACATGGTCAATATCAACGTGTTCTGGACACGCCCGCAGACTTATTACGACAGCGCTGCCTGGCGCGGTACCTGGGAATACGATGGCGGTGCTTTCATGAACCAGGCCAGCCACTATGTTGATCTGCTGGACTGGTTGATTGGCCCTATTGAGAGCGTACAAGCCTATACGGGGACACTTGAACGCAATATTCAGGTTGAAGATTCGGGGGTTCTTAACGTTCGCTGGCGCTCTGGCGCCCTTGGGTCGATGAATGTCACCATGCTCACTTATCCCAAAAACATGGAGGGCAGCATCACCATTCTGGGAGAGAAGGGTACCGTTCGCGTCGGTGGCGTTGCCGTTAATGAAATCCAGCAATGGGATTTTGCCGAACCTCATGCAGATGACGATAAAGTCAAGGCGGCCAGTTATGAGACCACCTCGGTCTATGGTTTTGGTCACCCTCTTTATTACAACAATGTCATCAACACCCTGCGCGGCGAGGCTGAACCCGAAGCCGACGGACGCGAAGGCCTCAAGGCACTTGAGGTGCTGATCGCGGTGTACATGTCTGCCCGCGATGGCAGGCGCGTCCCCTTGCCGCTTGAATATTGACGTCTTGCCAGCATGAGCATCAGTATTCACCCCAGCGCCATTGTTGATGAAGGCGCCCAAATCGGCTCTGGCAGCAGAGTCTGGCATTGGGTACACATCTGTAGCGGTGCCCGCATAGGCAAAGACTGCTCATTCGGCCAAAACGTATTTGTTGGCAATAGCGTTGTCATTGGCAATAACGTCAAAATACAAAACAATGTGTCGGTGTACGACGGGGTCGAGATCGAAGACGATGTGTTTTGTGGGCCAAGCATGGTATTTACCAATGTCTACAACCCCCGCTCAGCCGTCAGCAGAAAAGACGAATACCGCCCCACGCTTGTACGCAAGGGGGCCACGTTGGGGGCCAACTGCACCATCGTCTGCGGTGCGGTGATTGGAGAGTTCGCTTTTATAGCTGCGGGCGCTGTCGTCACCCGTGACGTAAAATCTTTTGCTTTGATGGCAGGTGTGCCTGCCCGGCAAATCGGGTGGATGAGCCGTTTTGGTGAACGCCTGGGGCTACCACTTGAAGGCGATGCCGCTTTTGTCTGCCCCCACACCGGCGATACCTACCAATTGATAAATGACGAATGTACATGTCTAGCCCGTTGATTCCCTTTATCGATCTTAAAGCTCAATATCAGGCGTTAAAACCTCAAATTCAGCAGCGCATCAATGCGGTACTCGACCACGGGCAGTACATCATGGGCCCCGAAGTGCGTGAACTTGAGGAGCGCCTTGAGGCCTACACGGGCGCTAAACATTGCATCACTTGCGCCAGCGGTACAGAAGCTCTTTTAATCAGCCTGATGGCCTTAGGCATCGGTGCTGGCGACGAAGTGATCACCACGCCTTTCACCTTTGCAGCAACGGCTGAAATGATTGTGCTGTTGGGTGCAAAACCGGTGTTTGTTGACGTCGAGCCTGACACTTGCAACATTGATGTGGCGTTGATTGAAGCGAAAATCACCTCGCGGACGCGCGCCATCATGCCTGTCAGCCTGTATGGGCAGGCGGCTGATATGGACGAAATCAATGCCATTGCAGCGCGGCACGGCAATCTGGCCGTGATCGAAGACGCAGCGCAAAGCTTTGGGGCTGATTACAAAGACCGCAAAAGCTGCAACTTGAGCACCTTTGGCTGCACCAGTTTTTTCCCCAGCAAGCCGCTGGGCTGTTATGGCGATGGTGGTGCCTTGTTTACCAATGACGATGCGCTGGCGCTTGCCTGCCGTGAAATCCGGGTTCATGGCCAAAGCCGCCGCTATGTGCACACCCGGGTTGGCTTGGGTGGGCGTATGGACACCTTGCAATGTGCCGTCGTGCTTGCCAAGCTGGAAAGATTCGATTGGGAAATTGCGCGTCGCCTTGAGATTGGCCAGCTTTACAACGAAACACTGGACGCGCTTGGCGTTTCCCGCGTGCAGCAGCGGGCTGATCGCACCAGCGTCTTTGCTCAATACACCGTGTTGATTGACAACCGCGATGTGGTGCAACAAAAGCTGAAAGATGCGGGCATACCGACTGCGGTACATTACCCCGTGCCTCTGAATTTGCAGCCAGCCTATGCGCATCTTTGCTGCCCTGACTGCACGCCTCATGCTGCCAGCGTTGCCAAACGTGTCATGAGTTTGCCCATGCATGCAGACCTGTCGACCCCGGAAGTCACTCGAATAGCTTCTGCATTAGCTGAAATAACCGAATTGAAAAGAGATAAATAAATGGAACTGCAAGGAAAAAAACTGGTTCTTATCGGTGGCGCAGGCCTGATTGGCTCGCACACGGTAGACCATCTGGTGAAGGAAGATGTCAAAGAAATCGTTATTTACGACAACTTTGTACGCGGTCGTGTAGAAAACCTTCAACAGGCATTGAAAGATCCTCGCGTCAAAATCTTTGATGCGGGCGGTGATGTGCTCCAGACGGATATTCTTGAAGCTGCCCTCGAGGGAGCTGACGGCGTATTTCACCTGGCAGCATTGTGGCTGTTGCAGTGCCATGAATTTCCGAGAAGTGCTTTTGATGTCAATGTGCGTGGCGCTTTCAATGTGATGGAGGCTTGCGTCAAAAAAGGTGTCAAACGCCTCGTCTATTCATCCTCAGCATCCGTGTACGGTGATGCCGTTGAAGAGCCCATGACTGAAGATCACCCCTTCAACAACCAGAATTTTTATGGTGCTACCAAGATTTGCGGCGAAGCCATGTTGCGGCCATTTCATTACCGCTACGGCCTGAATTATGTGGGCCTGCGCTATATGAACGTCTATGGTCCGCGTCAGGACTACCACGGCGCATACATTGCTGTCATCATGAAAATGCTCGATGCTATAGATCGTGGCGACAGCCCAACCATCATGGGCGATGGCTCTGAAGCATTTGACTTTGTCGCCGTTGAAGATTGTGGCTGGGCCAACGTTTGCGCCATGAAGGCTGAAACAAAAGACCGTTTTTATAACGTCGGTACAGGCAAACGCACATCCCTCAAACAGCTTGCAGAAATGCTGTTGGTACTGACAGATTGCAAGAAGCCCATTACCTACGCACCGCGCAGCCAGGCAACCCTGGTCCGCAACCGTATCGGATCAGCCAAACGCGCCAGCGCAGAAATTGGCTTTACCGCCGACATTGATTTGATGGACGGCCTGAAGCGCCTGATCGAATGGCGTGCAGCTCACAAGTCAGAGGTGGCGGACAGGCGCCGTGCTGTGGGGTTGGCGGCATGAGCGACAACAACATGAAGCGCTCGATTCAAATTTCTTTGCCATCAACGGGTGAGGAGGAGTGGCAGGCTTGCCGCGAACCATTGATGAGTGGCTGGCTAACACAAGGGCCCAAGGTGGCTGCTTTTGAAAAGGCATTTGCAGAACACCACCAAGTCAAACACGCACTTGCCACGACCAATTGCACCACTGGTTTGCACCTTATCCTGGCAGCAATGGGTATTGGGCCTGGAGACGAGGTTATCGTTCCAGCGTTTACTTGGGTGGCAACTGCGAATGTTGTGCTTTATTGTGGTGCTACGCCAGTGTTCGCTGATGTTGATTGCATCACCAACAATATCGATCCAGTCGATCTTGCAAAAAGAGTCACTTCCAAAACTCGCGCGGTTATCGTTGTTCATCTGTTTGGCCTCTGCGCTGACATGGATGCGATTCGTGCCGTGCTTCCGCCAGATGTCAAGATCATTGAAGATGCGGCATGCGCGGCGGGAGCCAGTTACAAGGGGACTCTGGCCGGCGGGTTGGGTGATGCGGCTGCTTTTTCATTTCACCCTCGCAAATCCATCACCACCGGTGAAGGCGGCATGGTGACAACCAACAATGACGAAATTGCGGAAGTTGCCAACATGTTGCGCAATCATGGCGCCTCCATTTCTGAAGAGCAGCGCCACAATGGCCCGCGCCCCTATCTTTTGGCCGAATTCAATTTGCTGGGCTACAACTATCGCATGACCGACTTGCAAGGCGCGGTAGGTCTGGTTCAAATGAGTAAGCTCGACAGCTTTATTCAAGAACGTCAGAAATGGGCAGATTTTTATCGACGGGAACTGGCTGGTGTGAAATGGCTGCGAATGCCAGTTGTTCCAGTCGGTGGGCAGCATGCATGGCAGGCCTTTGTCACTTATGTCGATCCTGAAACGGCGCCGATGCCGCGAAATGACATCATGGAACGCTTACAGGCAACCGGTATCGCGACACGCCCAGGCACCCATGCAGTGCATATGCTGGGCTACTACAAGGATCGGTTCGGATTGAAGTCGGAAGATTTTCCAGGTGCCCGTGATTGTGATACGCACACCATGGCGATTCCGCTTCACAACAAAATGACGGAAGAGG
>JAYWBS010000078.1:0-6141 GCA_043781295.1 Polaromonas sp.
GCCAATGTTGGCCTTGAACCACTGACGCTTGTCATCAAGCAAAGTGATGAGCGCAATCGGTGTACCGCAGAGGGTGCTGGCCATACGGGCCAGCGAGTCAAACAGCGGCTCCGGGTCAGTGTCCATCACCGCCAGCATGCGCAAACGTGCCAGGCGAGCACGCTCTTGCTGATCGGATTTTTTAGGCAGTGCTGGTGGTTCAGCTGTCATCATGTTGGCACAACCGCCAGCAGCTCAACAACCGCCAGCCCTGGGGCTGCCGCCCCATCAAGCAGCAAGGTTTTCTCGCCTGTGGCCACCCATTGAGGTAGGCCGCTAACCACCGCAGTCGAGCAGCTGACACGCCACTGACTTGTCTGCGCGTGTCTTGCAAGAGCTTTAACAGCATTAACCGCCTCGCCCACTGCCAGCGTCATGCTCTGGCTGCCATGCAAGGGGTCTTCAACGTGGATCAGTGCCACCTGACCAACATGCAAGGCAATGCTCAGGAATGTGGTTGCCGCCTCTTCATGGGTTGAATCCTCCATCATCGAGTCGAAGGCAGTCCGAACCATTTTTTGCATGCCGAACGCAGATCGAAGTGCATGTAGCCGTGTCTTGCCGTCGTCCGGTGCAGCGGGCTCCGGGAAAATAGCTAGCAGGTAGTCTCCCATCGCCACAAGGTGCAGGGCACCAAAAAGGTACAATGAATCAGACGCCGCCTGATAAACCCGCTGAACGGCGCTGCCTAGCAAACTGTCCAGTGGCTGGCGGCGAAGGATGGTTTCAAACAGGTTGACCAATACGACGGTTGCGTTGAAATACGTCAGCTCGGCACCAGGTTCGGTTTTACCGATCCAGCGCTCGTTAAGCTCTTGCGTCAGCCGCTTTTCATAGCGCAACGCCAGCAACTCTTTTTGATGTTCCAGCGCGGCGATGATTGAACTTTTTCCGACATGTAAAAAATGTGCGCGTTGCAGTTTTTTCTTGGCTAGCAAAACCTTGACGGACTCCCGCAGTTCCGTGGCCCGGAAGGGCTTGTACAGATAGTCGTCAGCGCCGGATGTCATGCCAATCCTGACATGCGAGCGTTTGGCCATGGCTGAAAGCAAAATGACCGGAATGGTGGATATCGGGTCTTCTTTTCTGAGCGCTGTCAGGAGCTCGTAGCCATTTAGCCCAGGCATCATCACATCGCAAACAATCAGATCTGGTGAAGCAGTGCGTGCCTGCGATAGCCCCTCAACGCCATCAACAGCTTCAGACACCGTGTAGCCAGCAGTTCGCAGCACGGAACTTGTCAAAAGCCTTTGTGTTGGATCATCTTCAATGACAAGAATCAGGGGCATACAAAACCTAAAAGACAGTGTGTCAGGATCGCACTGTGGGTACATAGGCCAAGGGCATTAAAAATGACAGGTTGCAGCACTGCCCATCACAATCATTTAAACAGATAAAACCAGCTCTGCTGCGACCGCGAGCTTTAATTTTTGGTCGCAAAAATTGAAAGACACGCATCGCGCTCGAAAGTAATTGGCATGTGTCACTGTAGGACCAGGTAACCTGTTGCATACCCAGCGCCATTAGGCTGGCAAACTGCGCGCATGGTAAAAATTAAACTTTTTATGCCGATGCATGCGTTACCCAAAATACAGATAACCGCCGTGGCGATAGCCTTGGTTATTGCGACCATCTGCAACCTGGCAACTGGTTTTGGCAGCAGCGCCTATGCACAATCGCCAGCATCAGCACCGGTTGAGTCAACCGCGAAATCGCTGCTCGACAAACACGCAGCACTTCAAACTGAATTGACCAGCAACACCTATGGTCGGCCGCTCTTTTTGGAGTCTGTGGAAACCCCGAGCATGATCACCGGCAATGCGTATGCGGTGCTCGACACGCCGTTTACAGCTGTCAGTACCACTTTCAAAAGTCCCCGACGCTGGTGCGACGTGATGATTTTGCACATCAACACCAAATATTGTCACGCCACCCAAGACACCAGCCCGAGCGTGCTGAAGGTGAATATCGGAAAAAAAAATGAACAGGACCTGAACGATACCTTCGCGCTTGAATTTGCCATGCGGACGGTGGCCACCGCGCCTGATTACCTGGCGCTTCAACTCAATGCCGAAAAAGGGCCACTTGGCACCCGCAACTATCGCATTGAGCTTGAAGCCACTCCCCTGCCAGAGGGAAAAACCTTCATGCACTTGCGTTACGCCTACGGCTATGGCCTGACGGGTCGTCTGGCCATGCAAGGCTATCTGGCCACCATCGGAAGCGGTAAAGCCGGGTTCACGCAAATCAGCCGGGGCAACAAACCAACTTACGTGGGCGGCATGCGCGGTGCGGTGGAGCGCAACACCATGCGTTACTACCTTGCTATTGACGCTTATTTAGCCAGCCAAAACCTGCCTGCGGCGCAGCAGTTCAACGCACGTCTAATTAAATGGTTTGACGCGACCGAGCAATACCCAAAGCAGTTTGGTGACCTCGACAAAGATGCGTACCTGAGCATGAAAAAGAGCGAATACCGCAGGCAAACTGCTGCAGGCTCTTAACAGCTTTTCCTTGCGTCAAAGTGCGCGGGTAAGGCGCGTCTTACGCTAGCGGCGAAGCTACCCTACACATGCCGCCGCCCTTGGGCTACCTGGATTTGCTCAACCAAAAAGTATCGTTGATCCTGTACTTTATTCAAGCCTCAACAGGCCAACCAGGACTCCACATGTCAACACCCAAGCGCAAAGTTGCCAGCACGGCTGCCAACCTTAAAAACCAAGACGCTGGCAAAGGCAAACAGCAGCAGCTGGACGCTTTTACGGATAACTCCGGGCACAACACAACGCATCTTTTGACGACCAATCAGGGCTTGCAAATCCCCGACAACCACAACTCCCTCAAAGCGGGGCCACGTGGCCCTACCCTGCTTGAAGATTTTATTTTGCGTGAAAAAATCACGCACTTTGACCATGAGCGGATTCCCGAGCGTGCCGTACACGCCCGTGGCTCCGGTGCGCATGGGGTGTTCAAGCCCTACAAATCCATGGTGCAGTACACCAGCGCCGGTTTTTTGCAAGATCCGGACATTGAAACGCCTGTTTTTGTACGCTTTTCAACGGTTGCTGGACAGGCCGGTTCGGCTGATACGGTGCGCGATGCACGTGGGTTTGCCGTCAAGTTTTATACCCAGGAAGGTAACTATGACCTGGTGGGCAACAACATTCCGGTGTTTTTTATTCAGGATGCGATCAAGTTTCCCGATTTGATTCACGCCGTCAAGCCCGAACCGCATAACGGCATGCCGCAGGCCGCCAGTGCGCACGACACGTTTTGGGATTTTGTAACGCTGATGCCTGAATCTACCCACATGCTGATGTGGGTCATGTCTGACCGGGCCATACCGCGCAGCTTGAGGATGATGGAGGGTTTTGGCATTCATGCGTTTCGTTTTATCAATGCTCAGGGCGTATCGCACTTTGTTAAATTTCACTGGAAACCAAAACTCGGCGTGCATGCCCTGGCGTGGGACGAAGCGCAAAAGCTGGCGGGCAAAGATGCAGATTTTCACCGCCGTGACCTCTGGGAAGCCATTGACAGCGGCAATTTTCCCGAATGGGAACTGGGCGTGCAAATTGTTGATGAAGGCAAAGAGGACGAGCTGGGTTTTGACATTCTTGATCCGACCAAGCTGATACCTGAGTCACAAGTGCCAGTCCAGCTGATTGGAAAGATGACGCTGAACCGCAACCCTGACAACTTTTTTGCCGAAACTGAGCAAGTCGCTTTTCACCCCGGCCACCTTGTGCCGGGTATTGACTTTTCAAACGACCCGCTGCTCCAAGGACGCTTGTTCTCGTATACCGACACCCAGTTGTCGCGCCTGGGCGGAGCCAACTTTCATGAAATCCCGATCAACCGGGGTGTGTGCCCGATGCACAACTTTCAACGTGACGGCGTTCACCGCATGACAATTCCCAAGGGTCGGGTGGCGTACGAGCCGAACACGCTGGGCAATGGCAGCGAGTTCCGCATTGACGGTGCAGCGCAGGGGTTTCAGTCCTACCCGGAGCAACTGGAGCCGCCAAAAATCCGCGCCCGCAGCCCGTCGTTTGACGACCACTTTTCCCAAGCAACGCTGTTCTGGAACAGCCAGACGGCGGCAGAAAAAGACCACATGGTGGCAGCCTTCCGGTTTGAGCTGTCGAAGGTTGACGTGCCTGAAATCCGCCAGCGTATGGTGGATAACCTGGCCCATGTGGATATAAAACTGGCCACCCGCGTCTCAGTCAATCTTGGCATCAGCCCGCCTGATGCGAAAGCTGCGGCAGGTCGGCTGGGTTTCAGGCAATACCGCATCACCAACAAGGTGGAAAGCGACTATGCGCTGAGCATGATGGTCAAGCCTGGCAACAATATCAAAACCCGAAAAATCGCCGTTTTGGTGGCCGATGGCGTTGAGCCCGCCACCTTCAAACAGCTTCTTCAAGACCTGACAGATACGGGTGCAATCTGCAAGCTGGTAGGCCCGCACCTGGGCACCGTCAGCACCGCCAGCGGCAGGCAACTGGCGATAGACCACACCTTTGGCAACATGCCGTCCATCATGTTTGATGCGGTTGTCATACCGGGCGGCGGGCAAAGCGCAAAGACGTTATGCGCTAGCGGCGAAGCGGTGCATTTTGTGCTGGAGGCCTACAAACACTGCAAAACAATTTGCGCGTTAAATGAAGGCGTTCAACTGCTCGCAAGCCTGGGGCTGGCGGCAGGCAATAACGCTGACCAGGTGGCGGTGCCCGTAGCTGGTGTGCTTGTGGCCGATGCGCGCAAGGTGCCCAACGGACAAATTTCGCAGGACTTGATGGCTGCCATCGCGCAGCACCGACATTGGGACCGGGCAAATGTGGATGCTGTGCCTGCTTAATCAGCGCTTTGGCTGCAATACGTTAGCAAATAGATGCGATAAAGGTACGCAACTAACGTACAATAATTTTCATACTCGCCACTTTTGTAGAACTACCTCCTTTTGAACGAGTTCGCAAAGATTACATGGATGACGAAGCCTACAGCTCACTTCAGCACGAGTTGATGGGTAACCCAGAGGCTGGTGATGTGATGGAAGGCACAGGCGGCCTGCGCAAGTTGCGTCAGACAGACCCACGCCGTGGCAAAGGCAAGCGCGGCGGACTGCGCGTCACTTATTACTGGTGGCTTGGCGGTGACCAGTTTTGGCTTTTTACGGTTTTTGACAAAGACCAGACCGACGACCTGACGCCCGATCAACGCAAGGCCTTAAAGCAAATGCTAAAGCTGGAATTAGATCAACGTCGCCCTGAAAAAAGGTAAACATCATGACGAAAAAACGTGATATTTTTGCAGAACTCACTGAGGGCTTTGATGCCCTGAAGAAGCAACGAGAAGGCAAGTTGACGCTGCGCACATTCAAGGTACAAGGCAGGCCCGTGCCCGTACTGTCCCCGCAAGACGTGGTCAGCGTACGCGAGCAACTGCACCTGTCCCGCCCAGTGTTTGCACGCTACCTGCGCACCAACCCCCGCACGCTAGAAAACTGGGAACAAGGTCGCGCCAAACCCAACGCCCAAGCAGCCTTGCTGATACGCATGGTGGCGCAGTTTCCTGACATGGTGCAGCGCCTGGAGATCGTGTAGATTGCTATAAATATAGTAGCTGCTTGCGCCCGTATTTATTGGGCTGTAGGTTTATTTCATCATCTAAAATAGCAGTTTTTGAATTGTATTGCGATTTTAGCAACGGAAATTGCTGGTTTTACACTGCCGTTCAATACCTGTCCCGGACTTTCTGACGAAAGAGCTAGTTTCTTGACTGTCCAACGTTAACTAAATTTCGCCAAGTGCTCTCGGCAACATCAGGAGAGGTACGGATAATGTCGACGGCGTCGCTAGTTACCGCTATTAAAAGTGACCTGCCCCCCATAAACCGTACCAGTCATATTTCCAAGAAGTCCGGCCCAATGGCCATTGGCTGCTATTTCCCCGGAAACTTAAAGCTCACCGTCGGCACCGTGAAGTCTTCAAACGGTGCGCCCAACGCAATCTCGCCGCCCACCAGTAGCACGCATTCTTGCCTGCGCAGTGCCACGATTGCATCTCCGCCCGCAAAGCGAACCCAGGTGCCGTAGCT
>JAYWBS010000079.1:0-44755 GCA_043781295.1 Polaromonas sp.
TGCGGCATGCCGCATTTCTCGACGATGATGCGGCGCAATTCGCGCTCTTTTTTGCGCACGTCCAGCACCTGGCCGCGCAGCAGGTCGCACAGCTTTTCAATCGTCTTGGCGGTAAAGCGCACCGTCATCAGCTCTTCGCTTAGGGCTGATTGGGCCTTGGTGTAAGTGGGCGTGCCGTAGCCTTCCTTGTCATAAGTTTTATGGACTTTTTCAAACAACAAGGCAATTTTGTCGATGCGGGTGAGGGCTTCTTTTTTCAGTTCCTCGAGCTTTTTTGTCAACGCCTTTGAGCCGCCTTTGCCGTCGTCGTCGTCTTCTTCGTCGAACTCGTCAAAGTCTTCTTCGGCCACGTAATCGTCGGCTTCGTTGGCAATGGTAAAGCCATCGACCACAGTAGAAATAACGATCTTGCCTTCACGAATTTCTTCGCCCAGGCGCAAAATTTCAGCAATCGTTGCAGGTGATTCAGAGATGGCTTCCATCATCTTCATCAAGCCGCCCTCAATGCGCTTGGCGATTTCAATTTCGCCTTCGCGTGTCAGCAGTTCAACGGTGCCCATTTCGCGCATGTACATGCGGACCGGGTCTGTGGTGCGGCCAAACTCGCTGTCGACGGTTGACAGTGCGGCTTCAGCGGCTTCTTCGGCTTCTTCTTCGGTAGAGCCTGCTGGCGCGTTGCTTGTTATCAAGAGGGTTTCAGCATCGGGCGTTTGCTCGTACACCGCCACACCCAGGTCGTTCAGGGTGATGACAACGGCTTCCAGGGTTTCAGCGTCAATCAGTTTGTCGGGCAGGTGATCAGAAATCTCACCGTGCGTCAGATAGCCACGCGTTTTACCGAGCTTGATCAGCGCCTTCAGGCGCATGCGGCGCTTGAGGATGTCTTCCTCGCTCAGAATCGTTTCGTCCAGGCCAAACTCTTTCATCAAGGCACGTTCTTTGGCCTTGCTGATCTTCATCCGCAGTGGTTTGACTTTTTCAGTGGTCTCGGCGGCGGGTTCTTCAAACTCGGCCACCACATCAGACAGGTCTTCATCACCATCGCCTTTAAGGGCAATTTTTGGCTTGCGGCCACGCTTGACACCACTGGCATCAGCGCTGTCATCAGCCGCTGGGTTTTTAGGCGGGCGACCGGGTTTCTTTTTAACGGCTACTTCAGCAGTCACGGCAACAGGCTTGGCAGCCAGAGGCCTGGATTCAACAATTTTCTTGGGTATCACTAGGGGAGCTTTCTTCGGGGTCGGAGCGGGGGGAATGGACTTGGCGGTTTTGGCGGGCTTGGCAGTTACTTTTGCGCTTGCTTTAGAGGTGGTGACTTTTTTCGCTTTATCAACCGGCGCTGGTTTGGCAGCTTTTGGGGCTGGTTTCGTCACGGGTTTAACTGCCACAGCTTTAACGGCTGGTTTAGTGGCTGGTTTAGTCACAGGTTTCACAGCAGGTTTCACAGTAGATTTGGCGATTGGTTTTTTTGATGTTTTCGAAGGCATAGCGGGTCTCCGGTTGACAAAAATTTATCCACAAAATAAATCAGTGCAGCAAGGGCGGCACAGCAAAAGTAACGGTAAAAATAACAGCTTTGGCAATCTACAGAATGCAGGGGGAACATGCCATATGAGCCATGGCGTGCAAGCTGTTTGGGCGAACATTTGGTATGCAGTCCTTGCGGGGAGGTGGCCAGCTCATTTTGAAGAGTGTTTCCGCTGTGCGGAAGGCCGGTGCCGGAGGTGCTGCTGTCGCGCTTGCGGTGTCGAAAGTCGGATTATACCCTATTGCCTGTTTTTTAGGCGGGAAAATTTGGTTTTTTTATCAGTTACGCAAGCTGCTGGCCAGCTCTTTGTAGCGCTGCATGGCCAGCGGGTCTGTCGCCGCTCTGGTGGCCAGCTCTTTCATCTCTTGCTGGCGATTGAGTTTGACCAGCTGGTCCATGATGCTGCGCACCTCGCTGAAGTCGCCTTCAATGCCTTCCGGGATTTGCGATATTTGGGCAATCGCATGGGCCTCGTGCGCATGGCCGCGCAAGCCCTCACGCAGGGCCGCCCAGGGCTGTGGGCCGTGGTCATGGATCTGGCTCTCAGCCCACGCAAACAGGGGGCCGTGCGGGGCGGGCAGGGTGCAAAGCAGCAGATGCTCTTCACTGTTCAATAAGTCCCAGCAATGCGGGTCAGTCAGCAGCAGGCGCAGCACCCGGTCTTCCCGGCTGGCAGGCAGCAGGCGGCCCTTGACGCGTGTTGTGCTTTGGCGCGGCATTTTGAAGTCTGAAGGGGCGGGCAACGAAAAATGCGGTTCCGAGCTTGAATAGTCCGCCTCGTGGCTGCCAGGGTAGCCCCCATCATCCGGGTAGCTTGAAAACGCCTCATTTTCGTCATTTTGAGCCATTTTTGGCGATGCTTTAGGGCTGTAGCCCCCTGTTTTCGGGCGCGAGTAGCTACTATTTTTATAGCTACCCGGTTTGCTTGCAGGTTGCCACACCTCCAGCAGGTCGCGCACATCAATCAATACCTTGTCGGCAATCTCGGCCAGCAACTGGCGCTTCAGTGCGCCGTCGGGTAGCAGCGCCCATAGCGGGCGCGCATTGCTGGCCATGTGGGCGCGGCCTTCTGCGGTGTCTAAATCACAGTCCTCAGCGGCGGCTTGCAGCATGAATTTGCTTAAGGGGAGCGCCTTGGCCACATAGTCGGCAAAGCCGTCTTTGCCATGTTCGCGGATGTAGCTGTCGGGGTCATGCTCGGCAGGCAAGAACAAAAATTTGACGGTACGCACATCGGTGGCAAAGCTCAAGGCCGCATCCAGTGCCTTGCGCGCCGCGCGGCGGCCCGCGCTATCACCGTCAAAACTGAAGACGACCGAATCGGTAAAGCGAAACAGCTTTTGTACATGCTCAGCCGTGCAGGCCGTGCCCAACGTGGCCACCGCGTTGGCAAAGCCCATTTGCGCCAGCGCCACCACGTCCATGTAGCCTTCGGTCACCAGCGCGTAGCCATGCTCACGCAGAGCGGTGCGTGCTTCATACAGGCCATACAGCTCGCGTCCTTTGCTGAAGACAGGCGTTTCGGGCGAATTCAAATACTTGGGTTTTTCGTCACTCAATACCCGCCCGCCAAAGCCTATGCATTCGCCCTTCACATTGCGGATAGGGAACATCACCCGGTCTCTAAAGCGGTCGTAACGCTTGGCTTCACCAGCCGCGTTTTCTTCGCCAGGCTCGCCGGTAATGACCAAACCACTTTCAACCAGCAGCGGGTCGTTGTAGTCGGGGAACACGCTGGCCAGCGAGCGCCAGCCCTCGGGCGCGTAGCCCAGGCCAAAGGTTTTGGCGATTTCACCCGACAGGCCGCGCCCCTTGAAGTAGTCAATCGCCTTGGGCGAATTACGCAGGGCCTTGATGTAGGCCATACCGGCCTTTTCAAGCACGCTGGTCAGGGTGGCCTGCTGCTCGCGCATTTGCGCGGCTTTGGCCCGGTCTTGCGGCGACACATCGTCTTCCGGCACCTGCAGGCCGTACTGCTGGGCCAGGTCCTTGACGGCTTCAATGAAGGTCATGCCCGCGTGGTCCATCAAAAAGCTGATGGCGTTGCCGTTTTTACCGCAGCCAAAGCAATGGTAGAACTGCTTGGCCGGGCTGACGCTGAACGACGGCGACTTTTCACCATGAAAAGGGCACAAGCCCATGAAGTTGGCACCGCCTTTTTTCAGCTGCACGTAGCGGCCCACGATGTCCACGACATCGGCTCGGGCCAAAAGCTCTTGAATAAATGACTGGGGGATGGACACAGGCTTATTGTGCCTTCAGGCCATTTACTGCCGAATTGCAGGGGAACCATAAATTTGAGTCATTTTCAGGGCTGGCTCAATTCTTGAGCCAGTCTCGCTTTAAGCTGTTACATATGCCTGAAAACTCACCGCCAAATTCTGCGGGACGGTCAATTTCGTCCTCCAAATTGACTGCTATTCGCGTGTTTTACACCCCACTAATGGTGGCTGATAGTGGCGGCTTTTCACCCAGCGCCGCCAAGCCCAAAGCCGTTATGGAATCCTGGCGCAAACTGGATATTCCTCTCACCGTCATTGCCCCTGAACCTGTAAGCGTTGAAGACATTGCGCGGGCGCATCTGCCGGCTTTTGTTGATGCCGTGTTGTCATGTCAAGTTGAAAACGGCTTTGGCAATAGCTCTGAAGCGGTCGCCAAGTCTTTGCCCTACACCAGCGGTGCCATGCTGGCCGCCGCGCGCGAGGCGCTGCGCAACGGCAAAGTCGCTGTAGCCCCGTGCGCTGGTTTTCACCATGCCTGCTATGCGTATCCGAGAGGTTTTTGTACTTTTAACGGACTGATGGTTACTGCTTTGGCCCTGCATGCATCAGGCGAGGTCAAGCGCGTCGGTATTCTGGACTTTGACCAACATTACGGTGACGGCACCGACAACATCATTGAGCACTTAAAAATTAAATGGATCAAGCATTATTCGGCGGGCAAGTATTACGGATTTACGGGTGAAGCCAAGCGCTTTCTCATGTCGATTCCCGGCTTGGTCAAGCGCATGCAAAGCTGTGATGTGATCTTGTACCAGGCCGGTGCCGACCCGCATATAGATGACCCTTTAGGTGGCTGGCTGACGACTGAGCAGTTGTATGAACGTGATTTGATTGTTTTTGAAACAGCAGCGGAGTTGGGGATTTCCATTGCATGGAATTTGGCTGGTGGGTATCAGACGCCGTTGCGCAAGGTGCTGCAGATTCATGACGGTACGATGAGGGCTTGTGGGAAGGTGTACCTGAATCGGGCGACGCATTAAGCGCTGCCGAAACAAAGGGATAAGAATGAAAATTATTCTGAGCCGGAAAGGCTTTGATTCTGGTTATGGTGGCTGCGCCAGTCCGATTTTTCCGGATGAAACTATGGCTTCTTTGCCGATCCCGGATTCGGAGGAAAAAAAGCAGAGTCTGCAAAACCTGCAGTGCAACGGACGCAATCTTGGCGATGTAGCAAAGCATCTTATAAAGTCAGTAAATGCGTCTAACCCTCTCGGAAAATGTCAAATGGTGCATGTCGATCCTGATCTTCGCCACTGTGATGAGACCGGGTTTACGGGCTATCGACAAGCATTTGGGCAAGACGGTGCGGCTCAGAGCCATCTGTCAAACCAGTTGGTCGGCGTTGGGGATTTGTTTTTGTTCTTTGGATGGTTCCGACGAGTCGAGGGTTGCGGCGAGAACTGGAGTTTTGTGTCAGGCGCACCTGACTTGCATGTTCTTTTCGGTTGGTTGCAAATTGGTGAGATTCTCGCTGTCAGCGATCACCCAAAGTGGTGCGCTAAATACCCGTGGTTGGAGGATCATCCGCATATCCGACACGCCGGTAGATATCCGCCCAATAACACTATTTATCTGGCGTCAGAAAACATGTTGATTGACGGTAAAAAAACTAAATATCCAGGCGGTGGTGCGTTCCGCACATTCACGCCAGCACAGCAGCTTACCGATCCAACTCAAACGAAATCGATTAAACGCTCTACTTGGTTGCTGCCCAATTGGTTTGCACAACGCGATGAGAAAGGGAATCAACTTTTGACGTACCACCGCAACCCTAAACGGTGGTTTTTTGACGAAAAAGACTCAACAAAAGCACGGCTGCAAACCGTTGCGAAAGGTCAAGAGTTTGTCTTGAATATGAACGATAAGTCATTGCAAGAGACAAATGCCTGGTTACATCAATTGCTTGCATCGCAGCATTATTTGGTAGCTTCGTATTCTTAAAGTAGTTTGCACCCGCATTCAGTCGGTCAGCACCCTGAAACCCTGCAGTACTACTATGGTGCACGCCAGCAAAACTACAGGAGACTCCCCGTGCCCAGCCAATCTTCCGCCCCCAGCATCTTCGACCAGAACTTGCCGCGCAATGCCGCCAACTACGCTGCGCAGTCCCCACTGGCGTTTATTGAACGAACGGCCGAGGTCTACCCCAACCGGTTAGCCGTGGTGCATGGCAACTTGCGTCGCAGCTGGGCAGAGACCTTCACCCGCTGCCGCCAACTGGCCAGCGCGCTGCAAAAGCACGGCATTGGCAAAGGCGACACCGTAGCCGTGATGCTGCCCAACACACCGCCCATGGTCGAAGCCCACTTTGGCATACCGGTAACCGGCGCTGTGCTCAACGCCCTGAATACCCGGCTGGATGCTGAAACCATCGCCTTCATGTTGGACCACGGCGAGGCGAAGGTCGTGATTGTTGACCCGGAGTTTGCTGGCATCATGCAGAAGGCTTTGGCACTGCGCACGTCCAGCACGCCGCTGCTGGTGATCAATGCTGAAGATGCGCTTTATACGGGCGACAGCCTGCGCATTGGCAGCATCAACTACGACGATTTTTTAGCCACTGGCGATGCCAACTACGCGTGGAAATTACCCGATGATGAATGGGACGCGATAGCGCTCAACTACACCAGCGGCACCACCGGTAACCCCAAGGGGGTGGTGTACCACCATCGGGGCGCGGCCGCCAACGCGGTGTCGAATATTCTGGAATGGGACATGCCCAAGCATGCCGTGTACCTGTGGACGCTGCCGATGTTTCATTGCAACGGCTGGTGCTTTCCGTGGACGGTGGCGGCGCGCGCTGGCGTCAATGTGTGCCTGCGCAAGGTAGCCGCGCCCGAGATTTTTGAGGCGATTCGTAGCCATGGTGTGACGCACTACTGCGCCGCCCCCATCGTGCACGGCATGCTGGTCAATGCGCCCGAGACCTTGAAGCAGGGCTTGCCAGGCGGCGTCAAGGCGATGGTGGCAGGTGCGGCGCCACCGGCGTCGATGATTGAAGGCATGGAGGCGCTGGGCTTTGACCTGATCCACGTTTACGGCTTGACCGAGACCTATGGCCCGGCCACTGTTTGCGTTCAGCACGAGGCATGGAACACGCTGGACATTGGCGAGCGTGCCCGCCTGAACGCCCGGCAAGGCGTGCGCTACCACCTGGAGGCCGACGTGCGCGTGCTCGACGCCGCCACCATGCAGCCCGTACCGCAAGACGGCGAAACCATGGGCGAGATCATGTTCAAGGGCAACATCGCCATGAAGGGTTACCTGAAAAACGCCAAGGCCACCGAAGAAGCCTTTGCAGGCGGCTGGTTTCACTCAGGCGATTTGGCCGTGTGCTACCCCGACGGCTACATGAAGATCAAAGACCGCAGCAAAGACATCATCATCTCGGGCGGTGAAAACATCAGCTCCATCGAAGTAGAAGACGTGCTGTACCGCCACCCCGACGTACTGGCAGCCGCCGTGGTGGCCAAGCCAGACGAGCGCTGGGGCGAAACGCCATGTGCGTTTGTAGAACTGAAGGCGGGTGCAACGACCCAGCCCGAAGACATCGTGGCGCATTGCAAAAAGCACCTAGCCGCCTTCAAGGTGCCGCGTGCTGTTGTGTTTGGGGAGTTGCCCAAGACGTCGACGGGGAAGATTCAGAAGTTTGAGTTGCGCAAGCTGGCTGGGTCGGCGGCGGCTATTGGTTGAGATTTTGCCCCGGGTTTTTATCAGCCAACCGCCGTTTGGTAGCAAAAACCATGCTTTTCAGGTGCTAAAAGTAGCTGCAGCCCAATGAATTCGGGCGCAAGCAGCTATAAAATATGTAGTGAATCACCAACTCAGGCAGAAACAATTGCTAATCCTCGCCGCTGTCTTGATGTTCATCACCGGAATCGCGCATTCCTACTTGGGCGAGCGCTACATCCTGATTCGTCTGTTCAAAAAAAACGATTTGCCTAAGCTTTTCGGCGGCACGGCCTTCACCATAGGCACCCTGCGCTTTGTGTGGCACCTCACCACCGTGGCTTGGTGGGGTATGGCTTACCTGACGTTCATCGCCGCTGGCGGCGAAGTTTCCAGACACCAGTTGCTTGGTGTTATTGGTAGCGTTGCCCTGATTTCAGCGGCTTTTCCGCTTTACTTCACCAGAGGCAAGCACTTGTCGTGGCTGGTTTTTTTGCTGCTGGGTGTGCTCGTGCTCGTAGCGCGCGGCACTACGTGATGCGGGTTTTATTCAGCTGAGCTGACCTGCAAGGTCAAAACCCAGGACGCGCGGCATGGATGCGTTGGGGTCATGCTGATGGGTATTATTCTGATTTCATCACTCTCACCAGAGCTTGCCATGAACCCAACCCTGGAACTGCTCGCACAAGATGTTGGCCTTCTGCAAGCTGGCAAAGAGCGCATGCGATTGGCTTTTTGCTACGTATGTGCAGCCCGCATCAGGCACCTGCTTGAGGAGCCAGAAGTAATCGATTGCCTGGACACCCTGGGAAGGTACTTGAACGGTGATGCTTCCAGGGATGCGTTGGAACTGGCGCAAAAAGAAGCTGAGCGGCTGGCAAATCACCACCGAGGATCAAAATCCATCGATGGCTGCGGGCACGCGGCCGTATCAGCCAGCTATGCCGTGGCAAATGCGGTCAACGGCAAGGCTTTGCAGGCGGCAGACTACGCTGCCTACGCAACGGTGTACGCAGAGGGTGGGTACGGTGCAGTGGCGCAGCACGAGGCGTTTGAGCCAGAGTTCGCCTGGCAGGTATCGGCGCTGCGGGAACTTTGCGCTGAGGCAAGTGGGGCGAATTCCGTTTAGTCATGCAGCGTTTGGTTGCTACTCTTTTTATAGCTGCTTGCGCCCGTATTTATTGGGCTAGACGCTTAAAAGATATGTAAAAATGGCTTGAAAACAGCTTTTTAAAGCCTATTGACACCGCACATAGACTTTACAGAGCCTTGAAGCACCTGAAACAACGCGTTTTCACCCATTAAAATAGGCTGTAGCCCAATAGATTCGGGCGCAAGAAGCTATTGAAATAGTAGCGTCACTAAGTGACTAAGCTACCAACGCACCCAGTGGGGCGCGTTTGAGCAAGCTTCCATACCAATGAGGCGAGGCGGAAGTTTGGCAATCAGTTCGAGCAGGGCGGCGCGTTTGAAGATCGGACGGACCGGTACTGTCTTGCCTGTCTCATCCACATCATGGACTGCAAAGACGTTCTTGGAGAGATCAATTCCGATGGTAATAATGGCCATGATTTCTCTTTCCAGGTGAGTTAAATTAAAACGAAGTTTTAGTGCAGACTCACCTTTACTCAAGTTACGCCGGAGCTAAAAGTTTGACCTCTCTATCTTGACACTCAGTTGCCGTAAAACGCAAGTGTCTCGACTCGGCATCCGCTTGGGACTGGGAAATCCCTTGCATTCGTTAGGCATTCGAGTTCATCAACCCACGCCTCCAAGATTCATCCATCCATGCACGCCATCCGGGCAATGACCATCGATGACTACGACGCCGTAGTCGAGCTAATGAAGCAGACTTCAGGCGTGTCATTTCGAGATGCAGATTCGCGCGAATCGACGGATCGGTATCTGCAACGGAATCCTGGTCTGAGCTTCGTTTGCGAAGTCGATCGTCACCTCGTCGGCTGCATCATGTCTGGCCACGATGCCCGCCGTGGGTACTTGCAGCATCTCACCGTGCTTGCAACGCATCGACGCAAAGGAATTGCGAATGCTCTCGTCGAAAGCTGCCTCAGTGAACTGGAATGCCTTGGCATCCTCAAGAGCCACATTGACGTCTTCAAGACAAATGCATTGGCATCGGTTTACTGGGAAAGCCAAGGCTGGAAACTTCGATCTGATATCCATCGCTATTCATTGGCTCGCTCGGGCGGTGAAAATGCCTAATCCTTCTATCGATCGGGCCTCCACCGGCTGGTCATGCTACGCTCGCGGTTCATTTTTCGCTTCGCGTGACCAACCGGTTTCGGCCGCTTATGTCAAACGTTGGGCGTGGCAGTAAGAGCGCAGGCGCAGTTCACTTAATTGGCGCAGGAGAATTCATGCAGGATCACAGCCTTCAAGGCAAGCGCGTGCTCATCACCCAGGCGGACGTTTTCATGGGTCCTGTGCTGTGCGAGGTTTTCGCAGCGCACGGTGCTGCCGTTGTTGCGAGCACAGCGCCTTTGCTGAGCGCCGAGGCGCCCGCCTCTATCGTCGCCGCCGCAGGACTCGTCGATGTTCTCGTCGTCAATTTAGCGATACCGGCGCCAACGACCGACGCGACACAAGTGTCTGAGGAAGAGTGGAACGACGTATTCGCGGCCCTCGTTCATCCACTTCCACGATTGTTCCAGGCCGTGCTGACTTCGATGATCGAGCGGCGCGCGGGCAAGATCCTTGTCATGGGCAGTGCATCAGCGCTGCGCGGCATGAAGCGCGCATCGACCTACAGTGCCGCTCGTGGCGCGCAACTCGCATACGTGCAAGCTGTCGGCGTGGAAGTCGCCATTCACAATGTCCAAGTGAATGCAATCGCACAGAACTTCGTTGACAACCCGACGTACTTCCCCGCTGAGCTACAGGCCAATCCGCGCTTCCAGGAGCGCTTGAAGCGAGAGGTTCCTCTCGGGCGCCTCGTGGGAGCGAAGGAAGATGCCGAATTCGCTGCGTATCTTTGCAGTGAGCCGGCCAGTTGTTTCGTCGGCCAAGTCTTCCCAATGTGCGGTGGCTGGGTGCCACGGTAGAGTCATTGGGGTCAGATACCAATTAAAAATTTACTCTCATTTTCATAGCTACTTACACCCGAATCTATTGGCTTAGAGACCTAAATAATGAGTGAAAACATACTAAAAGAGCATTTCAAGATCTTTCTGAGTCTCGTAGATCGGGTTAGCGAAGCGTAACCCGACATCTCCTCAACGCCATCGCAATCCGTCGGGTGACGCCTTGAGGGCTAACCCGACCTACGGTGCTGGCAAACACGGATGAATGAAGCGTTGAAAGACTTGCTGCGCACGCATTCGGCGGTTTGAGTGGGGGCGTTTTTGACTATTTTCACATATCAAAAGTGCTTCTGGATCAATGGATACGGGCGCAAGCAGCTACCGAATTTATAGTGAATAGGTTCCGGGTTTCATGGAATTTTCATAACTGGATTGAACATCAATGACCCAGCTTTTTGTGTTGCTAATAGCCGTGCTGGTCTCCAGTGGCTCAGCTATGGCGCAGGACTGCGTGGCACCCGGCAACAACTCTGCTGAGTTTGCAAAGGCCATACGGTTGGTTCACGGCTTGCCAGAGGTGCGCTCCTGGTCGTCATCACACTCGTTTCCGGTGGCTTTCGACGGCTTAGGTTTACCTATTGCTCGTCATGGTCGTTGCTACATATCCGTAGGGGTATCAGCTAACAGATCCGATCGTTTGGAGCGTTGGCAAAACTTCTATGTGAACGCTGACAATCGTTCGGTTCTAGTTCAGGATGTTAATGGCGAAGTCATTTCGCTCAAGCAATGGCGCTTGGCCATGAAACCAAAAAAGTAGAGCGATACCATCGAATATTAGCTATATTTTTTATAGCTGTTCGTGCTTGAATTTATTGACCTAGCGGCCTAAACGATAGGTAAAAACAGCTTTTTAAAGCATCATAGCGCTGTAAACAGTCTTCACACAGCCCTAAAAATTCTGAAAATATTCGTTTTCCCCCATAAAAAACGGCCAAAGCCCAATAAATCCGGGCGTAATTAGCTATAAATAAAATAGCAAACAGCCGCACCAATCCCTACTGCGCCACCCACCCACCATCCATGTTCCATGCCACGCCGCGCACGTTGTTGCCTGCTGGGGAGCAGAAAAACACCGCCAGTGCGCCCAGCTCTTCAGGGGTGGTGAACTGTAGCGATGGCTCTTTTTCACCCAGCAGTTGGGCGGTGGCGGCTTCCATCGTCATGTTGCCTGCTTCTGCACGCGCGTCGAGCTGCTTTTGAACCAGTGGCGTTAGCACCCAACCTGGGCAAATGGCGTTGCAGGTCACGCCGCTTTTTGCGTTTTCCAGAGCGGTGACTTTGGTCAGGCCGACCAGGCCGTGTTTAGAAGTGACGTAGGCTGACTTTTCAGCTGAGGCGACCAGTCCGTGAGCAGATGCGACGTTGATGATGCGGCCCCAGCCTTTGCCGCCGTTGGCTTTTTGCATCGCGGGCAGTGCCAGGCGGGTAGCGTGGAAGGCGCTGGACAGGTTGATGGCGATGATGGCGTCCCACTTTTCGACGGGGAAGTTCTCGATGCGGGCGACGTGCTGAATGCCTGCGTTGTTGACCAGAATATCGACCTGGCCAAACTCGGCGGCAGCGTACGCCATCATGTCGGCAATCTCGGCGGGCTTGCTCATGTCGGCTTTGTGATGCACTACCTTGACGCCATATGACGCGCCAGATGCTGCGATTTCAGCCTTCGGGCCGTCCACATCGCCAAAGCCGTTCATGACGATGTTCGCGCCTTGCGCGGCTAGCGCTTTGGCGATGCCCAAACCAATACCGCTGGTGGAGCCTGTGACTAACGCTGTTTTACCTTTGAGCATGATGTGAGTTTCTCCGTATGATTGAATGAATCTGCTTTCAATTATGAAGCGTCTCACATTTATTCGCCATGACCACTGCCTTCTCATCGCCCAGCCTTCACCACATTCAATGCCCGGATGCCAACGGTGGCCACCGGATGGCTTATTGGCAATGGGGCAACCCGGCTGCGGCGCATGTGGTGGTTTGCGTGCATGGGCTGTCACGTCAGGGGCGTGATTTCGATGTGCTGGCGGCGCATTTGGTGGATGCAGCCAAAGGCAATATTCGCGTGATTTGCCCTGACGTGGTAGGGCGCGGCGAAAGCGATTGGCTGAAGGACGCGATGGGCTACCAAATCCCTACCTATGCGGCTGACATGCTGGCGCTGCTGGGGCAGTTGCATGCTCAAGCCGCTATCACCAAGCTGGACTGGTTAGGTACCAGCATGGGTGGGCTGATTGGGCTGGTGGTGTGTGGGCAGCCGGGCTTGCCACTTCCAGTAACTGTCAACAAATTGGTATTGAACGACGTCGGCCCGGCGATTGAATGGCTGTCGATTGTGCGGATTGGCATGTACCTGGGTGCGCCCATCACCTTTGATTCAGTGCAGCAGGCCGCTGATGCGATGTGGGCTATTTCAACCGGCTTTGGCCCGCACACGCCAGAGCAATGGCTGGCGCTGTCCAAACCCATGCTCAGGCCAGTTACGGATGCACCTGGCAGTAAATTGCGCCTGCATTACGACCCGGCATTGGCTACGCCTTTCAAGCAGGCGACGCAGGCATCAACCCTGCAAGGCGAAAAAACGCTTTGGCAGCTGTACGACAACATCACTGCGCAAACGCTGCTCTTGCGCGGGGCTGATTCTGACTTGCTCAGCCCTGCCACAGCGTTGGCCATGACGCAGCGTGGGCCCAGAGCGCGGCTGGTTGAATTTGCGGGTGTGGGTCATGCGCCAACTTTGATGGCGGCAGACCAAGTCGCTGCTGTGACTGGTTTCTTGCTCGGTTAAAACACCCATGAAAAGCCAAGCGCCCGCAGCCAGCGCGCAAATCGTCACAGCCACCGCCAGCAGCCTGCCCGATCAGCCGCAAGCCCTGACGCGCGCACGCGCCTTTGCAGAACCGCTGATTGCCAGCGAAACGCTGGACACGGGCGAAAACACGCTGGCTCATGCCGATGCGGTAGCCGCCATTCTCAAATCGATTGGTGGTTCTGAAGCGATGCAGGCCGCCACCTACCTGGTGTACGCCTGCCAACACCTGACCAAGCCGCTGGAGGTTATCACCAAGGCCTTTGGTGCGCACTACGCCGAGCTGGCGCTGGAAACAACCAAGCTGGTAAATGTGCAGCAGCAAGCTCGGACTGCGAACGCCAAGGCGCAGTTGGAAAATGACCCCAAGGCGCAGCTAGAAACCGTGCGGAAAATGCTTTTGGCGTTTTCTCGTGATCTACGTGTGGTGATGCTGCGCCTGGCGTCGCGTCTGCAAACGCTGCGCTACTGCGCCTTGACCAAACAAGCCGCATCAACCGCGCTGGCGCATGAATCACTGCATGTGTTTGCACCGCTGGCCAACCGCCTGGGTATTTGGCAAATCAAATGGGAAATGGAAGACTTGGCTTTTCGGTTTTTAGAGCCCGAAACCTACAAAAAAACTGCGCAACTGCTGGATGAAAAACGTGTGGAGCGCGAGCAGTTCATGGAAGACCTGCGCCTTCAGTTGGAGCGTGAGCTGAACAAAAGTGGCGTGGCGGCGCTGGTACAAGGCCGACCCAAGCACATCTACAGCATTGTTAAAAAAATGCGCGGCAAGTCACTCGACTTTGACCAGGTATTTGACATTCGCGCACTGCGCGTGATTGCGGCAGACGCGAATGGATGCTACGCGGCATTGGGTTTTGTACATTCACGCTTCACGCCGATTGAGGGCGAGTTTGACGACTACATCGCCAAGCCCAAATCGAACGGCTACCAGTCGCTGCACACCGTGGTACGTGATGAGGCGGGAAGGGCGGTTGAAATTCAAATTCGCACCCAGGCTATGCATGACCATGCCGAACACGGCGTGGCCGCGCACTGGGCCTACAAAGAGGCGGGCACCAAGGGCTATGCAGGTGTGTCGGCCAGCAGTGAATACGATTCAAAAATCGCCGTGCTGCGCCAGTTGCTGGCTTGGGAGCGTGATTTGTCTGGCAACTCAAGCTTGGACAAGCCGGGGTTGTTTGACGACCGCATTTACGTGTTGACGCCCGATGCCGCGATTGTCGAGTTGCCGCAGGGCGCGACAGCGGTTGACTTTGCCTATAGCGTGCACACTAACGTCGGCCACCACTGCCGGGGCGCGCGGATTGACGGGGCCATGGTGCCGCTCAATACGCCACTGCAAAACGGCCAAACCGTCGAAGTGATTACCGTCAAAGAAGGTGGGCCGTCACGTGATTGGTTGAATGCTGATCTTGGTTATTTAACCAGCCACCGCGCCAAGTCAAAAGTGCGTGCCTGGTTTAACGCGCTGGAGATGGCACAAACCGTCGCCAAGGGCCGTGAGGCAGTTGAAAAGCTGCTGCAGCGCGAAGGCAAAACAGCGATGAAGCTAGATGACCTGGCAGCGCAGTTGGGCTTTAAGGCGGCGGACGATTTGTTTGAAGTGGTGGGCAAAGACGAACTCAGTTTGCGCACGATTGAAAACATGCTCAAGCCGCCAGAGCCTGCGCCTACACAAGACGACTACGTACTGGCGAAAAAACCGCGCCCGACACTTTCGCACTCAAAAAACGGTGGTGTGCTGGTGGTTGGCATGGGCTCGCTGCTGACGCAATTGGCCAAATGCTGCAAGCCTGCACCGCCCGACGATATTTTGGGCTTTGTCACCAAGGGCAAAGGTGTAAGCGTGCACCGCAGCGATTGCAGCAACTTTCGCAACATGGCCTCGGGCAGCCCGGACCGCGTGATTGAGGTGGCGTGGAGTGCGCCAGAAAACGCCGACGGTGCGGCCTATCCTGTCGATGTGGCGATTGAAGCATCCGACAGGCAGGGCCTCTTGAGAGATATTTCAGAGGTATTTGCCAAAGAAAAAATGAACGTGATTGGCGTGCAAACGCAGTCTGTGAAGGACAAAACTGGTAAAACTGGAAATGGGGGTGGCGGTACGGCCTGGATGACGTTCACGGTGGAAGTGGCGCAGTCGGGGCGGCTCAAGCAGGTGCTCGGTATAGTGGCTGGGGTGGCGGGTGTGCGGTCGGCGCGTAGAAAGTGATCTGCTATACTGCGAGGCTAGACTTCAGGCGCATAGCTCAGCTGGTTAGAGCACCACCTTGACATGGTGGGGGTCGTTGGTTCGAGTCCAATTGCGCCTACCAATCTTCTTGATTGATTTCCCTCAATGCAGGGTAAACACAGAGATTTGGTTAATCTTCACTAGTCCCAAACTTCCTTAGAATGTACTGAATCACTTAGCACCTTGCTGGTGGTTTATCTACGGGAACGCTAAGTGCAAAAATCCAAAGTCACCAGCCACGCATCAGGTCCACAGGCCGATGCTTCAGCACAAAGTCGCGTCATCAAAAAATACCCGAACCGGCGGCTGTATGACACGGAAACCTCCACCTACATCACCTTGACAGATGTGCGGCAATTGGTCATGGACAGCGCGCATTTTGTGGTGGTGGACGCCAAAACCAATGACGATTTAACGCGTAGTATTCTGCTGCAAATCATTCTGGAAGAAGAGTCGGGCGGCGCGCCGATGTTTACTGAGGCGGTGCTGGCCAACATCATCCGGTTTTACGGCAACGCCATGCAGAGCTTTATGGGTGCATACCTTGAGAAAAACGTACAAAGCTTTATGGATTTGCAGGTCAAAATGTCCGAACAGTCCAAGGGGCTGACGCCCGAAAAATGGGCACAGTTCATGAACGCGCAGTCACCCATGATGAAGGGCATGATGGGCAATTACGTCGAACAGTCTAAAGATGTTTTCACCCAAATGCAGGAGCAAATGCAAAAGCAGAGCGAGCAGATGTTGTCTGCATTCGGTTTGAAAAAATAGTTTGCCTCTATCTTGAAGCGGCTCTGAGACAATAGAGCCATGAGTGAAGTTATTTCCCCCCCTACAACCATCACCCACAAACCCGCCCCGCGCGTTGGGTTTGTCAGCCTCGGCTGTCCCAAGGCACTGACGGATTCTGAGCTGATCCTCACGCAACTGAGCGCTGAGGGCTACCAGACCTCCAAAACATTTGAAGGCGCTGACCTGGTCATCGTCAATACCTGCGGTTTTATTGACGATGCCGTCAAGGAAAGCCTGGACACGATTGGCGAAGCATTGGCCGCTAACGGTCGGGTGATCGTCACCGGTTGCCTGGGTGCCATAGCCGGCGAGGACGGCGGCAACATGGTGCGGCAAATGCACCCCAGCGTGCTGGCCGTGACAGGCCCACACGCCACGCAAGAAGTGATGGACGCGGTGCATTTGAATCTGCCCAAGCCGCATGACCCGTTTGTGGACTTGGTACCCAACAGTTTTGGTGTGGCTGGCATCAAGTTAACGCCGCGCCACTACGCGTATTTGAAAATCAGCGAAGGCTGCAACCACCGCTGCACGTTTTGCATCATTCCGTCGATGCGCGGGGATTTGGTGTCGCGCCCGATTGGCGATGTGCTGGTCGAAGCCAGGGCCTTGTTTGAAGGTGGCGTGAAAGAGCTGCTGGTCATCAGCCAGGACACCTCGGCCTATGGTGTTGACGTGAAATACCGCACTGGCTTTTTTGACGGCAAGCCGATCAAAACCCGCATGCTGGAACTGGTGCAGGCGCTCGGCGAGATTGCCGAGCCTTACGGTGCCTGGGTTCGGCTGCACTATGTGTACCCGTACCCGAGTGTGGACGAGGTACTGCCGCTGATGGCGACGGGCCAGGTGCTGCCGTACCTGGATGTGCCTTTGCAGCACAGCCACCCGGATGTTTTAAAGCGCATGAAGCGCCCCGCCAGTGGTGAAAAAAATCTGGAACGCATTGCGCGCTGGCGCGAGATTTGCCCTGAAATCGTGATTCGCAGCACCTTTATTGCGGGCTTTCCGGGTGAAACGGAAGCTGAGTTTGAGCACCTGCTCGACTTCATGCAAGAAGCCAAAATTGACCGCGCGGGTTGCTTTGCCTACAGCGCTGTGGCAGGTGCCACTGCCAACGATATTCCCGGCATGCTGCCGATGGAGGTGCGCGAGGAGCGGCGCGCACGCTTTATGGCGGTGGCTGAAGCAGTGTCTAGTCAAAAACTGCAAAGCCGCGTTGGTGCGACCATGCAAGTGCTGGTTGACTCAGCCCCGGCGCTGGGCCGCAAAGGCGGCGTGGGCCGCTCGTATGCTGATGCGCCTGAAATTGATGGCGTGGTGAAGCTTTTGGCACCCGAGAAAATCAGCAAAACCCTGAAGGTCGGTGAGTTTACGAAGGCACGGATTGTGGGCGTTCAGGGGCATGACCTCATCGCCGTTCCGTTCTGATTCCAATTCCCGTTAAAAACAATAACTGCGTTGCTTCGTCTTGCCGTGCCTCGGCACTGTCTGCGACTTCGCGCCTTGTTCTCGCTTCTAATGGAAACTGGAATAGCTCATGCTTATTCAAGCAACAAAAAAGCCACTGGATTTCAGTGGCTTTTTGTGATGATTTTGAAAACTTAAAACCGTCAAAAATGTTTTTGGTGCCCGGGAGAGAACTCGAATCTCCACATCTTGCGATACACGGACCTGAACCGTGCGCGTCTACCAATTCCGCCACCCGGGCAAGCCTTAGAGTGTACCATTACCTGAAGCGAGCCATCGCCCCCTGGGCTGAAATATTTAAGCGGCATACTTATCTAGCGGCATCTGACAAAAGACATGCGTTCTAACTTTTAAAGAGACTTTTTATTAAAACAACCCAACACAGTGCCAGCTCAGCGTCTGGCCTCCTCGCAGAATTCGAGGGTACCGTTTCTGGCCACCGTGATGGCCATGGTTTTGTGCAACGTGACGACGGTGAGGCAGATATTTACCTGCCGCCTAATGAAATGCGTGCTGTTTTGCACAAGGACCGCGTCAAGGCGCGTATCGTGCGGCAAGACCGTAAAAACCGGCCCGAAGGCCGCGTCACAGAAATTCTTGAACGCTCGCCCAACCCGATCATTGGCCGCCTGCTGCAAGAAAGCGGCGTGTGGCTGGTCGCACCTGAAGACAAACGCTACGGCCAGGATGTATTGATACCCAAGGGTGCTATCGGCTCTGCCAAGACGGGGCAGATCGTGGTGGTACAGCTGACCGAGCCGCCGGCATTGTTCGGCCAGCCCGTGGGTCGCGTGAAAGAAGTGCTGGGGGAGATTGACGACCCCGGTATGGAAATTGAAATTGCGGTGCGCAAATACGGCGTACCGCATGAGTTTTCAGACGAAGCGATGGCCCTAGCCCGTACGCTGCCCGATGCCGTGCGCCCACAAGACAAGAAAAACCGGGTAGATTTGACCGACATCGCCCTGGTGACGATTGACGGTGAAGATGCACGCGACTTTGATGACGCCGTGTATTGCGAGCCCGCCAAAGTAGGGCGGGCCAAAGGTTGGCGCTTGCTGGTTGCCATTGCCGATGTGAGCCACTATGTGGAGACCGGCAGCGCGATTGACATTGACGCCTACGACCGCGCTACCAGCGTGTACTTTCCGCGCCGCGTGATACCCATGCTGCCTGAAAAGTTGTCGAACGGTTTGTGCTCGCTGAACCCGAACGTCGAGCGCCTGTGCATGGTGTGCGACATGCTGGTGACCGCCAAGGGCGAAGTGCATGCCTACCAGTTTTACCCGGCAGTGATGTTTAGCCAGGCACGCTTTACCTATACCGAAGTCGCCGCCATTTTGGCCAACACCCGCGGGCCAGAAGCGGCGCAGCGTAAAAACTTGGTGCCGCATTTGCTTGATTTGCATGATGTGTACCAGGCGCTGTTAAAAGAGCGTAGTGTGCGCGGTGCGGTTGATTTTGAAACCACTGAAACGCAAATCGTGTGTGACGAGGCAGGGCGGATTGAAAAAATCATTCCACGTACCCGCAACGTGGCTCACCGCCTGATTGAAGAGTCCATGCTGGCCGCCAATGTGTGCTCGGCAGACTTTATTGCCAGCAGCAAACATGTTGGTTTGTTCCGCGTCCACGAAGGCCCGACGCCTGAGAAAAAGGACATGCTGCGCAACTACCTGAAAGCTGCAGGCATTGGCATGACGATCAGCGATGACCCGACACCGGGCGAGTTCCAGCAAATCGCCCAGGCTACCAAAGACCGGCCCGATGCGCAGCAAATCCATTCGATGCTGCTGCGCTCGATGCAGCAGGCGATTTACACGCCGATGAACAGCGGCCACTTTGGCTTGGCGTATGAGGCCTACACGCACTTCACCAGCCCGATTCGCCGTTACCCGGATTTGCTGGTACACCGCGTGATCAAGGCGGTTTTAAGCAAAGCCAAATACCAGTTGCCAACGCTGCCCACGCCGGGTGAAGCCGAGGCCAAGCTCTCAAAGCGCCTGGCTTCAAGGGTCAAAGACCCCGAACAAAAACCTAAAAAAGCCAGCGCAGATGAGCTGGCCTGGCAAGCTGCTGGCCTGCATTGCAGCGCCAACGAGCGCCGCGCCGATGAGGCTAGCCGCGATGTAGAGGCCTGGCTCAAGTGCAAATACATGCGCGAGCATTTGGGCGAAGAGTTTGGGGGCGTCGTTACAGCAGCCACCGGGTTTGGCATTTTTGTCACGCTGGACGCGATGTATGTCGAAGGTCTGGTACACATCACCGAACTTGGCGGCGAGTACTTCCGCTTTGACGAGGCCAAGCAAGAACTGCGCGGCGAGCGCACCGGCATTCGCTATGCCATTGGCACGCGGGTGCGGGTGCAGGTCAGCCGGGTAGACCTGGATGGCCGCAAGATTGACTTCCGGCTGGTGCATGAAGGTGAAGCGCTGCTGGCTGTGACGAGTAGGGCCATGAAAGACAAAACCGGTGGACATCCCAACGAGCTGCCTGCGCAAGAACGTGGTGTGGCGCGCGATGGCAAGGGAAACCGGCGCGCTGGCTCGGCTGTGAACCGACCAGGCCGAGGATCGGGTTCATCTGGCTCTTCTTTTGCCTCTTCCAGCCGAGGCGAGCGAGGTTCTGGTGGTTTGTTGCCGTCACCGATTCAGGCTTTGAAGGCGTCCGTTAAAAAAGCTGCGGGTAAGACTTCTTCCAAAGCCGGGCGCAAGCAAGGTAAAAAGCCGCGCCGTTGATGCGGGCTCATCTATGTTAATCCGCGTTTTATCTTTCTTGCTGGAGAGCTTTTTCTTCGTGCTGATTGCCGCTGGGCTGCTGCGTGCCTGGATGAACTGGACGCGCGTCAACATGCGTGCCCAGCCGGGCATTTTTGTCATGGCAGTGACCGACTGGCTGGTCAAGCCGCTGCGCTTGATGCTGCCCAAAGCATGGGCACAGTCCAAAATTGACTGGGCCAGTCTGCTGGCGGCGCTGTTGTTTGCCTTGTCTTACGGGTTGATCTGGCTGGTGCTGTTCACTTTTGTTTTGGGCGGCCTGGGTTTGGCCGCGTTTGAACCTGTGATGTTGCTGTCATTGCTCGGCTTGGCATTAAAAATGCTGCTGCGTGTGGCGCTGCAAACCGCGATCATTCTGGTGATAGGTTTTGCCATTTTGTCGTGGGTGCAACCGGGCTCGCCCGCCTACAGTTTGCTGGGCCGTTTGACCGAGCCGCTGCTGGCGCCTTTGCGGCGCGTGATTCCATCTGTGGGCGGTATTGATTTGTCTGCCATTGTGCTGATATTGGCGCTGCAAATTGGCTTGATGGTGCTGACCTAAATCGACGCGGCCAGCCTTGATGCAGTCAGTGCCTCGCCGGGGTGCGTTTTTACCCAATCATCAGCGATGCGGCCATGCACAAATACTGCGCTGCACGCTGCATCAAACGCACTTAAGCCGCTTGCAAGGGATGCACCCAGCATGCCGGCCAGCACATCACCCGTGCCTGCGGTGGCCAACAGGGCGTTGCCGCTTGAGTTGATTCGGCTGGTCTGGCCCGGTGCGGCTATCACGCTGCCAGAGCCTTTTAAAACCACCACGCATTGATACTCCTTGACCAGTTGCGCAGCAGCTTTCAGGCGATCAGACTGAATCTGTGCGGTGGTGGTTTGCAGCAGGCGCGCGGCCTCTAAAGGGTGCGGCGTGAGCACGGTGGCATAGCTGCGAGCAGCCCGTGCTTTAAGCAAAGTTTGAAGCTGCGTGTCGTTGGCCATGGCGTTTAAGGCATCCGCATCCAGCACCAAGCGGGTGGCTGTGGACAGCACCTTGGGTAAAACTGCTTTGACCGCATCACCGCCACCGCAGCCGCAAACCACGACCTGTGTACGCAAATCGAGTGCATCAGGGCTGCGGAACATCAGTTCTGGTTGGCTGGTATCGACCGTCAAATAACTATCACCCAGCAAAGCCACAAACACCCGGCCAGAGCCTGCATGCAGCGCCGCACTGGCCGCTAGCAGTGCAGCGCCTGCCATGTGGCTGCTGGCCATGGATTCGCCGCCCAGGATGGCAACATCGCCAAAGCTGCCTTTATGAAAGCTGTGCAGGCGCTGCGGTGATGCCAAGCTGCTGGCGCCCAGTAGTTTGGCGCTGGGCAGCTCTGTGTTGGGCACGTCAACGCCCAGGTCATCAAACCAGACCTCGCCAGCGCAGTCACGGCCTTCAAAAGTGAATAATCCGGGCTTCAAGGTCAACAATGACAGAGTAAATCGTTCTACAGGCAAATGAATACGTGCGCGAGCAGCTCCTGAATGTATAGCGAATGAAGTACCGGTATCAGCGTTCAGTCCGCTGGGTACATCCACTGCCAGGCAGGGCGCGGTGCTCTGCACCATCACTTGCAGCCAGTTCAGCATGCGCGCTGAGCCTTCACGCGTGGGGTCAAGATTCGCCCCGACTCCCAACAGCGCATCGATACAAAAGTCAAAATCTGCCGGGGGAGCGTCGACAAAGGTCATACCAGCAGCCACGACCCGTTTGTGTGCGGCCTCGGCATCAGGTGGCAAACCGTTTTTACCTGCCCCAGTCCATGTCACCACCACACGCTTGCCCCACTGGTGCAAATGCATGGCCGCCTCAAACCCATCACCGCCGTTGTTACCCGGCCCGCAGGCTACCCAGATGCATTGGGCATGCGGTGCAACGGCCATGGTTAAACGGGCCACTGCCAGGCCCGCGCGCTGCATCAGCGTGTGGGGCGGCAGGGTACTGGCGGCATGCTGTTCAATGCGGCGGGTAGCCGCTACATCAAAGAGCGGCTGGGTGACTGAATGGGTGATTTTGTAGGGCACGGTACAGCGGTTGGAGGTCAGGTTTGGGGTGACAGACATCTTTCGTTATGCACTGAGCGGGCGACACAGTCAAGTCAGCCGCTCAAGACCGAAGCCGTCCATGTCAATGTCTGCGGTTTTGCCAACCATCAAATCAGCCAGCGCGCGTGCGCTGCCGCAGCTCAGCGCCCAGCCGCTGGAGCCATGCCCCAAGTTAAGCCACAGCCCCGGTATGCCGCTGTCGCCAATCAGGGGCGGGCCGTCTGGCAGCATGGGTCTGGCGCCTTTCCAGACCTGCACGCTGGCACCGGTGTTGGCGTGTTGGGCGGCACCCGGAAACCAGTCATGCAGCACTTTGTAGAGGGTTTGAATCGATGATGCGCGCCTTGAAGCCAGCGAGCCGCCTATCTCAGCGCCACCGGCCACCCGTACCCGGTTGCCCAAGCGGGAAATGGCGACTTTGTAGCGTTCGTCCATCAAGGCGCTGCGTGGTGCATTGAGTGGTTCGCGTATCGGCGCGCTGATGGAATAGCCGTACACCGCTGCCATGGGGATCTTCAAGCCCAGTGGTTTTAAAAGCTTGGCTGAGGCCAGACCGGCGCACATCACGACCCGGTCAAACTGCCGGGGCGTGCTTTCACCTGCTATCAATACGCTAGCTTCTTGCGCCCGATTTAATTGGGCTACAGTCGTATTGAACTCGAATTTAACGCCTAAATCACGTGCCGCATCCTTCAGCAGCAGCGCAAACTGGCGGCAATTGGCGACTTCATCGTCAGGCAGGTGTATGCCGCCTAAAAATTCGGTGTCCGGGTTGATGGCGGGCTCTAACCTGCGCACGGCCTCGGCATTGATTTCAGTGAATGCCACGCCTGCATCACGCAACACTTGCAGGCCGGGCTGCACCAGGCGACTGTCTTTTTCACTGCGCAAGAGCACGGTGTAGCCGGGACTGCGGTCGTAGTCGAGCTGCAACTCGGCCGTCAGGTGGTGCAGGCGTTCACGGCTGTAAAACGCCAGGCGCCGCAAGCGCGCCCGGTTGGCCAGATACGTCTGAAGCTTGCAGGCGCGCCACCATTTCCACATCCAGGTCAGGTCATTGCCAGAGATCGGCAAACTGAGCTTGACGGCTGCGTGGCGGCTGAACAAATTACCGAGCACCTTGCCTGGCATACCGGGTGCAGCCCAAGGCGTGACCGAGCCAGGCGCCACCACGCCTGCATTGGCAAAGCTGGTTTCTTCAGCGGCGGCACCCCGGCGTTCAAATACCGTGACCTCATGGCCGTCCACAGCCAGCTCGTAAGCCGTGGTGATGCCGATGATGCCGGCGCCTATGACGGCAATCTTCATAAGGCCGTTGAACTCTTGAAAGGCTTAAAAATGGCTAAATGCATTGTTTTTTGATCATTTTCAGGTATTAAAAAGGCCTGTAGCCCAATGGATTCGGGCGCAAGCAGCTATTAATTTTGTAGTATATGGCTCAGGGCTGATTCAACCTGCACGGCCACGTCAAGTACCGTGTCGTCATGCAGTGCCGCATGCCAGAGCATCAGGCCGACGGGTAATTCGCCCGAGCTATGGCAGGGCAGTGAAAGGCCGCAGCCGTCCAGCATGTTGACCACAGCCGTATTGCGCAGCAGCAGGCCGTTGACCCGAAAGAACTCGTCGTCATCGTTCAAAACACTGGCAATCGGCGGTGCGACGATGGGTACGGTGGGCGACAGCACGGCGTCAAAGCCTTGCATGCGCGCCTCCATGCGGGTGATCCATTGCGCTCTGTCTGCAACCAAGTCAATGTATTCGTAGGCCGTCATGCTGGCGCCGCGCAAGATGCGCAGCGCTACGCGTGGGTCGTAGTCGGCTTGGTGGGTGGCTATCAATTTGCGGTGCCAGGCGTAGCTCTCAAAGGCTGATAAACCGCCTGTGGCATTGATATTGGCCAGCTCGCTGATTTCGCTCAGCACAACTTCTTCGATCCGCGCGCCCGCATCCCGCAGGATTTGCAGGCTGCGCTCAAAGGCGCGGGCCACGGTGCTGTCCATGCCGTCCTGCATCAGGGTGCGGGTGATGCCCAGCCGATAAGCCGACAGCGGCCGGCTTGTTGTTTTGACACTGCGCGCGGCCAGAACCTCATGAACCAATATGGCATCGCGTACCGAGCGCGTCAAGGCGCAAACCGTGTCCAGACTGGTCGACAAGGGCAGGGCGCCAACGGTCGGCACCAGCCGCGCCGTGCTTTTAAAACCGACAATGCCGCACAAAGCGGCCGGAATGCGGATAGAGCCGCCCGTGTCAGACCCCAAGCCCACCAGCGCCGCACCCGTAGCCACTGACACCGCTGCGCCAGACGATGAACCGCCAGGAATGCGCTCGACTGTTGCATCGGCTGGGTTGACGGGTGTGCCGTAGTGCGGGTTGATGCCCACCCCTGAAAAAGCAAACTCCACCATGTTGGTACGCCCGGCCAATACCGCACCCGCTGCGCGGAGCCGGGCCACGGCGGGGCTATCAGCCGCTGCGGGGGAAGCCTTTGCCAGCACGGTAGAGCCGGCGGCGGTGGTTTGGCCGGCGATGTCGAACAGATCTTTGATGGATACATGAATGCCGGTTAACGTCCCATTCAATGGCCGGGCGGTTGTTGACTGAATTTGCGCCATTGCTCCTGGCTTGTAAACGTGTCGGCAGGCATCGCTTTGGGCGATGGCCAAAGCACGGCCTGCTACCTCAGCCGGGCTGGTCTGACCTGATGCCAGAGCCTGGCGTGTGGCGTGGATGTCGGTGAGGGCAGTCATTGAGGCGTGGTTTTGGGGTGCTATAATCGAATGGCTTTGCAGATGGCGAATGTGTCATTTTGCAAGGTCAATCGCAAATCAGCCATTCAAGGTGTTGCCAAGAGACAAATTAAATAAGTTTCTAGGCGATAAGCGCTGATTTTAGACACAACCTTTGGAGTATTTACTATGTCAACGACCATGCGCGAAATGCTGGAAGCCGGTGTCCACTTTGGTCACCAAACCCGCTTCTGGGACCCGAAGATGGCCCCGTATATTTTCGGCCATCGCAACCGTATCCACATCATCAACCTCGAGAAATCGCTGCCGATGTACAACGAGGCGATGAAGTTCGCCAAGCAGTTGTCGGCCAACCGCGGCACGATCTTGATGGTCGGCACCAAGCGCCAGGCGCGCGAAACCGTCGCCATGGAAGCCAAGCGTGCGGGTGTTCCGTTTGTTGACCAGCGCTGGCTGGGCGGCATGTTGACCAATTTCAAAACGGTCAAAACATCCATCAAACGCCTGAAGGAAATGAAAGCCCAGCAAGAAGCTGGTCTGGACACCATCAGCAAAAAAGAACAGCTCACCTTCAAGCGCGAAATCGAAAAGCTTGAAAAAGACATCGGCGGCATTCAGGATATGGCAGCTCTGCCAGATGCTATTTTCGTGATTGATGTGGGTTTCCACAAAATCGCGATTCTTGAAGCCAAAAAGCTTGGTATCCCGTTGATCGGTGTGGTGGATTCCAACCATTCCCCTATCGGTATTGACTACGTGATTCCAGGCAATGATGACTCGTCCAAAGCTGTTGCGCTGTACGCACGCGGCATTGCAGACGCCATCATTGAAGGCCGCGCCAACGCGACCAGCGAAGTGGTCAAAATGGTTCAGCCCGAGAGTTCTGACGAATTTGTAGAAGTGCAAACTGCCGCTTAAAGACGGCTGCCTTGCGCCAGACGCGAAAAAGGGGCTCGCGTAGCCCCTTTTTCACAAGTTAAAGATAAACCGAGAGATTTGAAAATGGCAATTACTGCAAGCATGGTCGCCGAGTTGCGCGCCAAAACCGATGCGCCCATGATGGAGTGCAAAAAAGCCCTGACCGAGGCAGATGGCAACTTCGAAAAAGCCGAAGAAATCTTGCGCGTCAAGCTGGGCAACAAAGCTGGCAAGGCCGCTTCCCGCATCACGGCTGAAGGCGTGATTGCGTATCACACTGAAGGCGGTATTGGCGCGCTGGTCGAGATCAATTGCGAAACCGACTTTGTCACCAAAAATGACAGCTTTTTGGCATTTACTGACGCAGTAGCCGTTGGCATTGTCAAACACAATCCGGCGGATGTAGCAGCCATTGGCGGTATGCCTCTCAGCCTGGACGGGTTTGGCCCAACGGTTGAAGACGTGCGCAAGGGCTTGATCGGCAAAATCGGCGAGAACATGTCTGTGCGCCGCTTTCAACGCTTTGCCAGTGGCAAATTGGCCTCTTACCTGCACGGTACCCGCATCGGTGTGGTGGTGGAGTTTGACGGCGATGAAGCCGCAGCCAAAGACGTTGCCATGCACGTTGCGGCCATGAAGCCTGTGTCCTTGTCCAGCGACCAGGTGCCTGCCGAGCTGGTGGCGCGTGAGCGTTCAGTCGCTGCGGCGAAAGCTGCTGAAGATGCCAATGTGGCTACGGCTGCAGGCAAGCCTGTGCAATCTGCTGAAATCGTTGCCAAGCGCATCGAAGGCGGCGTGCAAAAGTACCTGAAAGAAGTCAGCCTGCACAACCAGACTTTCGTTAAAAACGACAAGCAGACGGTTGAGCAAATGCTGAAAGAAAAAGCCACGGCCGTCAAATCCTTCACCCTGTATGTGGTGGGTGAGGGCATAGAGAAAAAAGTCGACGACTTTGCTGCTGAAGTTGCTGCGCAAATCGCAGCTGCTAAAGCCGTATAAATCGTAAAAGCTGCCAAGACAGCTTAGGCATATCGATCCAGCCGGAAGGCCGCTAAACTAACCTCTAACCCAACTCCAGAAAGCGCCCACATGCCAGCCTACAAGCGAATCTTGTTAAAACTGTCAGGTGAGGCCTTGATGGGGGACGATGCCTTTGGCATCAACCGCGCCACCATTGTGCGCATGGTTGAAGAGATTGCCGAAATCACCCGCATGGGTGTACAGGTTGCCGTGGTGATTGGTGGCGGTAATATCTTTCGCGGCGTGGCGGGTGGCTCGGTCGGTATGGACCGCGCCACTGCCGATTACATGGGCATGCTGGCCACCGTGATGAACGCGCTGGCGCTGGGTGACACCATGGACAAGGCCGGGCTGGTGCCGCGCGTGATGTCTGCCATTGCTATTGAGCGCGTGGTTGAGCCCTATGTCAGGCCTAAAGCGCTACAGTACCTGGAAGAGGGCAAAGTGGTAATTTTTGCTGCCGGTACGGGCAACCCGTTTTTCACGACGGACACCGCAGCGGCATTGCGCGGCGCTGAAATTGGCGCTGAAATTGTTCTCAAGGCCACCAAAGTCGATGGCGTCTATTCAGCTGACCCGAAAAAAGACCCGAACGCAACCCGGTATACCAGCATCACGTTTGACGAAGCCATGGGTAAAAATCTCGAAGTAATGGACGCTACAGCGTTTGCTTTGTGCCGTGACCAGAAGCTGCCGCTCAAGGTATTCAGTATTTTCAAGCATGGTGCGCTCAAGCGTGTTGTGCAAGGTGAAGACGAAGGTACGCTGGTTCACGTTTAAAGCCAGTTATCCGCTGTTTTCTGTATGCAATATCCGGAGTTTGAACCATGAGCATCGCTGACATTAAATCGACTGCCGAACAAAAAATGCAGCAGTCGCTGGATTCGTTTAAAAACGGCTTGACCAAAATCCGTACCGGCCGCGCCAACCCCGGCTTGCTAGATACCGTGCAGGTTGACTACTACGGCTCCATGGTGCCGATCAGCCAGGTTGCCAATGTCTCATTGCTCGACGCCCGTACCATCAGCGTCTCCCCTTGGGAAAAAGGCATGGGCGCAAAAATTGAAAAAGCCATTCGTGATTCAGATCTTGGTTTGAATCCTGCAGCTCAAGGCGATTTGATTCGCGTGCCAATGCCCGCCATGACAGAAGAGCGCCGCAAGGAATTGACTAAAGTGGTGCGTGGTGAAGGCGAGCACGCCAAGGTGTCGATTCGCAACTTGCGCCGGGACGCCAACGATGGTGTTAAAAAACTGGTGAAAGACAAGCTGGCCTCCGAAGACGATGAACGTCGCGCACATGATGAGGTGCAAAAGTTTACCGATCGCTTCATTGCGGAAGTCGACAAGCTGGTGTCGGGTAAAGAGCAAGACATCATGGCCGTATAGGCCTGAGTCAATGCGGTCTGATTCTTCAAGCATGACATCGCCAACAGTGCCCGCTGCCCCGCATCATGTAGCCATCGTCATGGATGGCAATGGCCGTTGGGCGACCAAGCGATTTTTGCCGCGTATCGCAGGGCACAAGCAAGGGGTCGATGCACTGCGGGCCTGTGTACAGGCCTGTATTGATCGCGGTATTGCCGTATTGACGGTATTTGCTTTTTCATCGGAAAACTGGAATCGCCCTGTCGAAGAAGTTTCTGGGTTGATGGACCTCTTGGGCCTGGCGTTGGCCCGTGAGGTTCCACGCCTGCAGACTAACGGCGTTCGGATGCATTTTGCGGGTGATCGGCAGCAACTCTCCAGCAAGGTGCAAGCGGGTTTGTTGCAGGCAGAGTTTGATACTTCTGGTAATTCCCGGCTCATCCTCAATGTTTGTTTCAACTACGGTGGGCGTTGGGATATTGCGCAGGCCGCGCAAAAGCTGGTGAGCAGCGGCGAGCCCATCACCGAGATGTCGCTTGACCGCGCCATGGCATTGGCGCACGTCCCAGACCCTGATTTGTTGATACGTACTGGGGGTGAATTGCGCATCAGTAATTTTTTGTTGTGGCAGGTGGCTTACTCAGAATTGTATTTTTCCGACAAGCTGTGGCCGGATTTTGATGCGACCGCGCTGGATGAGGCCATCGCTTTTTTCAATGGCCGCGAAAGACGCTTTGGCCAGACATCGGCGCAACTCAAAAGCGACTCGAAAGCGCGCGCAGGAAAAACCCATACCGTGAAAGTTGCCTGATGCTCAGGCAACGCGTGATCACGGCGATTGCGTTACTGGCTATCTTGTTGCCTGCCCTGTTCTATCCCAAGCCCTGGCCGTTTTGCGCTGTCGCACTGGTACTGATTGCTGCGGGTGCCTGGGAGTGGGGGCGTTTGAATGCCTGTAATCAGGGGGTCTCATTGCTGCTGGCTTTGGTGTCCGTTTTGCTGTGTGGCCTGACCTGGTATGCAGGCCTTCTGGACAAGCCGCTACCTATGCTGTGGACGCTGGCGGGCGCCGCATGGGTGCTCGCAGGCGCCTGGCTTCTGCGTCAGGGTGTTGCTGGCTGGTCCCGCATTCCAAGAGCTGTTCGGTTAATGGGCGGTATGGCTGCGTTGTGGCTTGCCTGGCTGGCAGTTGCGCAGGCGCGCGTTATCAGCGTGAATTTTTTACTGTCAATTTTGCTGCTGGTGTGGGTGGCTGATATCTTTGCATACGCAGCGGGACGCGCATTTGGCGGGCGGTTCACCAAAGGTAAATTGGCGCCCGCGATTAGTCCTGGCAAGAGCTGGGAGGGCGTTTGGGGCGGCATGGCAGGGGTGATCGTGCTGTCCGCGATCTGGGTTGTTCTTGATCGCTCTGGCGGAACGGCTGTTTTCAGTGGCAGCCTGTATACGCGGTTGTGGTTGCAGCATGGCCTGGTTGTGCTGCTGGTCGCCGTGGTCTTTTTAGCCGCCATGAGTGTGGTCGGCGATCTGGTGGAATCGCTCATCAAACGCAGCGTTGGCGTTAAGGATTCGAGCGGTTTGCTGCCGGGCCATGGTGGTGTGCTTGACCGGGTAGACGCCTTGCTGCCCGCCTTGCCACTGGCCATGATGCTGGTCAATTTTTAGACTGACATGACTCTTAAAAAGCAGCGCATTGCCGTTCTTGGTTCTACTGGGTCAGTGGGGGTCAATACGCTGGACGTTATTGCAGCTCATCCTGATCGTTTTGAGGTGTTTGCGCTGAGCGCTGCCACGCAGACGGACTTGATGCTGGCACAGTGCATGCAGTTCAAACCGCGCTACGCGGTGATGGCGAGCAGACCGCATGCGCTGCGGTTGGCTGAGAAAATAAAACAAAACGGTCTTGCAACTGAAGTTTTGGATGCAGAAGATGCGCTTGAAATCATTGCGTCACATGACAAGGTAGATGCCGTGATGGCGGCGATTGTGGGTGCGGTCGGCTTGCGCCCCTGCATGGCAGCCGCGCGGTCGGGCAAGCGCCTGTTGCTGGCTAACAAAGAGGCGCTTGTTGTGGGCGGCGAGGTGTTCATGCAGGCTGTGCGCTCTGGTGGCGCGCAGCTGTTACCTATTGACAGCGAGCACTCGGCGATATTTCAGTCGTTGCCCGAAGACCCCACCACCTGGTCTGCGCGCGTTGAAAAAATTATTTTGACCGCTTCAGGCGGGCCATTTCGCACGCGTGAACTTGCTACCCTGCGGGACGTCACGCCTGACCAGGCCTGCGCACACCCTAACTGGGTCATGGGGCGCAAGATTTCAGTTGATTCCGCCACCATGATGAACAAGACACTTGAAGTCATTGAGGCTAAATACCTGTTTAATCTCAAACCAGAACAAATCGAGGTGGTGATTCACCCGCAAAGCATTGTTCACTCGATGGTGCAATACCTTGATACGTCTGTGGTTGCGCAATTAGGAACACCCGACATGCGGGTGCCGATTGCCTACGGTCTGGCTTGGCCCGGCAGGATCGCCTCGGGCGCCAAATCGCTCGATTTCAAGGTGCTGACCAGCATGACGTTTGAGATACCTGATCTACAGCGCTTTCCTGGCCTTCAATTGGCCTGGGAAGCACTTGCGGCCCCTGTGGGTACGACGGCTATCCTGAATGCAGCCAATGAGGTGGCGGTTGCGGCTTTTCTGCAAAAGCAGATCCGTTTCGACCAGATTCACACCATTAACCGCGCAACGCTTGACGCGATGGATGCGACTGCCATAACCGGTATCGACGACTTACTCGAACTTGATCTCAGGGCGCGTGCGTGTGCTGCTGACATGACAAAACATCTGGAGTGTTGATATGCTGACATTGCTGGCTTTTATCGTGGCGCTTGCGCTGTTGATTGCAGTGCATGAATACGGTCATTACCGGGTGGCGGTAGCCTGCGGCATCAAGGTCCTTAAATTCTCTATAGGCTTCGGCAAACCAATCTACACATGGCGCCTCAAAGGCAAGCCCACGGAGTTTTCTATCGGCATGTTGCCTTTGGGGGGCTACGTCAAGATGCTTGACGAGCGGGAGGCACCAGTCAGTGCCGATGAGCGTCATCTGGCCTTCAACACCCAACCGCTCAGGTCGCGGGCTGCGGTTGTCGCGGCTGGGCCGGCGGCCAATCTGCTGCTGGCCATATTGCTTTACAGCATCGTTAACTGGAGTGGCTTGCAGGAACCACGAGCCCTGCTGGCCAGCCCCGTGCAGGGCTCTATCGCAGAGCGTGCCGGACTGCGCGGCGAAGAGCTGGTGCAGCAGGCTGCTTTCGACGGTGAGCCACTGGAGGAGGTGCGCTCATTTGAGGATTTGCGCTGGCGCTTGACGCAAGGCGCGCTCAATGGTCGCAATGTGCGGCTGGCGGTTAGCACCAACATGGCAGGCAAAGCAGCTTTAGCCGGCTCTGCGGATGCACCAACGCAAGAGGTCGTGCTCAAGCTTTCAGAATTGAACGCCAGTGATGCGGATGCGCAGCTGTTTCGAAAAATCGGCATCCTGGGCCCCTGGACACAGCCGGTCATCGGCGATGTCATGGCAGGTGGTGCTGCGGAAAAAGCCGGACTGCGCTCTGGCGACGTTGTGCGCCGGGTGGGCGACAGCGCTATTGTGGATGGTCAGCAATTGCGCGAAGCCATACGCGGCTCGGCGCAGTCCGGTGCTGCGCCTGCGCCAACAAATACTGTGCAAACCTGGCAAATCATGCGGGCTGGGCAAATGCTGACGCTAAGCGTTACGCCTGATATCCGGCAGGACGGTAAAGTTTTTGTTGGACGTATTGGCGCTTACGTGGGTGCCCCTCCGCAGCTGGTGACGGTTCGTTACGGTCTGTTCAGCGGCATGTGGCAAGGCGTTGTTCGCACTTGGGAGGTGTCGGCTTTAACCCTGAAAATGATTGGGAAAATGGTGACCGGCCAGGCTTCGTTGAAAAATCTGAGCGGGCCGCTGACCATTGCTGACTATGCGGGTAAGTCGGCCAGCTTGGGCTGGAGCGCTTATTTGCTGTTTTTGGCACTGATAAGCGTCAGTCTGGGCGTGCTTAATTTACTGCCGTTGCCGATTTTGGATGGGGGTCACCTGATGTATTATCTTTGGGAAGGCACGACCGGTCGGACTGTTTCCCAAGCCTGGATGGAGGGACTACAGCGTGGTGGCGTTGCAGTGCTGCTGTGCATGATGTCGGTAGCGTTGTTTAACGACGTTACCCGGCTCTTTGGTTAGCCTCCAAACGCATTCGGGCCAAGTTTCAGACGCGCAAAATCAAAAAATTCATGCATAAAAAATCCAATCGATTCAACCGGTTCAAACTTCGAACTGTCTATGCCGTCGCGACCAGTTTGCTGATGGCCCATGCGGCTTGGGCTGTTGACCCTTTTACAGTTCGTGATATCCGGGTCGAAGGCCTGCAGCGGGTTGAGCCAGGCACTATTTTTGCCTCGCTGCCTTTTCGGGTGGGTGAAACCTACAACGACGACAAAGGTGCGAGCGCCATTCGGGCCTTGTTTGGCCTGGGCCTATTCAAGGATGTGCGGCTGGAAGTTGTAGGCGACGTGCTGGTGGTTATTGTTGAAGAACGCCCTACGATTGCAGACGTCAATTTTGTTGGGTCGAAGGAATTCGACAAAGACGTTCTGAAAAAGGCGCTGCGTGAAATCGGACTCTCAGAAGGTCAGCCGTTTGACAAAGCACTTGCCGACAAGGCGGAGCAGGAGATCAAGCGGCAGTACATCAACCGCAGCATGTATGGTGCTGAGATGGTCATTACCGTCACGCCGATTGAGCGCAATCGCGTTAACCTGTCTTTCAATGTGGTTGAGGGTGATACGGCCAAAATCAAGGACATACGTATCGTTGGTAACAAGGCTTTTAGCGAGTCAACGATACGCGGCCTTTTCGATCTTGATACCGGCGGCTGGATGAGTTGGTACACCAAGGCCAACCGCTACTCACGCGCCAAACTCAATGCCGACATTGAAAGTAAGCGTTCTTACTATCTGGCACGTGGCTATCTGGAGTTCAAAGTGGACTCGACGCAAGTGGCTATTTCCCCGGACAAACAGGACGTCAGCATCACCATCAACGTGACCGAAGGTGAGCGTTTTGTGGTCTCGGGTGTCAAACTTGAAGGCAATTATCTGGGCAAAGACGAAGAATTCAAATCGCTGGTCACCATCAAACCTGGGCAAGCCTATAACGCCGACACAGTTGCCGAGACAACCAAGGCCTTCACCGATTACTTTGGCACCTTTGGTTTCGCTTTCGCCAAGGTAGATGCGGTGCCTGACATTGACAGGATCAACAATCGGGTTGCTTTTGTTTTGCAGGGGGAGCCTTCCCGCCGTGCCTATGTGAGGCGTATCAATGTCGTCGGCAACAACCGCACCCGCGATCAGGTCGTCAGGCGCGAGTTTCGTCAGTTCGAATCGTCATGGTACGACGGCGACAAAATCAAGCTGTCGCGTGATCGCGTTGACCGTCTGGGTTTCTTCACCGAGGTCACTGTCGATACCCAGGAAGTCAGTGGTACCGCCGACCAGGTCGATATTTCTGTCAACGTGGTTGAAAAACCAACTGGTAACTTACAGCTTGGTGCCGGGTTTTCCACCTACGAAAAGCTTTCTTTGAGTTTCGGTATCAAGCAGGAGAACGTTTTTGGCTCCGGTAATTATCTGGGCGTTGAGGTCAACACCAGCAAGATCAACCGCCAGCTTGTTTTAAGCACAGTTGATCCGTATTTCACGGCAGATGGAATTTCTCGCGCATTCGACGTTTATCGCCGGACCTCGCGTCCCCTTGACGGTCAAGGTGGTGACTACGGTTTGAAAACGACGGGTACCAGCATTCGCTTTGGTGTGCCGTTTACTGAATTGGATACCGTTTACTTTGGTAGCGCCTACGAAAGGCTGGCGATTGAACCCGGTATCAACCCCCTACCTGTCACCTATCAAAACTATGTCAATCAGTTTGGTTTTAGCAGTAGCTCAATTCCCTTGACCGTGGGCTGGTCGCGAGACAGCAGGGACAGTGCACTGGTACCGACCAAAGGCCGCTACCAGCGTATTTTTGGCGAGTGGGGGGTGGCTGGTGATGCCCGTTATTTGCGTACCAATTTCCAATTTCAGCAATACATACCCCTGAATAAACAATTTACGATTGCTCTGAACAGTGAATTGGGCTGGGGGCGAGGCTTAAACAACCGTCCTTTCCCGATTTTCAAGAATTTTTCATCAGGCGGTCTGGGTTCTGTGCGCGGTTTCCAGCAGGGCACACTGGGACCACGAGACACATCAAATCTTGCTACTGGCGGACCTAAAAAAATCACGCTTAACGCTGAAGTTATTGCACCGTTCCCCGGCACAGGAAATGACCGCACTTTGCGAATGTTCGGTTTTGTCGATGTTGGCAACGTCTTTGGTGAATTCGATCCCTATCGTTTGAGCGACCTGCGTGCGTCCTATGGCGTGGGCGTGAGCTGGATTTCTCCTGTCGGTCCGTTGCGCCTCGGGATTGCTAATCCGATACGTAAAAAAGCAGGCGATAGAATAGAGCGTTTTCAATTTCAAATCGGTACATCTTTCTAATGAAGAACACATCACGCAAATTACTTCTTGGCTCTTTAATTGCATTGGCGAGTTTCTACGCCAGTGCGCAGGAGTTCAAGGTCGGGATTGTCAATCTTGACCGCATTTTTCGCGAAGCAAATTCTGCCAAAGCCGCTCAGACCAAGCTTGAGCAGGAATTCAGTAAACGTGAAAAAGACTTGAACGACTTTGCGGCACAGTTTAAAACGCTGTCTGACAAGTTTGAGCGAGAAGCGCCCACGCTGTCTGAAAGCCAGCGCACCACCCGCCAAAAGCAACTCGTCGATCAAGACCGGGATTTTCAGCGTAAGCGCCGTGAGTTTCAGGAGGACTTGAACGCCCGCAAAAACGAAGAGTTGCAGCAGGTCATCGAGCGTGCTAACAAGGTGGTTAAAGCACTTGCAGAAGCTGAAAAATATGACCTGATTATTCAGGAAGCGGTTTATGTGAATCCAAAGCACGACATCACTGACAAAGTGCTCAAATCGCTGAATGCTGGTAACGCCAGGTAGTCGTCGCAGTATCCGCCTCTATTGCGGATCAGGTGCAGCATGACACTCAAACTCGCGGCCATTTTTGAGTCTCTGGCCAGCGAGTTCAATGCCCGCTTATTGGGTAATCCCGACCTTTCGATTCATGCCTTGTCGCCATTAGAGGCAGCCACCCCGAATGACCTGACTTTTTTGAGTCATCCCAAATACACCAGCAAACTGGCTCAATCAAAAGCTGGCTGCGTGGTGGTGGGGTTGGCTGCAGAGCAAGCTGCCATCGAGCGCGGCACCTGCGTCGTGGTCGATGATCCTTATTATTATTTTGCGCGTATTACCCAACTCTGGAAACGCCATCACAGCCTTGACACCTTTCCTGTGGTCCATCCGAGCGCGTTCATAGATCCACTGGCGCGTGTTGCACCAACTGCGTCTGTTGCAGCCTTCGCCTGCGTAGCCGCAGGTGCCGTTGTCGCTGCTGGTGCGCGTATAGGAGAACACTGCGTCCTGGGGCCAAACAGCGCGGTGGGTGCAGACAGCCGCCTGTCGGCCCGCGTGACGCTGGGGGAAAGCTGTAGCACCGGCGAGCGATGTATTGTTCACTCCGGCGTTGTCATCGGCGCAGACGGTTTTGGATTTGCACCACACCACGGACGATGGGAAAAAATTGAGCAGCTAGGTGCTGTCCGTATCGGCAACGATGTCGAGATTGGGGCCAATACCTGCATAGACCGGGGCGCCTTGCAAGACACGGTGATTGAAGACGGCGTCAAGCTTGACAACCTGGTCCAGATTGGTCACAACGCGCACATCGGTGCGCATACGGCGCTGGCCGGTTGTGTGGGTGTTGCAGGCAGTGCTAGCATCGGCGCGCACTGCACGATAGGTGGTGGCGCAGTTGTGCTTGGGCATTTAACGCTTGCCGATCATGTGCATATTTCAGCAGCTTCGGTGGTGACGCGCTCTATTTTGAAGGCGGGAAATTACACGGGTCTGTTCCCCATCGACGACAATGCGGCGTGGGAAAAAAATGCCGCCACACTCAAGCAACTGCATGCGCTGCGCGACAGGCTCAAGGCGGTTGAAAAACAGCTTGAACAAGCTTTAACGCCCAAAGATATTTAAAGAAGAAAAATCATGATGGATATTCACCAAATTTTGAAGCAACTGCCGCACCGCTACCCCATCCTGCTGGTTGACCGGGTGCTTGAAATTGAAAAAGGCAAGCGTATCAAGGCGCTGAAGAATGTCACCATCAATGAGCCTTTCTTTATGGGCCATTTCCCGCATCGTCCGGTGATGCCAGGCGTGTTGATGCTGGAGGCCATGGCCCAGACCGCCGCTCTGCTGGCTTTTGACATGCTGGGGCAAGCCCCCGATGACAAAACGGTTTATTACTTTGCCGGTATTGACGGCGCACGTTTCAAACGTCCGGTAGAACCTGGCGACCAGCTCATCATGGAGGTCACACTGGACCGCATGAAGGCCGGTATTTTCAAATTCACTGGCGTCGCACGTGTCGGCGACAACATCGCCTGCGAGGCGCAGCTGATGTGCACCATGCGCACCATTGCTTGATTGTCAGCAGCATGACGGGAATTCACGCGACAGCGCTGGTTAATTCACATGCCGAACTTGACAGTACCGTCAGCGTTGGCCCTTATACGGTCATTGGTCCACACGTCAAGGTAGGCGCTGGCACCACCATTGGCCCGCACTGTGTCATTGAAGGTCACACGACGATTGGCCGCGATAACCGTATTTTTCAGTTCAATTCCCTCGGTGCCATTCCTCAAGACAAAAAATATGCAGGCGAGCCGTGTGAGCTGGTCATTGGCGACCGCAACACCATCCGCGAGTTTTGTACCTTCAATATTGGCTCACCCGGTGACGTGGGCGTAACACGCGTAGGCAATGACAACTGGATCATGGCCTACGTGCATCTGGCGCACGACTGCCAGGTCGGCAGTCACACGATTTTTGCCAACAATTCGCAGCTCGCAGGCCACGTGCATGTCGGTGATTGGGTCATCCTCGGTGGCTTCACTGTGGTGCACCAGTTTGTCAGGCTGGGCGCGCACAGCATGACGGCCATGTGTTCCTTGCTGTTTGCCGATTTGCCGCCATTCGTCACGTCGCAGGGCCAGCCCGCAGAGGCGCGCACCATGAACTTTGAAGGTCTGCGTCGGCGCGGCTTTTCACCAGAGCGGATTGCCGCCGTTAAGGCCATGCACAAGGCTTTGTACCGTGAGGATTTGACGCTTGAGCAAGCGCAATTGCAGATTTCAGGTTTGAGTGAAAAGTATCCTGAGTCAGCACCTGATGTTCACACGATGCTCTCATTTTTAGAGCAAACATCGCCGCAACGCGGTATCGTTCGGTAGTTCTCCATGGAGAAAGCGCCAACAGTGGCGATGGTTGCGGGGGAAACCTCTGGCGATTTATTGGCTGGGCTTTTACTTGATGGGTTTAAATCCCGCTGGCCCACACTTCAGTCTTTCGGCATAGGCGGGCCGCAGATGACCAAGCGCGGTTTTGACGCCTGGTGGCCCAGCGACAAACTGGCTGTTCGCGGTTATGTGGAGGTCCTGCGCCATTACCGCGAAATTGTGGGTATTCGTGAGCAACTCAAAACTCGCTTGCTGGCTAATCCACCTGATATTTTCATTGGTGTTGACGCACCCGACTTCAACCTTGACCTTGAGGCTGCGTTAAAAGCAAACGGTATCAAAACTGTGCACTTCGTCAGCCCGTCGGTTTGGGCCTGGCGCTTGAGTAGGGTTAAAAAAATCCGTCGCAGCGTTGACCACGTGCTGTGTATTTTTCCGTTTGAAGTGGCTTTGCTGGCCCAACACGGTATAGCAGCCACCTACGTCGGTCACCCCCTTGCCAACGTGATTCCCATGCAGCCAGATCGGGCGGCAGCACGTGCCAAGCTGGGCTTGAAAGATGCCGATACCGTTGTTGCCATCTTGCCCGGCAGCCGAAAATCTGAGATACAGTACCTTGCCAAGCGGTTCTTTCAGGCTGTAGCCCTTATTAATCGGGCGCAACCAGCTATTAAATTTATAGTACCCGCCATCCCTTCACTAAAGGCCATGATTGAACGCGTGGCCGGTGACGTTGGCGTGCATGCCGACTTGCAAATACTCGATGGCCAGTCACACACGGCGCTTGCGGCATGTGATGTCACCCTGATTGCCAGTGGCACGGCCACACTGGAAGCCGCGCTGTTCAAGCGCCCGATGGTGATTGCCTACAACATGCACTGGATGTCATGGCAAATCATGCGGCGTAAAAAACTACAGCCCTGGGTGGGTCTGCCCAATATTTTGTGTGAAGAGTTTGTGGTGCCTGAGTTTTTGCAAGATGCTGCTACGCCTGATGCGCTGGCGAAAGCGGTATTGCAGTGGGTCGATGCCAAATCGTCTGCACCTGCCAAAATAGCGGCTGTTGAAAAACGTTTTGCCAGCTTGCATGCCGAGCTGCAAAGAAATACCTCCCAATTAGCCTTAGATGCGATCGAAAAAATTCTTGGTTCCTGAGCAAGTCGCGCTGTCATGGGACGTGCCGGGCTTGATAGCGGGCGTTGATGAAGCAGGACGCGGCCCGCTCATGGGGCCTGTGGTCGCTGCGGCCGTCATTCTTGACGATAGAAACCCCATCAAAGGACTGGCGGACTCCAAAAAACTCACCGCACTGCGGCGTGAAAAGCTCTACGACGAAATTCGTGCCAAAGCGCTGTGTTGCTCCATCGCACTGGCGACGGTGGAAGAAATCGACGAACTGAACATTCTGCAAGCCACCATGCTGGCCATGAAGCGGGCGGTAGAGGGTTTGCGCCTCAAGCCCCACAAAGCGCTGGTTGATGGCAATCGTTTGCCCGCGCTGGCGATGCTGGCCGAGGCGATTGTCAAAGGCGATGCGCTGGTACCCGCCATCTCCGCAGCATCCATACTGGCCAAAGTCACGCGTGACCGCTGGTGTGCTGAATACGATTTGCAGTATCCCCAATATGGCTTTGCAGGTCACAAAGGCTATGGTACGGCGGCGCATTTGATGGCTTTGCGCGAGCATGGCGCGTGCCCGCAGCACCGCAAAACGTTTGCACCTGTGGCGGCGGTACTTTGATGGGTGTTTCACCTGAACACATCACATCAGCCAACAATCCGCTGATCAAAGACCTGCGCAAGCTGGCTACTAGCAACACCGCCTACCGCAAACAGGGCCAGGTGTGGCTGGAAGGTGATCATCTCTGTAGTGCAGCACTTTTGCGTGGTTTAAAGCCTGTTTTAGGCCTATTTTCAGAGTCTTTTTGGCCTCTAGCCCAATCAATATGGGCGCAAGCAGCTATCAAAAACATAGTAGTTTCAGATGCACTGTTTGCTCAGATCAGTGGCTTGGAATCAACAGCAGGCATGGGTTTTGTGATTGATCTGCCAGCTCAGCCGGTTTTGCTGCCAACGTCGGCCAGCGTCATCCTTGACCGCGTGCAAGACGCTGGTAACGTCGGCTCGATTTTACGCAGCGCCGCCGCGTTCGGTTTTAGCCAGGTCATTGCACTCAAAGCCACAGCGGCATTGTGGTCGCCCAAGGTGCTACGGGCCGGTATGGGCGCGCATTTTGGCTTGCAGTTGCTTGAGGGCGTTGAACCTGATGTCTTGCAAGCTCTGGCTGTGCCGATGATTGTTACCAGCTCGCACGAGGGTGTCGTTTTGGGTCAAACCAAGCTGCCCATGCCCTGTGCCTGGGTGATGGGCCATGAAGGGCAGGGTGTTAGTGAACATCTCATGGCCAGGGCCGATGTCAAAGTGCGAATAGACCAGCCCGGTGGTGAAGAGTCGCTGAATGTGGCGGCGGCGGCGGCGATTTGCCTGCATTTCTCCTCTATGCAGACCTAAATTGATGCAGTGAAAAGGCTATAATCAAGGGCTTTTCTAATCACAGCCAGCCCCGCAAAATCCCTCAAAAAAGCAACTAATTCGTCAATGACGAAATGATTGGTCGGATAGCGCTTGTGCCAGCCGCAACCCATCCGGAGAACCCCGTGCTTTTGTCTTTACAGGGATCATCACAAACAAACTCCCACGCCATCCTGGCGCTTGCAGACGGCACCGTCTTTGTTGGCAATTCCGTGGGTAGCGCAGGCAGCACTGTCGGCGAGGTGGTGTTCAACACCGCCATGACGGGCTACCAGGAAATCTTGACCGACCCCAGCTATTGCCAGCAACTGGTCACACTGACTTACCCACATATCGGTAACTACGGCGTCAACGCGGAAGATGTTGAGTCTGAAAAGGTCTACGCTGCTGGCCTGATCATCAAAGACTTGCCTCTGCTGGCATCCAACTTTCGCATGTCCATGACTTTGTCTGAGTATTTGGTCAAAGAGGGCACGGTGGCGATTGCCAATATTGATACACGCCAACTGACACGCCACTTGCGCAGCAAGGGCTCACAAAACGGCTGCATTCTGGCACTTGGCATGGGTGAGGCCGCATCAACTGCTGCCATCGACAAAGCTATCGCCCTGGCCAAAGCCGCGCCCAATATGGCCGGGCTGGACCTGGCCAAAGTTGTCTCATGCAAACAGACCTACGCGTGGACCCAGACAGAGTGGAAATTGGGCTCTGGTTACGGCGTGCAGATCACCCCTAAATTTCACGTTGTTGCCTTTGATTTTGGGGTGAAGAAAAACATCCTGCGCATGCTGGCCGAGCGGGGTGCGCGTATCACGGTGGTGCCTGCGCAAACGTCCGCCGCAGATGTTCTCAAACTCAAACCTGATGGCATCTTTTTATCAAATGGCCCAGGTGACCCTGAGCCTTGCGACTATGCCATTACCTCCGTACGCGAACTGATCGCTAGCGGCATCCCCACCTTCGGTATTTGCCTGGGCCATCAGATCATGGCCCTGGCCGCAGGTGTCAAAACCTTCAAGATGCAGCAAAGCCACCACGGTGCCAACCATCCGGTCAAAGACCTGGACACGGGGCGCGTCAGCATCACCAGCCAAAACCACGGTTTTGCAGTCGATGACAAGAGCTTGCCGGCCAACCTGCGGCCCACCCACATCAGCCTGTTTGACGGCACGTTGCAAGGCCTGGCGTGGACGGACAAGCCTGCATTCTGCTTTCAGGGTCACCCGGAGGCATCGCCTGGGCCGCACGACATTTCCTATCTTTTTGACCGTTTTACTGCCCTCATGGAACAGCATGAAGGAGCGCTATGAGCCCCCACGTTCACGGCTTCGCCATTTCTCTGCCCCCCGAGGGGGCTTTTGCTCCCTTGGAGCGGTCCTACGGGAGCAAATAATGCCCAAACGCACAGACATCAAATCCGTCCTCATCATTGGGGCTGGCCCCATCATCATCGGGCAAGCCTGCGAGTTTGACTACTCGGGCGTACAAGCCTGCAAGGCGCTGCGGGAAGAGGGTTACAAGGTCATTTTGATCAACAGCAACCCGGCGACCATCATGACCGACCCGGCCACGGCGGACGTGACGTACATCGAGCCCATCACCTGGCAGACGGTTGAAAAAATCATTGCCAAAGAAAAACCTGACGCGATTTTGCCAACGATGGGTGGGCAAACAGCGCTCAATTGCGCGCTGGACTTGTGGCACAACGGCGTGCTTGAGAAATACAAGGTCGAACTGATCGGCGCCAAGCCCGAAGCCATTGACAAAGCCGAAGACCGCCTGAAGTTCAAAGACGCGATGACCAAAATCGGCTTGGGTTCAGCCCGCTCCGGTATTGCGCATTCTCTTGACGAGGCTTGGGTCGTGCAAAAAACACTGGGCTTCCCAACTGTGATTCGCCCCAGCTTCACGCTGGGTGGTACGGGTGGCGGCATTGCCTATAACTCTGAAGAGTTTGAGACGATTTGCAAGCGCGGCATCGAAGCCTCCCCAACGAGTGAATTGCTGATTGAAGAGTCACTGCTCGGCTGGAAAGAATACGAGATGGAAGTGGTGCGCGACACGGCTGACAACTGCATCATCGTCTGCTCGATTGAGAACCTGGACCCGATGGGTGTGCACACGGGTGATTCGATCACCGTCGCACCAGCGCAAACACTGACCGACAAGGAATACCAGATTTTGCGCAATGCATCGCTGGCCGTGCTGCGTGAAATTGGGGTGGATACCGGTGGCTCCAACGTGCAGTTTGCGATCAATCCGGCCGATGGCCGCATGGTGGTGATTGAGATGAATCCGCGTGTCTCGCGTTCATCGGCGCTGGCGTCCAAAGCCACGGGTTTCCCGATTGCCAAAGTTGCCGCCAAACTGGCGATAGGTTACACGCTGGATGAGCTGCGCAACGAGATCACGGGCGGTGCAACGCCTGCCTCGTTTGAACCCAGTATTGACTACGTGGTGACAAAAATTCCGCGCTTCGCATTTGAAAAGTTTCCGACCGCGGACTCGCGTTTGACCACGCAAATGAAGTCGGTCGGTGAAGTCATGGCCATGGGCCGGACGTTTCAAGAGTCGTTCCAGAAAGCCCTGCGCGGCCTGGAAGTCGGCGTGGACGGTATGAACGAAAAAACCCAAGATCGCGAAGTGCTTGAAAAGGAACTCGGTGCGCCTGGGCCAGACCGCATCTGGTACGTGGGTGATGCATTTGCCATGGGCATGAGTGTGGACGAGGTGTTTGCGCTGACCAAAATTGACCCCTGGTTTTTGGTGCAGATTGAGCAGATTGTCAAGATTGAGCTGGAGTTAGAGACCACGTCGCTCGACAAAATTGATGCCGTCACCTTGCGTGCGCTCAAGCAGAAGGGCTTTTCAGACCGCCGCCTGGCCAAGCAGCTTAAAACCACCGATACCGCCGTGCGTACTGTCCGCCGAACGCTTGGCGTTCGTCCAGTCTTCAAGCGCGTCGATACCTGCGCCGCCGAGTTTGCGACCAACACCGCTTACCTGTATTCAACTTACGAGGCCGAAGGTTCAGAGTGCGAAGCCGAGCCGACAGATAAGAAAAAAATCATGGTGCTGGGCGGCGGCCCCAACCGAATCGGACAAGGCATTGAGTTTGACTACTGCTGCGTGCATGCGGCGCTGGCCATGCGTGAAGACGGCTACGAGACCATCATGGTCAATTGCAACCCTGAGACAGTGTCTACGGACTACGACACGTCTGACCGCCTGTATTTCGAGCCACTGACGCTGGAAGACGTGCTGGAAATCGTCGACAAGGAAAAGCCATTCGGCGTGATCGTGCAATACGGCGGTCAAACGCCGCTCAAGCTCGCGCTGGATCTGGAAGCCAATGGCGTGCCCATTATTGGCACCTCGCCTGACATGATTGATGCGGCTGAAGATCGGGAGCGGTTCCAAAAGTTGCTGCATGAATTGAAATTACGCCAGCCACCCAACGCCACAGCCCGTACCGAGCCCGAGGCGTTAGAGAAAGCCGCTGCGCTGGGCTACCCGCTGGTGGTACGCCCCAGCTATGTGCTGGGTGGCCGCGCGATGGAAATTGTGCACGAGCAGCGCGACCTGGAACGCTACATGCGTGAGGCCGTCAAGGTCAGCCATGACTCGCCCGTGTTGCTCGACCGCTTTTTGAACGATGCGATTGAGTGCGATGTGGACTGCATCCGCGACGATACGGGTGCGACGTTTATTGGCGGCGTGATGGAGCACATTGAACAAGCGGGTGTACACAGCGGTGACTCAGCCTGTTCATTGCCGCCTTATTCACTGAGCTTTGATACGGTCACTGAGATCAAGCGTCAAACAGCTGCTATGGCTGCTGCACTCCACGTGGTCGGCCTGATGAACGTGCAGTTCGCCATTCAGCACGTTGATGGCAAAGACGTGATTTACGTGCTGGAAGTCAA
>JAYWBS010000080.1:0-6069 GCA_043781295.1 Polaromonas sp.
CGCCATATTGGCCATTTTGCTGGTGGCTTCAGAGATTTTTTCTTCAGCCACGGCTTGCGTCTTGCGCTGGATGGACAGGCCTTCTTTCATCAAGGACTCAAACACTTTGCCGCCGCCTTCTTGTGCTTTTGAAAAAGCGCCCAAGCCCGCCAGCCAGATCTGCTGGGCTGACTCCTTGACGGCGCTTGCCAGATGTGGGGTTGCAGCCTTGTCGGCGCTCATTTTCTGCAGTTTTTTGACCATGGGGTGCTCCGTTAATCTGAATCGTTGATGTGTATTAATGTAAATGCCAAGCTGCTGATTAAGTAGGTTCGTGCTCCTAGAAAAATAGGGTGCGCTGTCTATTGCACACAACCGACTGTTTTAGCGCGGGTTTTCGCTGAATAGGAAAACCCGCGATTCAGGCAAGAATCACGCTCTAACGGTTTGCGGCTACCCACACAAGGAAACTCAAGATGCATTATTTCGTCACCGGAGCCACAGGCTTCATCGGCAAACGCCTGGTTAAAAAACTCCTGGAGCGAAAAGGCAGCGTTGTGCATTTCTTGTTGCGACAAGAAAGCGCAGGTAAAGCCGCTGCCTTGCGTGAGTATTGGGGCGTGAGCGCCGCGCGTGCTGTGGCTGTGCATGGTGACTTGACGACCAAGAAGCTCGGCGTCAGTGCTGAAGACATTAAAAAGCTCAAAGGCCAGGTGGGTCATTTTTACCATCTGGCGGCGGTGTATGACCTGGGTGCCGATGAAGACAGCCAGATTGCCGTCAACATCGACGGTACGCGCAATACGGTCGAGTTTGCCAAGGCGATTGATGCCGGTCATTTTCATCATGTGTCGTCGATTGCGGCGGCAGGCCTGTATGAAGGCGTGTTCCGTGAAGACATGTTTGAAGAGGCTGAAAACTACGAGCACCCGTACTTCAGAACCAAGCACGAGAGCGAAAAAATCGTCCGTAAAGAATGCAAAGTGCCGTGGACAGTCTTCCGCCCCGCGATGGTGGTGGGCGACAGCACCACGGGTGAGATGGACAAGATTGACGGCCCGTATTACTTCTTCAAACTGATTCAGCGCATGCGCCAGTTGCTGCCGCCGTGGATGCCCTCTGTGGGCCTGGAAGGTGGGCGCGTCAACATCGTGCCGGTTGACTTTGTGGTTGATGCGCTGGACCACATCAGCCACCAGACCAACGTGACCAAAAAGTGCTTCCACCTGGTCGACCCGGTGGGCTACCGCGTGGGTGATGTGCTGGACATTTTCAGCAAAGCCGCGCATGCGCCCAAGATGAACCTGTTCATCAACGCAGCGCTGCTGGGTTTCATTCCGAAGAGCGTCAAGAAGGGCCTGATGGCGCTGGCCCCGGTACGCCGCATTCGCTCTGCCGTCATGAAGGACCTGGGTGTGCCCGAGGCCATGATGACCTTCATCAACTACCCAACGCGCTTTGACAGCCGCGACATGACGGCAGCGTTGAAGGGCTCGAACATTGCATGCCCGAATCTGCGTGACTACGCCTGGCGTTTGTGGGACTACTGGGAGCGCCACCTGGACCCTGCCTTGCACATTGATCGCTCGCTCAAAGGCACGGTTGGCGGCAAGGTGGTGCTGGTCACCGGCGGTTCGTCGGGCATTGGCTTGTCGGCATCCTGCAAGTTTGCCGAAGCTGGCGCCATCACCATCATTTGCGGGCGCGGGGAAGACAAGCTTGCCGAAGCCAAAAAAGAAATCATGGCTTTCGCCAAGTCTTCAGGCGTAGATGCGAAAGTGTTCACCTACTCGGTGGACATTTCTGATGCCGCAAGCTGCGCAGAATTCGTCAAAACGCTGGAAGAAGTTCATGGCGGCATTGACTTTTTGATCAACAACGCAGGCCGGTCCATCCGCCGCGCGATTGAAGCGAGTTACGACCGCTTTCATGACTATGAGCGCACCATGCAGCTAAACTACTTTGGCTCGCTGCGCGTGACGATGGGCTTGCTGCCCGGCATGGTGGCCAAGCGCAAAGGTCATGTGGTGAATTTGAGCTCCATCAGCGTACTGGTCAATGCGCCGCGCTTTTCAGCTTACGTGGCATCCAAGGCTGCACTTGACGCCTGGACAGCCTGTGCTGCCAGCGAGTTTCAAGACCAGGGCATCACGTTTACCACCGTCAATATGCCGCTGGTGCGTACCCCTATGACGGCACCCACCAAAATTTACGAAAACATGCCGCTGCTGGACCCAGACGTGGCCGCTGACATGGTGGTTCAGTCGTGCATCAACAAGCCAACACGCGTGGCGACCCGTCTGGGTACCACGGTGGCTTTGCTGCACGCGGTTGCACCGCGCGTAACGCAGATCATGATGAACACCACGTTCAGAATGTTCCCTGACAGCTCGGCAGCAAAAGGTGTCAAAGGTGAAAATGGCGCCAAACCGGGCTTGTCAGCGGAGGCAGCAGCCATGGCTGAGATGATGCGCGGTATTCATTTCTGATCCTTGTCCCGCATGGGATAATTTGCAGGTAGCCTATTGGTGCTGCCTACAAGGACTCTCATGCTTTTGGTGACTGGCGGTGCTGGTTTTATCGGATCGAACTTCGTATTGGACTGGCTGGCTCAGTCACAAGAACCTGTCGTTAACCTTGACAAGCTGACCTACGCGGGCAATCTTGAAAACCTGTCATCGGTGGCAAGCGATAGCCGTCATGTATTCGTCAAGGGCGACATCGGTGATTCAGTACTCACCGCACAGCTGCTTGCAACGCATCAACCACGCGCCGTGATCAACTTCGCGGCGGAGTCGCACGTAGACCGCTCGATTCACGGGCCTGAAGATTTCATTCAAACCAACATCGTGGGCACCTTTCATCTGCTGGAAGCGGTACGGGCCTATTGGGGCAGTTTGCCGGGCGATGCCAATGCCAGCTTTCGCTTTTTACACGTGTCAACCGACGAGGTGTATGGCTCGCTGGGTTTAGGCGATGCCGCCTTTTCTGAGACGCACGCCTACGCCCCTAACAGCCCGTATTCAGCCAGCAAAGCGGCCAGTGACCACCTGGTGCGTTCGTACCATCACACCTATGGACTGCCGGTACTCACCACCAATTGCAGCAACAACTACGGCCCCTACCATTTCCCTGAAAAACTGATTCCCCTGATGATCGTCAACGCATTGGCGGGCAAGCCTTTGCCCGTGTATGGTGATGGTCAACAAATTCGTGACTGGCTGTATGTGAAAGACCATTGCAGCGCCATACGCGAGGTGTTGGCGCGTGGCAGGCTGGGTGAGGTCTACAACGTCGGCGGCTGGAATGAAAAGCCTAACCTTGACATTGTTCATACCCTGTGCCAGTTGCTGGATGAGTTGCGTCCCAAAGCCGATGGTGGCAGCTACCAGTCGCAAATTACCTATGTGAAGGATCGCCCAGGCCACGACAGGCGCTATGCAATTGACGCCAGCAAAATTGAACGTGAACTGGGCTGGCGGCCACTAGAGACCTTTGAGACCGGTATTCGTAAAACGGTGGCTTGGTATCTGGGCAATGCGGATTGGGTATCGAATGTGCAAAACGGCAGTTATCGTGAATGGGTGACTAAACAGTACGCCAAGGTATGATTATTTTTCGACCTATAGCAATCAGGAGCATCGCATGGCAATGACTTGGCAGGAAGTGATAGACAGCCCCTATCTGCAAAATCTCCCTTTCAAAATTGAGCTGAGCAAGTGGGGCAAGGTTGAAATGAGTCCGGCATCGAATCTGCACGGACAGCGGCAGGTTGAAATTTCTGGTGAGCTGCGTAAAAAGCGCGGCGGTGTCGTTATTGCCGAATGCAGCATACAAACCGACGATGGGGTGCGTGTGGCGGATGTGGCTTGGATATCAAATGCGCTGTATGCCCAATTTGGCACGCAAACACCTTACCCGCAAGCGCCTGAGGTGTGCGTCGAAATCATGTCCCCCAGCAACACCTGGGCCGAAATGCACATGAAGGCTGGCTTGTATTTAAAGGCGGGTGCCAAAGAGGTTTGGATAGAACCTCTGAACGGCAAACGCACCACCATCAAGCCGGACTGAACATCCAACATTCATGAAGATTCTGTTGTTCGGTGCCAATGGTCAGGTAGGCTGGGAGTTGCAGCGCAGCCTGAGCCTGCTGGGTGAGCTGATTGCGCTGGACCGTCACAGTACCGAACTGTGTGGCGACCTGACTGACCTGAACGGTATTGCCGAGGCCGTGAGGCGGCTCGCCCCTGATGTCATCGTCAACGCAGCGGCCTACACCGCGGTAGACAAGGCTGAAAGCGATGTTGAAACTGCGCAGATCGTCAACGTCGCAGCCCCCGGCGTTCTGGCCGAAGCTGCTCACGCCGCAGGGGCGTGGCTGGTGCATTACTCAACAGACTATGTGTTTGACGGCAGTGGCAGCAAGCCCTGGGTTGAAACTGACCCCACAGGGCCACTCAATGTGTATGGCCGTACCAAGCTCGAAGGCGAGCGGCGTATCGTCAGCCAGTGCGCCAAGTACCTCATCTTTCGTACCAGTTGGGTGTATGCGGCGCGCGGGGGCAACTTTGCCAAAACCATGCTGCGCCTGGCGCAGGAGCGTGAAACACTCACGGTGATTGACGATCAGTTTGGCGCGCCCACCGGGGCAGATATGCTGGCCGACGTGACCGCGCACGCCATCGTACAAGCGCAACGCAAACCTGGCGATTCCGGGCTGTATCACCTGGCCGCAGGCGGTGAAACCACCTGGTTTGACTATGCAAAATACGTCATAACCCAATCAATACGGGTGCAAGCAGCTATAAAAATAATAGCCAATAAAATTGAACCAGTTGCCACCAGCGCGTTCCCGACGGCTGCGGTGCGCCCGCGTAACTCGCGCCTGAACACGGATAAACTCAGGGACACTTTCGGATTGCAACTGGCGCCCTGGCAGCAGGGCGTGGCGCGCATGCTGGCTGAATCTCAAACCAAATCTCAATGACTTCTTTACCTACGCCTCGCAAAGGCATCATCCTCGCCGGTGGCTCTGGCACGCGCCTGCACCCGGCCACATTGGCCATCAGCAAGCAGCTACTGCCTGTTTACGACAAGCCCATGGTGTATTACCCGCTCAGCACCTTGATGGTGGCGGGTATCCGTGAGGTGTTGATCATCAGCACGCCGCAGGATACGCCGCGCTTTGAGCAGCTTCTTGGCGATGGGTCCCAGTGGGGCATGCAACTGCAATACGCGGTGCAACCCAGCCCCGATGGCTTGGCGCAGGCCTTCATCATTGGGGAGAGGTTTTTGGCGGGCGCACCCAGCGCACTGGTGCTGGGTGACAATATTTTTTATGGGCACGACCTGCAAACGCTGCTCAAGCAGGCAGATGCCAGCGAGGTGGGAGCAACCGTATTTGCTTACCACGTGCAAGACCCCGAGCGCTATGGCGTAGTGGCGTTTGACGCAATGGGCAAAGCCAGCAGCATTGAAGAAAAGCCCGTTGCGCCCAAGAGCAACTATGCGGTGACGGGCCTTTATTTTTACGATGCACAGGTGGTAGAGATTGCCAAATCCATCAAGCCCAGCGCCCGTGGGGAGCTTGAAATCACAGCCGTCAATCAGGTCTATCTGGAGCGCAGCCAGCTCAATGTGCAAATCATGCAGCGCGGCTACGCCTGGCTGGACACCGGCACGCATGACAGCCTGCTGGAAGCAGGGCAGTTCATTGCCACACTGGAGCACAGGCAGGGTTTAAAAATCGCCTGCCTGGAAGAAATCGCCTGGCGCAGTGGTTTTATTGATGATGCGCAACTTGCCAAGCTTGCAGAGCCGCTTGCCAAGAATGGCTATGGCCAATATCTGCTGCGCCTGCTCAGAGAAAAAGGCCAGGCATGAAAGTAACTGCCACTGCTATCGCAGATGTTCTGATTGTTGAGCCCAAAGTGTTTGGTGACTCCCGGGGTTTCTTTTTTGAAAGTTTTAACCAGCGTGCTTTCAATACGGCGACGGGTACCGATTTCAATTTTGTCCAGGACAACCACAGTCGCTCAGAAAAAGGCGTGTTGCGCGGCCTGCACTACCAACTTGGTAAACCGCAAGGCA